>CAYMGD010000073.1:0-1863 GCA_964389905.1 uncultured Coprobacillus sp. | reverse complement strand
TAAGTTTCTCCTAAAAATATAGTATTATTAATAAATTTCATATATTCATTTAATGATAAATATTCCATTTTATTCATTTCATATCTCATCGCATCAATTTATTTTATTTTATTTATAGACAGTCCTCATAATATTTCCCAATATCCAGTTTTATTAGAACCTATTCTTTTTATCAAACCTTTTTTCTTTAACCCCTTTATTGCATTATTAATTGCAGTTTGTTTTATATCTAAAATTTCACATAGTTGTGCTACTGTTATATTATTATTTTCCTCTAATATATTTAAAACTTTTTGTTCAGATTTTGTTAACTCGATTTTTGTTAAGCTGTCATTTGTTTTTGTTATGTTAGCAACAGCATATGGAATTGTAACTGTTATAAAATTATCAGTAATTTCAAAAACATTTCTACCATATTTACTAACAATTAATGGTACTCCATGTCCAGTTTGCTCAATCAAATTTAATTGTCCCATTATTTTTTGTAATTCAATGTTCACAGGTTTACTTCTCCCTTTAAAAAAATCTTCTTCAGAAAAATCCGCAGGCAAGCCACCCGTTGATATAATTTCTATTCTATTAGAATAAAGATATACTGCAGGAGGAGTTTGACGCGACCACTTATTATGTAAACACGCATTGAGCCAAGCTTCTCTAAAACAACTAAAATCAAATAGTTTTGTTTCTTGTCTTACTGCTCCTTCGATTTTGACGAATGTTTCATTTAATGATTCTACATAATCAAGTACCTGTTGCATTGCAAGAATTAAACATTTATATCCGTATTCATTTCTTTTAACTAAATTTATCTTATCGACTCCACTGAATTTTGCAACTTTGATAGAATAAGTATTATTATCAGATAATATGTCAGCCATTAAATTATACTTATTATCACTTGTAACTAGATTTAAGTTATATTTAAATGTTTCTTCATTCAATGTTAATCCATTAATCATATATAAATTTTTCAAATAATTAAAAGTTAAAAATTGATTATTTGATTCAATTTTGACTATAGAATCTGAATCATCTCTTCTCATTAATTGTTTTAAGTTTTCCGGAGAAATATCTCTATCTTCATCTGATGATCTTATATAATATCTGCCATAAGCAGAATATGGCTTACAATCTCCTTTTACTTCTACTTTTACAATTGTTTTGTCATCAATAAATTCAACTGATATTGTAGGAATAATTTGTGGCTTAATAAAATTGGCTATTGCTTGAGATATATTTTTTAAGGTCATTGAACCAATTTCTTGGCCAATTACTAATCCATCATTTTTTACACCAAAATACAATATTCCATATCCACTTTTATTCAACATTGATGAAATAGATATTACACCTTCTTTTAACTCACCAATTGATTTTTTAAATTCTAGTGTCTCATTTTCTTTACCAAGATTCATAATGGCCTCCAAAATATTATTTATTTTTATTATACTTTTATTCTACATTTATTATACACTTTATTATTCATATTTTCAAGTATAATAAATTTTTATTTAACCTAACCCCCATAAAGATTATAGAATACAAAACGCCATTAATAATTTATAACTTTTTTAATTGAATAAGCATTTTCCATCGATAAAATGTCTTTTTTTACTAGTCCTGTTCCTTGGTAAGTCTCCTTAAGTATACACAACAAAAAGTCTTTTATTTGCATAAAAAAAGACCATTTTACTATATTTCAAGCAAAATGGTCTACAAAATCAAAAATTAGCCTTCTTTATCAGAAGACTAACAGATGTCAATTAATGTGCCATTACTACGAAATGTTTCATATTTGACTTTTACGCTATGTTAAAGTCAAATATAAAGCAACCAAAAAAGCTAAAGTTAATTTTACCAATT
>CAYMGD010000072.1:0-1945 GCA_964389905.1 uncultured Coprobacillus sp. | reverse complement strand
AACTATCTTAGAGGTATAATAGTAACAATGATTGAAATTACAACCTTTGTAATTAACCTAATTATAGCAAATAATATATGGTTTGTAAATATGTTTTTTAATTATTTTTTAAAGCATTATTTGTACAATAATCATAAAAAGCAAGTAAGCAAATAAAACAATTATCAACTTTTTCGTCAATTCTTTACTGCCCATCAATTACACCTTTTACTATTGAAAAAAGTAAATCAAAACCTGATTCGATAACTCCTTCAACTTTCTTTCCTGTTTTATTGATTATATTCCCTTCGATAACATTTTTTGAAGGTGAATAAGTATTATTATCTACAATTATTTCTCCTTCGAATTCTTTTAATTGTTCATTTAATATTCTTACTTCATCATCAGCTGGTACGTTTAGAACATATCCTACAAAAAAGAAAATACCTAACAAAAGTATATAGTTAAACTTCATAGCTGCCTACTAGTGGATGTAATGCCCTATCAATGGCTTTGCTGATGATTTCAGTTAAATCTGATATATCCAAATCTACTTCTTTAGGAGTTACCATCATATTAAAACCTGTTGGTGTAAGAATTTCATCGATTAGTTGTCTTTTTTCATCCTCACTTAAAGCTCCAACATTACCGAATAGTTCTTCACGATACTCTTTATTAGGTCTTGGCATATCTTCGATATCTACATTATCAATCCGTTTATGAATGTTATTCATATATTTCATAATAATATCAATTGTATCACTAGTTATTGTAACTGCATCAACAACAGTTGGAACGCCAATTGCTATAACGGGAATGCCAATTGTTTCTTTGCTTAACTCCTTACGACGATTTCCAACCCCTGAACCAGGGCTAATGCCTGTATTAGTTACCTGAATAGTTCTATTGACCCTATCAATAGACCTTGATGCTAGTGCATCAACAACAATCATATAATCAACTTTAATCTTATTCTTAACGGCTTCAATAATGTCAAAAGTCTCAATACCTGTTGTACCCATTACCCCAGGTGATATCGCACTAACCTCTCTTATGCCTGGACTAACCTTATCTGGGTCAAGCAAAAACATATGCCTTGTAACTATGACATTGTCACAAACAAGTGGTCCTAATGAGTCAGGTGTTACATTGATGTTTCCTAAACCTACTATTAACCCCTTAGCATTATTATCTATATTTTCATATCCCATTACTTCTTTTATAACACTTGCAAGAACATTCACACAATTTGCTATATCATCATTATCATGAGTTTCAATTGCTCTTGTATCTAAAGTATAATACACTCCTTGTTTCTTTCCTATTTCTTTGCCTTGATTTTCATCAACAAAAACTCTTCTTAAGTTTATTCCATTGATATTCCTTTCTTCTTCATCTATTTGATGGTTATTTATGGCTTCTGTAGCCAAATCTGTTCTGACAGCATATTTATCCATTTTATCACCTCGTATAATAATATTATTAACAGTAAAAACAAAATTTTTAATGCTATTTTATGGTAATTTATACTATCATATATTTTTCAAAATAGTTAGTATAAAAATATATCGAAAATATATCTTGATTTTTTTGTCTTTTTCTTGTATAATTAATAAGTATATTTGTATTTAATGTGGAGGTGAAATAATGGCAAACATTAAACAACAAGTTAAACGTATCAAAACAAGTGAAAAGAAAAGATTACAAAACGCTTCTTTTAAATCATCTGTAAAAACTGCTATTAAAGCTGTACTTGCAAAAGTTTCAGCAGGCGATAAAGATGGAGCTGTAATAGCTTATAACTTCGCATCAAAGAAACTTGATAAAGGTTTAGCTAAAGGTATTTTCCATAAAAACTATGTTGCAAGAAACAAATCACGTTTATCTTTATTAGTTAATAACATTAAATAAAAAAGGGGCTGTAAAAAAATACATAATTTTTGATTAGTTTTACAGTCAAAATCAA
>CAYMGD010000071.1:0-1980 GCA_964389905.1 uncultured Coprobacillus sp. | reverse complement strand
AACCCATTAATCTAGGGCACAATTTTTGTGCATGATGATTGACAAACCGTCATTAGACTATATTTATTATAATTTATTTATAATCTAACATTACTTCTAAATAACTATTTTTTATAACTTTATCAATGCAATTATTATTTTGACCATAGTTATGGATTTTATTAAATAAACCAAGGAATGCATTTCTAGACCATCTTATTGCTTCATCTTCAAGATGTTTAGGAAACAACTTTATATATTCATTGGCAAATTTTTTAACAATTTCTAAGTATTCTTCCATTAATGTAGATAAATACTTTTCAACAATTTCATATAACTGATTTTCATATTCTTTTGATATATAAGGGATAGTTAAAACTAGTTTACCAGTTTTATCTCTAATAACAAATCCTTTCATTATTAAATCAGAAACAAGTTCTTTATCAATTGGTTCTACACCATTAACAATTTCCATGCAAGTATTAATAGCAATATCTTTAATAGGTTCTCTTTTACTAATACCATCTATTCCAGTAATTCGTTCTGTAATGGTATTACCACCATAACTTTCATTTCCTGTTTTTACAAAGCCATACATATGATTAGAATATTTACCTGTTGTGTATGTTGCTGTATAATTCCACGCAAACCCATTATATTTTATTTTTAATGGTCTCCAAGGCATTTTATTATACTTGCTGTTTACATATTGTATTGATAACATTGTGTATAAATGGAACAAGTTTTCTTCTTTCATAGTTCCTTTATAAATGTTTAAGTTTTTAGCTTCACTGTAAATACTTTTAAAGGCTTCATAAATTCTATCTTTAATAGGATTAACAAAGGTTAGAAAGTTTTCATCATAGAACTTATCATATTTATCAAACCATATAATAAAATCAGTTCTATATCTTCCTTTCTTTTCTTCAATTAATGCTTCTCTTATTAATAAGTTTTTAATACTATCCTCAATATAGTATGCAGGCACACCACAAATTTTAGTTAACTCTTCAACTGTCTTTGGTGCTTCATAACAATTAAATAAAATATTTTGTGATAAAGCATCACTAATGTAAACATCAGGGAATGGGATATTTTCTCCATCAAAGTTTCCATTACCATAAATATTAATTTTCATTTTAATTGGTTTTAATGCACTTTCTTCCATATTTTCAAATTCCTCCTTAATTTTATTTCTAGCAACTTTTAATCTCCATGAAATAGTTCCTTCTGGGATATTAAGTTTTTCTGAAATTTGTTTTACTGAAAAGTTATCATAATAGTATAATATTATAGTTTCTCGATATATTGACGATAACATTGCGATATGTCTTCTTAATCTATTGTGCAATTCGATTTTTTCATAATCTACATCATAATTATCTGGATAATCATCTAATACATCATATGAATATAATGCTTTCTCTTTTGCTTTCTTTCTTCTAAATACTTTTGTTTGATTTCTAGCAATTCCAAAAAGCCAAGGTTCGAACCTACTTTCATCTCTTAAGTATGGCAACTCTTTTACTGCAGTTAAAAGAATCTCTTGAGACAAATCTTGTGCCTCATCTGTTGAATAAGTATTATTTAATGCATACCCATATATTCTCTCAATATATTTCTCTAAAACATTTACATCCATTATTTCACCACCTTTCACCTATAAAGTGCATTTTAAATAGTTTTCATTGGGTGTTTTTATAAAATAATTATACTATTTTTTAAATAAAGATTCTACCATTATCCCTTAATAGTTCAGTTCCCATCGAAACTAAAGGTTCAATTCCCCACGAAAGCAGGTTCGATTCCTTGAAAAGTCTCCTTAAGTATACACAACAAAAAGTCTTTTATTTGCATAAAAAAAGATGGTATTCTAACCATTTTTGGCTAAAATACCCTACAAAATCAAAAATTAGCCTTCTTTATCAGAAGACTAACAGATGTCGATTAATGGTAGTCAGCACGGGGTTCGAACCCGCGAATGTCGCCTTGAGAGGGCGA
>CAYMGD010000070.1:0-2436 GCA_964389905.1 uncultured Coprobacillus sp. | reverse complement strand
AACTTACGTTGTTCCCAAACGTCAGTAAATCCTTTAAATCTAATTCTTGGTTTTAATAAATTATCCATCTTATTCACCACCAAGTTCTTTAATAAACTCATCAAACGCTTTCATGTCGTCAGTATCACCAACAAGTTCCTTTAATAAATTAGATAACTCTTTTTCCTTTTTGTTTATTTCTTCGTTAACATTTCCTAGTGTATACTCATATTCTTCTTCTAATTTAACTATGCTACTTGATAAATTGGTAATAATATTATTTATACAATTCGCAAACTTTTCTTCAATTGATGCAAACCATTTATCATAAACAATAATATTTTTACATTCATCTGATTCTAAAGAACTATATTTAGAAATAACTTTATCATTTAATAATTCTTGTAAATTTTTTATATCTTTTTTAACATCTTTTTGATTAGATAAATTTTCTAATAATTTTTCTATTATAACTAATTCTTCATCATATGATTCTTTTCTCTTGTCTTTTAACAATTTTTCATTAACTTTATCATCATCTGCAAATAAGTTTTCATCACCTGTATTTTCTTCGACTATACTTTCAAATTCTGCTGTCAAATTATTTAACTCATTATTCTTTTCATCTATTTTTGATTGTTCTTCATCAAAATATTTATTTATTATAATTTGTTTTGGTAAAAGTTCAGAATCAAATTCATTCTTTTTTATCTTTCCATTTTTATCTTTTGCATAAGACAAAGTAGGAATCCAACCATTATCCGTAATCATATATAAGTCATCTTTTAATATTGTATCGTAATAGTTCATTAAATATTCATAAGCATCATATTTGTTAATTAGAATATCATCATTAAATATTTCTAATAATTCATTTGAAATATTTTCTATAATTTCTTTAACTCTCATTTCATTATTCAAATCTAACAAAATTGATTTTATTTTATTTTCCCATATAGAAATTTTTTCATTTACATTTTTAATATATGACTTAATCTCTAATGATTCGTTAATTTTAGTTGAAATTTCATCCTTTGAAGCATTTAAAATATAATACCCTTCTTTTTCATCGTCTGAAAATAATGACTTCTTTAATTCTGGAGCAACGGACCAAAAATTATTATAAAAATCAATATTAGACTTTGGAATTCCTCCTAAAAGGTGAGCTTTTAAATCGGGTTTCATTTCATCTTGTGAAGCATCAACGTATCTTGGTATATTTAAGTTATATTGCTCTGATGCAATTTTTTCAATACTTACATTATCAGAATATTTTTGTTCAATTATTCTATTATTATAAGTATCAACTATTTTTTTGATATCTTCTTCTCTTAGTTTATTTTTATTTCCATCTTTTATATAGTTTTTACTTGCATCAATTATAAATATATTTTTCCTACTTGAAGCATTCTTCTTATCTAAAACAATAATACAAGCAGGTATTCCAGTACCATAAAATAAGTTAGCTGGCAAACCAATAATACCTTCAATATATCCTTTTGTTATTAATTTAGTTCTTATTTGTTCCTCTTGTCCACCTCTAAACAAAACACCATGAGGAAGAATAATAGCTGCTCTGCCATGATCTGGGTCCATCGACTTTAACATATGTAGTAAAAAAGCATAGTCAGCACAACCTTCTGGTGGCATACCAAACCCAGTAAATCTATCATAAGTTTCTTCCATATCAGTATTCCATTTTTTTACTGAAAATGGTGGATTAGCAACACAATAATCAAAAGTTTGAAGTCTTCCGTTTCCTAAAAATTGTGGTTTTGTCAATGTATTATCAACTTTTATTATTGCTGTTTCATTACCATGTAAAAACATATTCATTACACATAGTCCTGCTGTATTTGTATCTTTTTCTTGACCATATAAATATACTTTTTTATTTTGTTTTGCTTCAGATGCTGCTTTTAATAGTAATGACCCAGACCCACATGCCATATCATAAACTGAAATAACATTTTGTTCAGAATGACTAATTCCTATAATTTTAGCCATTATTCTTGATACTTCTGATGGTGTATAAAATTGTCCTTTACTTTTACCTGCTTCTGATGCGAATTTCTTCATTAAATATTCGTATGCATCTCCTAAAATATCATCATCATCAGCTCTATTATTACTAAAGTCTAAATCTTTATCTTGAAATATTTCAACTAATCCAGTTAAAGCATCAATCATGTCTTTACCTTTTCCAAGTTTATTTTCATCATTGAAATCTACAACGTCTATTATTCCTTGTAAATCATTTTCTTCAGCTATTTTTTGTAATATAATATTAAACTCTTCACCAATGTTCTTTTTTCCTTTTAATGAAATCATTGTATTAAAATTTGCATCATCAGGAACTTCGATTAATGAATTAGTTTTACCATAATATTTATCTGTAATAACCTTCATAAATAATATAATTAAAACATAATCCTTATATTGTGTTGCATCCATTCC
>CAYMGD010000069.1:0-3252 GCA_964389905.1 uncultured Coprobacillus sp. | reverse complement strand
ACCCCGGACCCACTGATTAAGAGTCAGTTGCTCTGCCAGCTGAGCTAAGGGTGCATCAAACATACTAACATATTATACACCTTTTGACGCGTTAATGCAATATAAAAATTTACTTTTTTTTGTAATTTGCATATCTTTTTTTGTAGTACATATTGAAAGGATTAATTTTATCGTTTGTTATTTTTTTTGGCATTGATTGTTTGATTTCTTTTTTTTCTTTTAAAGTTAATGGGATTGGATCATAGCCACCTTTAGAAAAAGGGTTACATCTGACTATTCGAAAAACTGTAAGAAAAGAAGCCTTTAAAAAGGAAAAATTCATATAGCAATCTTTTGCGTATTGGGAGCAACTAGGTACGAATCGGCATCTTTTTTTGTTATTTTTTGTTGTTGCTTGATAGTTATCAATTAATCGTAAAATAAACTTTTTCATAATTACTCACCATTAATAGTATATCATAAATGAGTATTAAAAGATATAGTAAAAATATTATTTTGTATTCATAAATGCCTTAAATTGGGAAATAATATAGATATGTTAACTCTAATAATTATATTTACAATAATAATATTAATTCTTTTTATGCCAATAAAAGTGCAGATAATTAGAAATGATAAAAAGAATGACATCAATTTATATTTTGTGAAGTTATTTAATATAAGATTCGACCTTGATGAGTTTCTTAAACGTTTTTATTCAACAAATTCTAAAGTAAGTTTTGATACTATCATTAATAGTATAATTAATTTAAAGATTTATAATAAGTTTTTAAAAGAATTAATGAAAATGATTGTTATAAGAAAATTAACAATTATTTATTATATTAACAACGTCTTTTTATCAGTAATTTCTTGGAATTCAATTTATGCTTTTCGAAACTTTGTGAAGACAAACTTTATAAACTTAGAAAATGAGTATTATAATGTTGTATATGACAATAATAAAAAGAATAGCGTTGAATTCGAATTTATCTTTTATATTAGGAGCATTTATTTTATTGTTGCATATATTATTAGTGTAAAACAAATAATAAAAAATAAGAAAAAAGGAAGTGCTATAAATGTTGGAACATCCAATAAGTGATTTGTTTAGAATATCAATGGATAGTATAAGAGAGATGATTGATGTTAATACGGTAGTTGGAAAGATTTGTAAGTTAAATGAGGAAGTATCGGTTATACCAATTTCACGAGTTAAGTGTTCATTTTTGACAGGTGGATTAGATCAAAAGTTAGATACGATAAAGGATGATAATCAATATCCTTTTGGAGGCGGAACAGGAGGAAGTGTCAATATTATACCTGTTGCTTTTCTAGTAATTGATAGTAGCGGCACAAGAATTCTTCATTTAGATGATTCTGTACATTTGTATGAAAAGATTATTGATTCAACTCCTGATGTAATTGATAAAATCAAGAATATTTTTAAAGAAAATTTTGAGTAAATAGTTTTAAATTATTTGCTCTTTTTCTTTACCATAAAGTTTAATTGTGATATAATCATTTTAAGGACTGATAAAAATGTATATTGTAAAATTAAAAAGAAATGAAGAAAAAAATGTAATTAATGGCTTTCCCTGGATATATGCTAATGAAGTATCTTCTATATCTGGTAAAGATATTCAGGGAAGTGTTTGTAAGGTAGTATCTTTTGATGAAAGATTTATTGGAATTGGTTTTATTAACCACGCTTCTAAAATTATTGTAAGAATGCTTTCTAATACCGAAGAAGAAGTTGATAAAGATTTCTTTTATAAAAGAATAAAAAGAAGTAATGATTATCGTTTGAGTTTAGGATACTCTGATAATTATCGCGTTGTTTTTGGGGAAAGTGACTTCTTGCCAGGACTTATTGTTGATAAGTATGGAAAGTATCTATCAGTGCAATTTTTGTCACTAGGAATGGAAATTCGTAAGCAAATGTTAATTGAAATATTAGTGGATATCTTTAAACCTCTAGGCATTTACGAAAGAAGCGATGTGGCTGTACGTCTTAAAGAAGGTTTAAAGGAACAAAAAGGGCTTTTATATGGAAGTGTTCCTGAAAAAGTTCTTATTGAGGAAAATGATATAAAGCTATATGTTGATATTATTAATGGGCAAAAGACAGGATATTTCTTAGATCAAAAAGAAAATAGAGATAATATAAAGTATTATGTTCGTGATAAAAAAGTGTTAGATTGTTTTTGTAATGTTGGAGGCTTTTCATTAAATGCTGCTAAAAATAATGCTAAGGAAATAAAAGCATTAGATATCAGTGAAAGAGCCATAGAAAGTGTAAACGAAAATGCTAAACTAAATGGCTTTGATAATATTGAAGCAATTACATGTGACGTTTTTGATAAGCTTCGTGAATACAAGAAAAACAATGAAAAGTTTGATGTTATAGTTCTTGATCCTCCTGCCTTTATTAAATCTATTGATGCTGTTAAACAAGGATATAAAGGTTATCTAGATATAAATACTTTAGCTTTGAAACTAATTAATACTAATGGCTATCTTATTACTTGTAGTTGCTCTCAACATTTAACACTGCCACTATTTACCAAAATGATAGAAGAAGCAGTGAGAAATAGCAAAACTAAGGCTAAACTTATTGAAATAAGATTTCAAGGTAAAGACCATGCTTCGTTAATTAATATGACTGAATCACTTTATTTGAAAGTGGCAGTTATTAAGGTGATGTAATGAAAATTGCTGTGAGTGCGTGTTTGCTGGGTTATAACTGCAAATATAATGGTCAAAACAATTTGAATGAAAGAGTTATAACTTTAAAAGAAAAACACGAGTTATGTCCTATTTGTCCTGAAATTTATGGTTCTCTTTCTACTCCTCGTTGTCCTGCAGAAATAACTTTAGGAAAAGTAATTACTAAAGATGGTAAGGATGTAACAAATAACTATATCTCTGGAGCTAATTTAGCATATAAAATAATCAAAGAAAAAAATATTAAGGTAGCTATTTTGAAGGCCAATAGTCCATCTTGTGGGAAAGGGAAAGTATACGATGGAACTTTCACCTCACAACTAACTATTGGAGATGGCATTACTTGTAAACTTTTGAAAGAAAAAGGAATTATAATATATTCTGAAAATGATGACTGGGGACTCATAAAATAGTTCTCAGTTTTCTACATAAGTTTTACTTTTAAAATAAATGGATGTCAAAATAATTAAAAAACATATGTCAAAATAATTAAAAAACATATTTACAAACCATATATTATTTGCTATAATTAGGCTAGTTACAAAG
>CAYMGD010000068.1:0-3339 GCA_964389905.1 uncultured Coprobacillus sp. | reverse complement strand
GGGTTGTTCATATGTTATTAACGTTTGATTAATATATTCTTCAAGATTACTTTTAATCCTATAACCTTTTTTATTTTTTTGAATAATAGTTCCTGTAACAAAACTTTTATTATCGATACCAAAAGTATATAGACAACGGTGTTTTATTTTTTTCATATTTTTATCATCATTATTTAAAATTAAACATTTTGCTTTTTCAGCAACATTTTTAAAAGCACTTATTGTTTCACCAAGATTGTTATAAAAATCTGGATGATCATAATCAATATTATTTATTATTAAATAACCATAATCATAATTTATAAAATCAGAGTAATAATAGTATTTATATCCTTTTTTATTATTTCTTCAACTTCTTCATTATTAGCTTGATTATATGCGTAACTTATTATATATGTAAAATCATAATATTTGGTTATATTATTTTTATTGAATGTAAAAAAGGTATTTTTGCTTTGATTAAACTATCTTCTGTAAAATAATATTCTTCTTTATCGCTTCCTATTACCGTCTCTTTCATTGCTTTTAAGTTTAATGCTAATGCGCTCATTTCCGTACCTATAGGCATTTCACATTGACTGGCAATGTAAAAAAGACTTAGTCATTGCGACTAAACCTGATTTTTAATAATTAAAATGTTTCACCACCAGAAGAAAAAACTAAAGTGCCATTAAGATAGGCTTCTATATCTTCCTCAACTAAAACAATAGTACCATCATTTAAAATGTAACTTCCATTTTCACTATGTAGCATTTCTTCTACCAACATAGCAGCAATAACAATATCTGTTCCTAAATCAACTAAGTGACCACAATAAATACAATTTACATATCTTCCTGTAGCTTGGCTTGAATTTACAGCATGATATTGTGTAGAAGTTTCTCCGCAACTACATGTCGCGTATGACCAGAACTACCATTAGAAATATAAGAATACGTATGCTCAAATTCTTCATGAATTAATAAGATATTACCAAAAACTAACCTTCCTTTATTTCTATCACCTGAAGGATTGTCGGTTTTAACATAAATTCTAAATTCAGTTACTGAATACTCAAATTCGCACTTTATCTTTGACTTATAATCTATTAAGTTAGAAATATTCCCACTAATACCATTTAAAAGATCTAACTGAGTTACCCAATTACCATCATGATTTTTGTATTCAACTTCCGCTTGTCCGTTATAATAAGCAATTCCTTCTGAAGTACTCCACCAACTTACTTCTAAATATAACCATTTTACTGGAACTGACAGTTCATACTGAATATATGCCTCTCCAGCATTTGTTCTCTTAGCAGATAATGAAATTTGTTGGTCAACTAAATTTGTATTTGTGCTGTCATATCTGTTTACATAACCAGTTCTTAAATATTTTGTGTCAAAAGTATATCCTAGTTCTGGAATAATTGTCTTATTTTTTTCATCATAAAAATATTGACATTCATACCCATAATTTTCTGGTCTTATTAATGTTTTTTCGTGGGTTTCTTCAAAATAGATGAAGCCACCATTAACTGCATCTAAAACATCACTATCCATATAAACATCATCTATTCCCCAATTAAATCTAAGTTTAAACATTAAATGAGTTTTTGTATTACCAGCAGAATCAGTACCTATCCAATACTCATATCCAAAAATATTCATATAATGATTACCAAAATCTTCAGCTTTATCTTCTCCTAATGTCCACCAAATTACTGGCATCCCTCTATCAATAGAATCTTTCAAATTATTAATCTTAGTTGAAAAAGACGATAAGCTAGGAATTGTATCACCAGAAACCAAGATTTGAGAATCATTATCATAGTATGTTCTTGTTGAAACGTTTCCTTCTTCATCAACAACCTCTTCAGTTTTTTTAATAGATAGATAATGGTTTTCTAAAATTTCTCTTGAAGAATTTATCACTTCCGAAGGAAAAGTAAATGTCCCGGGGCCAGCATTAACTATTTGACCTATAGTTGATTCTGCTGAAATAGTATCTGTATTTTCTAAAATTTCACGAGCTAAAGCAATAAAATTTGGTGCTTCAGTTACTACAGTAGGGTTAGTAAAATCTTCTAAATTGTCAGCTATAGAGACATATCCGGCATATCTTGCTAAATAGTCGAATTGTGATATCATAGCTAATGGACCACAACCTAAAGCGTCATATGTAATACCTGCTAATCTTTTTGCTTCTAATATATGCGGATTAGGATTAAGATTATATGAATTAGGATCATCTGTTTCTAATGGATTCCCTCCATATACATCACTTACATACCCTTTTGCACTAGAAACACTCCAACTAGAATACTCAGGAAATCTACCTGATAAATGAGTAGAAACATCATTTAGATGTAATTTTTCGCCACTACCAGCTGGGGCATTTGCAGGTCTAATATCATTATCAATATAATATTGAATTAATTCTTCTTCACTCAAATCTGAATTCCAAGTTTCATATTTAGAAATAAACTCCTTGTTACTTTCTTCTTATGCACTTACTATTAGAGTGCTATTAACAGAAATTGCACCAAGTATCATCATAAACATTATTAAAAATTTTTTCATAGTTATTCCTCCTCAACATATTTTAATATTAAATTAGAAGGGAAAGAATATTCGGTTATAATGTTTTCATCTATAGTAAAATTATTTATTGTTAGATAAATCCGATTAGCTTCAGAGTCTTGTTTATTCTCTATATAATAATTAGTATTTTTAAATTCTAAAACCATAACAATAAAAGAGTTCTCACATTTAATCAAATTTGAAACATCTAATTTAATGTGATACCTATCAATTTGATCGCCCACTATTCCATAATATTCAAAAGTGCAATAAACGCCTTCGTTTTTATCATTTTCAAAATAAAAATTAACATAAAAAGACTCATTATTTTTTCTATTTGTTAATATACTGCTATCTTTGTTTTTAATATTATCTTTACTAAAATCTAAGGATATATATTTAATGTTAATTTCATTATAAAAATTAAAACTTTCTCCCAAATACTCATATTTTCCTTCTTTAAAGGTAAATCTTTCTTCTTTATAACAAGAAGTCAATACGAGACTAAAAAGTAATACGACCAATACTAAAAATAGTTTGCTAAATTTCTTTATCATAAAACACAACTCCTTTTTTATATTGTATACAAAAAAACTCCCTTTAGTTTTCACCTAAAGAGATTTTGTAACTGTTATTTATCCCTTAGGTAATTTAATTGAAAACTATCAAGGGTGTAGTAAGTTCACCACACTAATAGTATATCAAAAAAATTATATAATTACAATCATTTAGAAAGAAACATTTTAATCATCTATCGATGGCTGATAGACTTAATATT
>CAYMGD010000067.1:0-3959 GCA_964389905.1 uncultured Coprobacillus sp. | reverse complement strand
TATCAATTACTTTAATACAATTTAGCAATGTTCTCATAATTTGAGCATCTAATAGATCAACTGACTCATCACTTAAGATGGCATTAATTTTCTTTGTATATCACATAAATTTATTCACACAATAATCATTAAAATCTTTTATCTGTTTAATTGCTACATACTTTTATTCAGTAATTTTTTCTAATATTGTAATTTTTTTATTATTTAAATCTAGTTCACATTCTAGCCCAATTGGTATTATGCCAATAGGATAGGCATGACCAAAATTTACATTATATATAATAGGTAAATCATAGTGCCTACCTTCATTACTTACAACATCATATAATATTTCTTTATATGATTGATATTTTTCTTTAACACAAGGTTTTCCCATAATAATGCCTTTAATAACATTAAAAATACCTTGTGCTTCTAAATTTCTTAATATCCAAGCAAAATAATATTCTGGTAAATCACTACTTTTATCTTCATCACTTACTTCTATGAAAAGAATCTTATCTTTCCACTCTTCAAGTTCTGGCCAAAGTGGTGTCCCTATTAAATATACAAATGTTTCAACACATCCACCTAAAAGCTTCCCCCAAGCAGTTCCTTTCCCTTGTAATACTTCATAGCCTATTACTTCTTTTTCAACTTCTCTTTTTTTATTAATATTGTTTATATTAAAATATACTTTTTTATCTTCATAACTACAATATGGCGAAGATTTAATTTCATAGTTTTCTGTAGGATTAAAGAATGCACTTTCAATTGCATTTTTTGTATATTCATTTATTTCAACATATTCGCCCCAATTATTCATAAGTGAAGCACCATAATATGATACTAATCCTGCTTTATACATCATAAAGTGATTTACCGTTGTATCAGAGAAACCCATAAATATCTTAGGATTATTTTTTATAATATCAAAATCAATATAAGGCAAAAGTCTTATTGTATCATCTCCACCAATGGCATTAATAATTGCTTTAATAGTTTTATCTTTAAATGCATTCATTAAATCTTCTGCTCTTACCTCTGGATGTCCATATAAATAGTTTATACCTTTTAAAGCGTTGGGCATTATAACTACTTCTAATCCATATTCTTTTTCTAATCTTTCTTTTGCAATATTAAGAATATGAATAAATTTTTCTTCACCAAGCATACCACGAGATAAACTTACTATTGCTACTTTATCACCTTTTCTTAATCTATTAGGCTTAATCATTTTTATATTTTCACTTTCCAATATCCATTTTTATTTGAACCAATTCTTTCAATTAATCCTTTATTTTTTAAAGAATCTAAAATTCTTTGAATATTTCTAGATGACTTATTTGTTAATTCACTAATTTTTAATGCTGTTAAATAATTATCATTTTTTAACAATTCTAGAACTATTTTCTCATTTTCGTTTAATACGACATTTGTTACGACATTTGTTACGACATTTCTATCTTCACGATAAAATATAAAGCTGAAATATTCATCATATTTATTGTATCCTAATTTAACATTTGCTTTTTTACATAATGAGTAAATTTTATTAAATCCTGTTCCAAATGATTCAACATCTTTACACAAGTATAAAACTTTTGCAATTTTTTCATTTCTTAAAAATGAATTCATATTTGATAATGCAAAATCTTCAGGATCATAATCATTTGCAAATGAACCAGGATTTGAGATTACTACTCTATCTGAAAATATATCTATTTCATGTTGAATTTGAACATCATATCTAGCATGAGTAAAACTATTTATAACTATTTCACGTAAAGCTTCAATTGGAATTTCAGGTATTTCATCACGGTGAATAGTATCATTACTTAATTCCACACGCCATCTTAAATTCTCAACTAAATATTTCATAGCTTTATCAATTAATTGAAAAATATTTCCTTCTACTCTAGTTAAATCTAAAAAAGTCTTTTTTTCATTTGTTGCAAAAACAGCCATCTTTAAAACAATTGGATTATTTTTACTAAATAATATTCTACCAGCATTATTTAACTTACCATTGGCAACTAAATTTAATTTTTTTAATAATTCAATATTTGTATATTCTAGATTAGTTAATCTTCCACAACTCAAGGCTTTTTTTCTAAATTTTTCTAGTGTTGTTTCGTCAATATCATCAATAGTATCAATACTTATTTTTTCTTCCCAATTTTCTTCATATTCTTTATTTATCATAATTTTTCTTAAGGCTTGAGGGGTCAGCTCTCTATCCTCATCTGCAGTTCTTATATAATATTTTCCAAATGAAGAATATGGAATATCATCACCTGAAAATTCAACTTTAATAACATCTACACCTTCAATATTAACAACTTCTATAACTGGAAAAATTTGTGGCTTAATAGCTTCAAAAATTTTTCTTGAAACATCCCTAACAGTAGAATCATTAATTTGAAATCTAAATGGAGTTCCATCATTTTTAAGTCCAAAATAAATTATTCCACCTCTATTTTTATTTAAAATAGCAGAAACTGAATTCATTGCTTCATTAATCTCTGAAGTAGATTTTTTAAATTCGATTTTTTCATTTTCCTTCATATTAAATTGCCTCCATATAAATTTTATACTTCTATTATAACAAATTTTTAAAAACATTTCAACATATTTGTCGTATTAAATTCAATAATTTGTCGTATTAAATGTCGTAAAAATTCTGCAAATAATAAAACTATTAAATACTTATTTTTTATATTAGATTTTATGATAACTAAATATGTTATTTAATAATCAACTTATTATCAATTTGAATAAAGTTCTATACCCGTAAGTTAATGGTTGTGTTCCTTGGCAAGTCTCCAATAGTTGTACTTACAACTATTGTTATACAACAAAAAGTCTTTTATTTGTATAAATTCTAACTATATTTGTTGGCTAAAATCCCCTACAAAATCAAAAAAAAATAAGCCTTATTGAGAAAAACTAGTTTCTCTTGAAGACTTATCAATTTACTATAATGTGTTTGTCGAAGTATTTTGATACAAACGACACCCCTACTTAAAAATTCCGACACCCCTGTGCCAAAAAGCGACACCTTTTAGTGTTAGAACGATTACTTTGACACCCCATATTTAATATATTTTTCAAAATATCCATTACCCCAATCGTATCCGTATGGCGTATTTTCATTTTGTGTTATTCTTTCGGGTAATTTCAATGAAATTGCACCTAATACAATGCCAGAGCCTATTCCGACAAACCAATGCCACCAAATCGGAGGAGTATCAATTACAAAAGAAATAATGATCGATATCGCAATAGGCAAATATCCAAAAACAGTAGTACAAAGTCCGGGATTATATATTGTTCTTTTACCATTTTCCTTGAATTTCTTATAAGAAAAAATACCACCCTTTGTATGACCGAATATCTCTGCTACACATAAAAACAATTGCATTATCAAAAATATGTGATTTACTCCGACAAAAAGCACCACTACGCCAAATACAATACCTATAAAATTAGTGAACATATCGGATAATTGATTCATAGGATAACGGTCTGGTTTTTCCGATTTCGCCATTACGTTGTACATATAATGAAATCCACCCGGAAATCGCCATTCTTCTAAAACGTGCAATGGCAATAATGCGGTAGCAAAAGCAAATATCTTCGTCTGCAAAGTCCAGCCATTCCACTCAATAAAGGTAATGCCAATTATAATACCGCTTATAAAGGTTATCACGTATAACCAAATATTTAGCCAAACTTTAAAAATTTTTTTCATTACATACTCCTTATTGTTTTTGACTCTTTTTTATCATCAATTTTTATATTCTCGTTCTAGATAATTAATTTTAAATTCATTTTCTTTAAAAACATTATATCATAAAATAGTGAAAATTTCAATCCGTAGGCACTACCACAACAAAAAAAGCATATTATTTTTAAGCACAGCTGTAATTGTCAATAAAAAACTTAATAAAAAAGGTAAAAAAAGTATTAATAATTAT
>CAYMGD010000066.1:0-4896 GCA_964389905.1 uncultured Coprobacillus sp. | reverse complement strand
TTTAGGATGAAAGTATTATACCCCCCCCCCGAAATTGTTTTGTCAAGGTGGTAAAGAGAGGAAAATGTAAAGAGTTCTAAAAAATATTTTTATGATTTTGGAATAAAAACTTTCAGAACATCTACTAAAAAAGTAGTCCAAAAAAATTGAATAAAAAAAGAACTAATCTTTATATCGATTAATTCTTTTATTAATATTTTTATTATAAACTATTTTGCACTATAATAGAATACACCATAACTAATAGTTTTTTCATCAATTACTAGCTTATAACTATACCATCCTTCAGCAGCAGCTTCAGTTGTGTTTGCAAGAAGATTTGATGATGGAGTCCCATCATAATATCCAACATATTTTCCTTCACCATTTGGTATAGCACCATTAGGATTATACATACAAAAATAGCAGCCATTATCAACTAGATTACTATTTTCATTGCTAGAACTTGGATCTGTTTTCTTTGCTTTATTACTTTCTGAGTAATAAACATTTCCTTCTTCATCATATATTGTTAAAGAGAATGAATTTTCTGCAGTAAATGTAATCAATGCGCAATTATGATCTCCAGTCCAAGAAATATTATTAAAACCTTTATTTATTTTATTAGCACTAGAATCTTTATCCCATAATTTTACACCATTAGTTAAATCTGATGATTTATATCCATCATTAGGTTTTTCAGTTTCTTTTAAAGCACCATCTTTAATTTCAAAATAAAAGTCATCACATTCAAATACTTTCCCTTCAAAGTCAATACCTACATTAGCACTTGCCATTGCAGCTTCTTGATATGTATTTTTACAGTTTTGTAGAGCTGATGATTTTTTAGCATTCTCTACAACTCCACTAAATGTAGGAATTAATACTCCTGCAAGTATTGCTATTACTGCTATTACTATTACTAGTTCTACTAGTGTAAATCCTTTTTGTTTGTTTTTTGTATTCATTTTATTTATTTCTCCTTTTTTCTTCTTTTTTTGTTTGTTTAATTAAAAGGAGTTTTATCAAATTATGAATTTACAAAAACTTATATATCTTTTTTCTATTATTTCTTCTTCTGCTATTTCTTCTTCTGTTATTATATCTTCTATTATTTTTGTTTCTTTTATTCCTAATCTTCTTTTTACTATTCCTACTGCTCTATGTGCTACTTTCCCAACATACTTTCCTACAACCACTATATCTATCATTACCATTGCTGCTTCTAACACTGCTAGTGAACATACTCTTAGCATACTACCTTTGCTTTGCAGTGCTACTAGTTCTTTTAGTACTTCATATGTGCTTTCTCCTAATAAGAACTTATATGAGTTTACTAGTATTTCATTATCTGCTAGTAATAGTGCATATACTAGTAGTATTGAGAATACTACTGCATGACATATTGATGCAACATGCATTCTTTTTTCTAGATATCTAGCAATAACAATATTTGCTACTAGAAAACTTAATATTGATAGCATAATACTTTTAGTCCTTTCTTTAGGATGAAAGTATTATACCCCCCCCCCGAAATTGTTTTGTCAAGGTGGTAAAGAGAGGAAAATGTAAAGAGTTCATAAAAAATGTTTTTATGATTTTGAAATAAACTAGTCTTAGAGCATTATTAAGAAAATTAGTTTAAACATAAAAAAAAACACCCTATATTTACTTAATATAGAGTGTAGATATTTTAGTTATAAAGTATTAAGCTTTATTTTCGCTTCCTAAAACTTCTTTAATCTTATGTCTAACAACATCACGAATACTGTTACGAGCATCAGTTAAATATTGACGTGGGTCAAAATGATCTGGATGTTCATCAAAGTGTTTACGTACAGAAGCAGTCATTGCTAAACGTAAATCAGAGTCGATATTGATTTTACATACAGCCATTTTTGCTGCTTGTCTTAACATATCTTCTGGAATACCAATTGCATCTGGCATTTTTCCACCATGTTCATTAACGATTTTAACGTATTCTTGCATAACTGATGAAGCACCATGAAGAACGATTGGGAATCCTGGAAGTTTTTCAGAAACTTTTTCAAGAATATCAAAACGTAATTGTGGCTTTTGACCAGGTTTAAATTTATAAGCACCATGTGAAGTACCAATAGCTATTGCTAAAGAGTCAACACCTGTTCTCTTAACGAAATCTTCTACTTCATTTGGATCAGTAAATTGAGCATCAGCATCACTTACGTTTACAGCATCTTCGATACCAGCAAGTTTACCTAATTCACCTTCTACTGTAACATATGGTTTATGAGCATGTGCATATTCACAAACTTTCTTTGTTAGAGCAACATTTTCTTCATATGGTAATTTTGAACCATCAATCATAACTGATGTAAATCCACCATCGATACATTCTTTACATAATTCAAAGCTATCGCCATGATCTAAGTGTAATACGATTGGTAAATCAGTATCAATTAATGCAGCTTCAACAAGTTTAACTAAATATGCATGTTTAGCATATTTACGAGCACCTGCAGATACTTGTAAAATAACTGGAGAATTACATTCTTTAGCAGCTTCAGTGATACCTTGAACAATTTCCATGTTGTTTACATTGAATGCACCAATTGCATAACCGCCTTCATAGGCTTTTTTAAACATTTCTAACGAATTAACTAATGGCATAATAAATGCCTCCTTTCATATTTTAAAACTTAATTTTAAGATTAATTATCGTTACAAACATTTGTCAAATTATATTTTATTATTTGTTCAAATTATTTGTTCTTAAATATTTTACCATAATTATCTTTTTTTTTCAATATTAAGAAATAAAATTGTTTAACACTTTTTAAGAATATGAATAACATAATTATGTTATTTATTCAAGTTTTGATTGGAAGTAAGCAATTAATATTTCGGTAACGTCATTATAGTTTTCAAAACTTGGGAATTTAATAGCAATATTATCTAATGAAATATCCGATAAAATAATGAATTCAAGGAATTCTTTAATATTATAGTTTTCTTCTTTTGAAAGATTATAATCTATATCAGTATTAATAGTAAATGTTCCATTTAAACCATCAATTAAACCTTTAAAAATAAAAACTTCAAATTTATTGATAGTAAGGCTTTCTTTGATTGTATCAATATTAAAAACAACTTGGCTAAACATATCATTTGCTTTTATTTTTATTATTTCTTCTGGATCAAGTTTTTTTCCAGTTTCAACATTATAATATACAGCTCCATTCAAGTGATAGATGTAGTAAATGCCATCATATACATATCCAAAAATTTGGGTTGAAAAATCATCTGATACAGGTTTCTTTACAATCATATCATTATCTTCATAAATAAAATAATCTATTTTGTCTGTGAATAATAATATTGCTTCATAAAACTTTTCTGTATCAATATCATATCCATTAGTATAAATAGCATCAACTAAAGTGTAATTGTTATTGATATCATATACACATCTAAAGGGGTAATCAACATAATATCCAGCTAAAACATGACCATAAAGGTAAAATACATCATTTGCAAAGGAATGGAATAATCCTTCTCCATCATACCAACCATTTTCGCCTTTAATTGCTTTATAATCACCTAAATCTATTACATTGTCATCTTCTTCCGAACCATCACTATCAGAATAAAAAATATCATTAAGATAACTTCTAAACTTATAAAGTTGTACCATATATTTTTCAATAAAAGTTTCTAAATTTGTTAAGAAGTTTTGAACTTGTTCATTTTTAACAGTATAAACTATTTTGTTATCTTCTTCTACAGCTATTGGTTTGAGAATCTTTAAAAGTGAAACAAGTTCATTATAAAAAATAGTATCTAATCCGTATTCGGCTGCTACTGCTAGTATTTCAGTAAGTTTAGTTTGAAATTCCTGAATGATTTCGTTATTTTGTTCTTGTAAATCTCCTTCAGTACCAGTATTTTCTTTAGCAAGTGTTTCGAAAAATTTTATGATTTTTTCCACATCAATTTGGAAATATGTGCTTGATGGTGTAAGATCAGTTTTGTCAATAGTTTCAATATAAACAATTTCATTTTTTACATATATATTACATTCTATTTTTTTAGTTTCATCATAAATAATTTCTAAATTACAGTTTAAATATGCTTCTATATCTTTTGGGTTTTTAGTATTAATATTATTAACTGTTAATTCTAATGTTACCTTTGAATTATTAATAAAGCCTAAAAATGCATCAAAAGTATCTGGTTCTAAAATAGAATTATTATTTGAAATTATTAATTTATTTGTTAGTTCTATTTTACCAGAAACACTTCTTATTTCATCTAAAGTTCCTTCTTTTTGCCATTTTGCAGTTAATACAAAATCCTTAGTCACTATTGTTTCAAAATCAAATAAATTATCGCCATCATACCAACCAACAAATACATATCCTTCTTTTGTTGGGGCAGTTGGTTCAAGAACTTTTTCGCCTTCTTTTACTGAAACTGTATAAGTTTCTTCACCATTAGAAAAACTTACAGTGTAAAGAGTTTGTTCTTCCCATTTTGCATATAATGTGATATCTTTTTTTACATTATCTAATGATTTGAATTCTTCTTTAAAATCACTATCTAAATACCATCCGATAAATATATATCCATTTTTAGCAGGGGCTTCTGGAAGGCTAAATGATTTTAAATCATCTAATTTGATTTCTGTGCTTGTTATAGTATTTCCTCCATTTGTCTCATATTTGATTGTTACTGTTGACGCTTCGCCACAAGCAACAAGCATTAGAGACATCATTAACACCATAATTAATGTTATAATTTTTTTCATCTAATTTTCTCCTTTTTTTGTACGTTAATTATAACAAAATGTATATAAAAAAGCAATAAAAAGACCATAGTTTAACTGGTTCTTACGCATAATCGGGTATGAACGTTATATATTTAATATATCAAAAATAT
>CAYMGD010000065.1:0-5270 GCA_964389905.1 uncultured Coprobacillus sp. | reverse complement strand
CTATATTCATTTCTTTAATTTCTTCATATTGTCTATCAATTCTTTGTTGTTTTGTGGATACACGAATATATGCGTAAATCATAAAAAAATCACCTCCGTAAGTATATATCAATAAAAAGGTGATTTTATCAAGTAATAAGATAATAAAAAAAGCCAAAACGATATAGAAATGTATACGTTTTGACACCTGTGCTTTGTTTATATAAGTATACCATATTTTTCTCAAAAATCCTATAATTTCGCTAATTTTCTTCATATATTCCCTGTTTGTTCTCAAATATGATGGTTTAAAAGGGACTCTAAATTTTCATAGTTATTTGTACTTAATTTCTATATAGTTTTGAACCTTAATCTTAAATTATGAAAGGTATAGGTTTTACATAATGGCTAAAGATTACAGCAAATTTTCTAGAGAAGAATTAATAAAATATATTGAAGAAATGCAAAAACAACTTAAAAGCACAAAATATGGTTTGTATTGGGATAATAATATTGAAATAGAAAATTGTCTTGAAAATATTAAATACAATATTCCATTTCTAATTAGAAATATAGATAATTGTATTTATTCTGATTTATTAATGAATAATATATTATTTGAAGGTGACAATTATAATTTCCTTACAATATATAAAATGATTAATAAAATATTCTTTGATTGTATTTATATTGATCCTCCATATAATACAGGAAATAAAGATTTTAAATATAATGATTTTTTTGTTGATAAAGAAGATGGATATAGACATTCAAAATGGCTAAATTTTATGTCAGTAAGACTTGAAATAGCTAAAAAATTATTATCTGATATGGGTGTTTTATTTATTTCTATTGATGAACATGAAATAGGTAACTTAAAACTTTTGTGTGAAAAAATCTTTGGATACGATAATGTAGATATTTTAATATGGCAAAAGACAGATCCAAAGGTAGATAGAAATACAAACTCTAAAATAATTAAACGTTTTAATAATTTTCATGAATATATTATCATATGTTATATTAATAAACATAAGACAATATTTAATAAAGTTAAAAAATTGCCTGAATGGAAACAAAAACAAACAAATCCAGATAAAGATCCAAGAGGAAATTGGCAATCTGGTATAATTTCTTATGAAGAAGGGCATAAAAATGAAGATAAGACATCTCTTAATTATTATGAAATAGTATCTCCTAGTGGAAAACGAATGAAACGACATTGGTTTGTTACTAAAGAAGAAATGGAATTTTTAATAAAAGATAATAGAATATATTTTCCTAAAAATGGAGATGGTGTTCCTCGTTTGAAAACATTTGAAAATGAAGAAAAGGAGTATTATATGACTTCAATATTGACTGGCTTTGGAACATCATCTAGTGCAAAAGATGAAATTTTAAATATTTTTGGTGATAGAGAATTATTTGATACTCCTAAACCTGTAAAGTTGATTAAGGAAATAATAAGGGCATCTACAAATAAAAACTCATATGTATTAGATTTCTTTGCTGGCTCAGGAACTACTGGACAAGCAGTTTTAGAACTTAATAAAGAAGATGGTGGAAATCGTAGATTTATCTTATGTACTAACAATGAAAATAATATATGCACTGATGTCACATATCCTAGACTGAAAACTGTTATTACTGGAATTAGACCAGATGGAACAAAATACAGTGATGGAATACCAGCAAATCTTATTTATTATAAAACTGATTTTATTAAGGACAGCAATAATACTGATCAAGCTAAATATTGTTTAGTTGAAAAAGTTGATGAACTTTTATGTATAAGTGAAGATATATTTATTCAACTAGAAAGAAACGATTATTCTTCTCATTATGTTTCAAATGATAATACTAGACATATGTTTATTTATTCTGACTATTATAATGAAGAAAAATTTAAAGAATTTAAGCAAAGAGTTTTAGATACAAACGGAATAAAAATTGTTTATGTTTTTTCTTCTGACAATAATGTTGATGAGACATTATTTGAAAAAGTTAAAGATGTAGAAGTAAAACCAATACCTGCAAAAATATATGAAATATATAAAGAAATAGTAGAAGATATAAAAAGGGGGCAATAATATGATTTACTCATTAAAAGAATATCAAAGAGATGCTGTTGATGAACTTAAAGGTTTATTTGAATTGTATTTTAAAAGTTCATCAAGAAAAGAAATTGTTTTAAAATCCCCTACTGGCAGTGGTAAAACTTTTATGGCATCATCACTTTTTGAAGAATTGGCAAGCGTAAATAGCGATATAAACTTTTGCATAATGTGGGCTTGTCCTGGTAAAGGTGAATTACATAAACAATCATTTGATAGTGTAAAAAAGTATTTAGGAGGTAATCCTGTTTGTACTTTATTAGAAGATGATTTTTTTGGTTCAAGAAAATATATAAAGAATCATGAAATTGTTTTTATTAACTGGGAAAAACTTATTCAAAAAGATAAAGAAACAGGTAAATGGGCTAATAACTTAATGAAAGACCAAGAAGGTCATAACTTCATAGACGTCATTGAACAAACAAGAAGTAATGGTACAAAAGTTATTTTAGTAATCGATGAGTCTCATATTGGAAAATCATCAAAAGCAAGAATCCAAGAATTTATTAATACTATAATTTGTCCTAATATTGTTTTAGAAATGTCTGCGACTCCACTAAGTGAACATATAGATGTAGAAGTTGATCCTCAAAAAGTAATTGATGAAGGAATGATAAAAGAAGATGTAATTGTTAATGAAGGTATTTCTAAAGAAGATCGTTCAATGGAAGAAACTGATTCTGAGTTATTAGTATTGGAAAAAGGATATTTAAAACGTGAAGAATTAAAGAAAGAATATGAGTTTATTGGTTCAATAGTAAATCCTTTAGTATTAATTCAAATACCAAACGTTGATGAAGGCGAAGCTAGAAAATTAGTGATTAAAGATTTCTTAAGAGAAAAAGGAATAACTGAAGATAATGGTAAATTAAAGTTCTGGTGTGATGATAAAGGACATTTCGATAAAAAGAAAATTAGAGATTTAGATGATGAGACTGAATATTTAGTATTTAAAACAGCTGTTGCAACTGGCTGGGATTGTCCACGTGCTCAAATATTAATAAAGTTTAGAGAAGGTAAATCGGAAACTTTTGAAATACAAACAATAGGTAGAATTTTAAGAACAGCTGAAGCAAAAGCATATAATAACACTTTATTAGATAATGCATATATTTTTACTAATATTAAGGAATTTGAAACCAAACCTGAAACATATAACCCAAATAGAATCAAAACTGAATTTTCTAATATGAAAAAACCATATGATAAATCAAGTATTTGGGAACAAACGCAATTAACTTCTTATTATCGTTCTAGACAAGGAGACTATAATTCTGCAGATTCTGCATATACTGCATACTTTTTAAAATCATTTATGAAATTCTTTGAATTTACTAATGAAGATAAAAATAATTATGCATTCGCAAACGCTGATAAATTAGAAAGAAAAGGGATGAACTTATCAACTGATACCAAAGATACATTAATGGAAGAAACTACATTATATGTTGCTGGAATTGATAACGAACAATCAGTTATTGGTGGACAAGCTATTGTTAAAATGGCAGAAAATGATATTCAGTCACAATATTATTCTTTAATTAAAGAAAACTTAAACGGCTTGGCTTATGTTCGTTCGAAATCCCCTATTAATTCAGCAATAATTGATGCGTTTATGACCTTTTATAATGTCTTTACAAGAAGTAACAGAGTATCATCAATTCAAAAAATAGTTGTTAATAATAGAAATATATTTGCAGAAATATTAGATGAATCTACTAAAGAGTTTAGAGAAATGTTACAAGAAAATGCTGGTAAAAAAGGTGAACATTATGAATTTAGAATTGAAGATAAGAGAGGATATTCAACTGAAACTCATATATCAATACGAGCAAAAAAATCTTTATATCAACCATTATTTGTTTTAAAAAAGCCTGATGGAAGTATTAACTATTTAGAAAAAGATTTTTTGAATTACTTAGATGAACAAAATGAAGTTATTTGGTATTGGGAAAATGGATCAGAATTAATGAGAATAAATTTTGGTATTTCATACAATAATGGGATGAATACTTTTCAACCTGATTTTATAGTTAAATTTGCTGATGGTACAGTAGGTATATTTGATACAAAAGCAATTGATCAAAGAGTCGAAGATACAAAAGTAAAACAAGAAGCTTTATATAGTTATTTACAATCTATTAATCTTAATAGAGGAAATGCACCTAAAGTTATTGGTGGAATTGTAATTAAAACTGGAAGTCAATTCTATATATATGATGATAATAATTATCATCCTTATAGTGAGTCAACAGATGGTTGGATTAATTTTAATGAATTGTTAAGAAAAATTATTATGTAGAGAGTGTATTTTGATATGAATGAATTTGAGAATTTGATATTTTGTATGTCTAAACAATTGCGAAAAAATAATGAATGTTTAATAATAACTCATGAGAAACAAAGATGTATGAAAATATTAAAAAATATATTTTCTATTCAATATAATGATTGTCCTGATGGCTATGTTTATGACGTTAATGATAATTTAATTTATATTTATGAACATTTTGAAATTGATTGTTCACCACATAGCAAAAAAGGTTCTGAACTAAGAACAAGCATTTCGACTGTTAAAAGAGAATCCAACCAAGAAATGCTAAATAATGAAAGTGGCGAAATTATACGTGTAATAAATCAAGGCTATTTATATAAAAAAGATGATGTTACAATTGTTTATGAAGTTGGGAAAAATGGAGATCGATATAGAGAAAATTATTTAAATACATTTTACGCATTATTTGATAAGCATCATAAACACCTAGAACTTTATAAAAAGAATTGTGCTGAAAAATTACAAATTAACAATCCCAAATTTAAAATTATTTTTGTTGTAGAAGACGTAACTTTGGGTGGAACTTGTTTACTTAATGGAAAAGGATGTGGAGATCCAGTAATGCCATTGATTTCAAAACAATTTCAGGAAAAACTTTTCAATTCAAATGTAGACTATTTGATATTTAACTCACGACAATTTGGACTCCTATCAATATTAGATAAAAAATATTTAAATACTAAAACTATATTAGAAAGTTTAGATTTAAAAGAAAAAGAGTTCTTCGTATTTCCAGCAATGCCAAATATTACATTCTATACCAAAACCAGACTTCCAGAATAACAATTGGAGGTCTTTTCTTTTGCTCTTATATAGTAAATAATCACATTAAATGATATAAT
>CAYMGD010000064.1:0-5428 GCA_964389905.1 uncultured Coprobacillus sp. | reverse complement strand
AACAATCATCTCATTAATTATTTGTTTAGCCATACCCGATTATGCGTAAGAACCGAAAAAAACTCTTTAAAGGATTTTTGTCTTTTCTTGTTTAAATGAAACGATGAAAGCAAAGTTTTTTGGAGATTAAATTTTAACTTATTTACTTTTTAAGCGATTATGTTCCTAAATTCGTTCTAAAAGTTCGCTAGGTTTAATTGCTATACTTTGCTTTTTTTCCGCTTTGATACTTTCTTCATTATAATCTTTCTTAAGCACTCCAATAAAAGAATCGGTAAGAAATCAATTTTGCAACTTCTTTTCCATTACGCAAAATAATAACGTCATTTCCCGCTTGAACGTATTGCAAATACTTTCCAAAATTGTTTTGTAGTTCATTTGAATTAAAAAACTTTTCCTGTTTGCCAGTATATAATCACCAAAAAGTTATTTCTGTAAATAGTATAATTAAAAATCCAGGTAAAACTTTAAATTCATTTACAAGAAGGCAAAATCATTTCTGCCAATAATAAAAAAGATGTTGCACTTATATGCAACATTTATAACAAATGAATATTCTTTTCTTCTAAAGTTTTAATGTCTTCGTCACTCCAGATAGAAGCTTGAACTTCACCAATATGAGCTTTTTTAAGGAAAAACATACATAAACGTGATTGACCTATTCCTCCACCAATTGTATATGGCAATTCTTTCTTTAGAATAGCTTGACAATATGGATTATCTATTTTGTACATTTCTTTCTTTTCTTGTAATTGTTTTATTAAACTATTTTCATCAACTCTTATACCCATTGATGATATCTCAAAAGAGCTTTCAAGAATATCATTCCAAAGAATAATATCACCATTTAAGGACCAATCATCGTAATCTGCTGCACGTCCATCGTGTGGATTACCATCTTTTAGTGGCCAACCAATTTGATAGATAAATACAGCTTTATACATTTCAGCAACTTTCTTTTCACGCTCTTTACGAGTTAATTCAGGGTATTTTCTTTCCATTTCTAAAGTTGAGATAAAAGTAATATCTTTTGGTAAATCAAATACAAGTTCAGGATATTGCTTGTTTACAAGTTTTGCTGTATCTTTTAGTACATTATATATTATTTTAACGGTATCTTTAAGATAGAAATAACTTCTCTCGTCTTTAGAGATTATCTTTTCCCAGTCCCATTGGTCAACATAAACTGAGTGTATAGCATCTAAGTCTTCATCTCGACGGATGGCATTCATATCAGTATATAAACCTTTTCCGTGAGGAAAGTTATACTTTTTTAGGGCCATACGTTTCCATTTTGCAAGTGATTGAACTATTTCCACGTCAACACCAATTGATTTGATATCAAATCTAACAGCTCTCTCATAGCCATTTAAATTATCATTTAAACCAGACTCAGGAACAACAAACAAAGGAGCTGAAACACGTGTTAATCCAAGTTTTCTCCCAAGTAGTCTTTCGAAGTTGTCTTTTACGAATTTAATTGCTATTTCAGTTTCTAATAAATTCAATATAGGTTTATATTCTTTCATTTGTATACCTCCATTTGAACTATTATAACACTATGAAAAAAACAACCTCAAGATGAAAACGATTACACTTGATTTTTTAACATATAAATTATATAATAGTATCGAGGTAAAAGATATGATAAATTTAATATATAAAAACAGTCAAATTAAAGTATCAGAAAAAGGAGCAGAACTTAAGTCATTTGAATGCGATAACAAAGAATACATTTGGTATTCTGATCCTAAGTTTTGGGGACGTTCGGCACCATTCTTGTTTCCTGTTGTTGGCTCAACAAAAGGTAAGAAAACTAAAATTAAAGGAAAAGAATATCCATTATCACAACATGGATTTTTAAGAGATCAAGAATTTAAACTTGTTGAAAAAGGTGAAAATTATTGTGTATTAGAAAATACTTATAGTGAAGAAACTTTAAAACTATATCCTTTTTCATATAAGGCACAAATAGAGTATCAATTACAAGAAAAAAGCCTTGAAACAATTATTAAAATAACAAATTTAGGTGAAGAAAATATGTATTTTAATATAGGCGGACATCCAGCCTTTAATTGCCCAATTGATGAAAATGAAAAATTCGAAGATTATCATATTGAATTCGAAACAATAGAAAATATTTCTTCACCAAAGGTTTGTGAAGGTGGATTATTAGATTTTACTTGTCCAGTGTATGTTAAAGATAATATAAAAGAAATAGCCTTAAACAAAGATATTTTTAAAATTGATACTATTCTAATTACTAATATTAAGTCAAAAAAGGTAAAACTTTTAAACAAAAATAATCAAGGAATTGAATTTAGTTATCCAGGGTTTACAACTTTAGCAATTTGGACTCCTCAAAACGAAGCTCCATTTATTTGTTTAGAACCATGGTTTGGTTATAATGATAAAATAGATACAGATGGAAACTATGAATCAAAAGCTGATTTAATATATCTAGCGCCTAAAGGTGAGTTTAATATAAGCTATAAAGTAAAGCTTGTAAATAGATAAACTTTCATTTTTAGTTCTATAAAACAAATAATAATGTGTTTTTTAAAAGATGTATTCGAAGACTTTATAAAGGTTATTACAATAAAAAGAAAAAAATATAAAAAACCTCTTTATAAAAAGCATAAAACATGATATAATCAATATGTTAATAATGCAAATATAATAAAGAATGGAGATTTATATTTATGGAAATGATTTCAGCAATTGATTTACGTGCTGGTAATACTTTTGAGTATAATAATAGTGTATGGCAAGTACTAGATCAAAACTTTATGAAACCTGGTAAAGGCAATGCGGTAATGCGTGTACGTATGAAAGATTTAAGAAGTGGTTCAATTATTGAAACAACTTTAAATCCTAATAATAAATACAGAAAATGTATTATCGATAAGAAAGAAATGCTATTCTCTTACATCGAAGGGGATACTTATGTATTCATGGATAATGAAGATTATAGTACTTTAGAAATACCTGTTGATAAACTAGAGTGGTATAAGAACTTTATGACAGAGGGTGAAACTATTTGTCTTGTTATGATGTGCGAAGGAGAAATCCTTGGTGTACAAACAAAAGATGAAAAGATTGTTTTAACTGTTACACAAGCTGAACCAGCTGTAAAAGGTAATACTTCACAAACAGCACGAAAGAAAGTTACACTTGAAACTGGATTTGTTGTTGAAGTGCCTCTATTTATTGAAGAAGGCGACAAGATTATAGTTAACGTTAATGATGGTTCTTATTGCTCAAGAGCTTAATAATATACCTAAAATATAGGCTAATCGGGAGGTGTAACCATTAGCCTTTTTGTATTTTTTTAGAAAAGCAATGGCAAAAGTAGATAATGAAAAATATATTTACGGAAAAAGATAAGGTTATTTTATTAGAATACATATAGAAGATGTTGTATGTTTTCTTGTTGTTAGAAGAAGATATACTTATGTATATTATAAAAACACTTTTGCAAGATTATTGTGCTCTTTATCAAGTTTAAATAGTGCTTTAGACAAAAGATGTTTTATAAAAGTATCGAGAAGAGCAATTATAAATGCTAATTATATCGAAAGTGTAAAGTATATTAAACCATCCCATTGTATGGTTACATTGAATAATGGCATAGTAGATAAAAATATAATTGTAAATAGAAAGTTTTTAATAACGATTAAAAATAAATATAAAATAAAGCGGAGGTGAAACTAGTGCTTGTTTGTTTGGATGTGGGAAACACTCATATTGTTTTAGGAGTTTATGAAGAAAAAGGGTTGAAGACTTATCGTATTTGTACAAATCCTAATGTTACATGTGATGAACTAGGCATTAAGTTATACGACATTTTGAAATTTCATCATCAAGATGTGAAAAAGTTTGATTTTGTTGTTTCAAGTGTTGTTCCTAAAATTGATATGGCAATTAAAGAAATGTGCCAAAAATATTTTAACTGTAAAGCATTGTTTGTTGAACAAGGAATAAAAAGTGGTATAAAGATAAGATTAGATAATCCTAAAGAATTAGGTGCTGACATATTAGTTGGAGCAGTTAGTGCATCTCATCAATATGGTGGAAATCTCTTAGTAATAGATATTGGAACTGCAATGACAATGGTTTATGTTAACGAACAAAAAGAACTTCTTGGCGGTACAATTTTCCCTGGTATTCATACGTCTTTTTCTAGTTTGACTTCTAAAACAGCTAAACTATGTGATGTAGCTTATGAGAAACCTAAAAGTATTATTGGAACAGACACTAAATCATGCTTACAAAGTGGCATGATATATGGCTATGCAAGCCTTTTAGAAGGATTAATAAAAAGATACCACGAAAAAGTAGGCGACTTTAAAGTAATAATGACAGGCGGGGAAGCTAAACTATTGCAAGAATTCTTTAAGGGCGAAGAGTATATCTTTGATGACGAACTAATAATCAAAGGATTAAAAATAATATATGAAAAAAATTTTCAATAGAACTGTAAATAACTAAATAAAAAAATCATCCTTACATTAGATATATATTAAATAGATATATCATATAATGTTATGGGTGATTTTTTTGAACAATAAGGGTCCATTAATGTTTATAAATACAGTTCAAACAGATTCAAACTTTGAGACTGGAAAGACTCATTATGACAGTCGAGTACCGAAAAAGGAAATAAAACAAACAGAAACAATACTAATAGATAAAGAGAAATTACAAAATGTAATTACACTTTATACTCATAATATGCCTATTCTTTGTTCGCTAACATTAGATGATGGTAATATCGAAGGTATACCAACAAATATTATTAATAACGAATTAGACCTTTTAGTAAAAGATAGTCATATCAAGATTGATTTATCGAAAATAAGAGATTTCAAGATTTTAGAGATTTAGTTGTTCCCACAAGTTCCTGTGCAAGAATCACAGCAAATAGGCGCATAACATTGTAATCCACAAATACAATCAATTTTTAAAACAGTTGTATAATTTGTACATACGAAAGCATTATTTTCAACTGTTATCAAACGTAAAATAACTGAATCGTTTTTAACATTTTCAATACGAAAAACATTTGTTGTGACAGTTGAACCAATTTCAGGAATACCTACAGTATAAGCACTTCCACAGCATAAGAAACAAGTTATTGGTTTAGTATTATAAAATGCAGAAATTAAAGATCCTTCGCAACCTTCACAAGCGTTTTGTATGGTTGCGGCTTTTTGCATTTGATCAATCTTTACGATAGTATCATAAATATAACCATTATTAGTACTTACTTGAGTAGTTGTTTGATTTGGACAAGGCACTTCACTCACCTCACTTTCATTATTATGATATGATAAAAGTAATAAAATGGTATAGATAAAAAACTATATTTTCCTAACTTTTACCACCTTGACAAAACAATTTCGGGGGGGGGGTATAATACTTTCAT
>CAYMGD010000063.1:0-6148 GCA_964389905.1 uncultured Coprobacillus sp. | reverse complement strand
TATATCATTTAATGTGATTTATTACTACATATGAGCAAAAGAAAAGACCTCCAGTTAGTGGAAGTCTTAGAGTTAACTATTAATACTCAGTTTGTTTAAGAAAAGTCTAATTTAAATTCAATATCTTTATAATAATTGTAGCAATTATTGTACTCACAACACTGATAATTATAGAAATTATTATTTTCCTTATAGTCTTATTTTCTTTTTCTTTTTTTATTGTAATATTTCCTTCAGCAAAATTAGAATCTTTTATTTTATTATTATTTCCTATATTCATTACTTTACCTCTACGTCTTTTCCAGCAATATTAGTATCCTTTATTTTATTATTAGAACCAATATTTACCAAGGAATCTATATGTACATTCACATAAGAGTTGAATTTTTCTTTTTCATCATCTGTTGCTGATACATCCAAGGAATCTAAATTTCCAAATTTTTTATCGGCTTCTAGTAAAAACTCAAAAACAATTTGCTTTACTTTATCGATTATGGTTTCAAAGCAAACATTTGACATCCATAATGTTAAATTTGTAATATTTATCCCATTTTGTTTTTTAACTGCAAAAACATAATCAGTATAATCAACAACTTGTTGACCATTATCTGAATTTAAGATTTTTTCAATGGATAATACACTCTCGTGGCAGTTATATTTACCAACAATTTTTTGATATTCAGGAAGAATGTTTCCTATGGAAATTGATTGATTAGAAACATGAGTAAAGCCACCAATGTAATCAACTTTAATTTGACCATCAAGAATTCTATATTCTGGAAGATTCTCTTTGCTGTCATAACCATATAACTCTAAACTTAATAATTTCTTTATCTTTTCATTTCCTAAATCATTTGCAATAATTATTGCTCTTTTCAACGATGATTCTAAAGAAACATTATTATTAGCTATATCTTTAATAATTTGACTTTTTGCCATAATGTTTTCTCCTAATTTTAATTTTTATTTTCTTCCCCATATAAGTTTTTCTATAAAGCTAATTTCTTCTTCAGTAAAACTATATTTTTTAAATAATTTATTATCGTCCCACGTTTCATTAAAATCTAATAAAGGAACTAATTTAAACATACTTGGAGACATTTGTTGAGTATTTTTTAATTGTCCTAATAGAAAATGAAAAAATTTTGTTTCCATATAATGACTTAAATTATATGCTTCTTGTAATGTATCAAATTCACCATAAACTATATAAGTTTGAGTACAAATAGATGGATTATCAGGTACAATTGGTTTAATTCTATCTGTTTCAATTATGCCGTCTCCAATAGCTTTTGGAACAAATACTTTATATTTATTAATTAAATGATGATTCTTTAAAATATATTTTGGTGATGTATATCCTATAAATTTGTTCCCATATATTTTTATAGTATTTGTATTTGTAGGTTCTTTAGTATAATCTTTAAAACTTGTAACAATGCCAAAAGGGGTTTGTGAACCAGCAATCTTTTCAAATGAGATAAAATCTGATGATTTAATAACTTTATTAATGATTTCAAAAGCTCTAATATCTCTAATAACCATTCCTATCTTAAGTTCATCTAATCGTCTTATAGAATGATTGACGTTATTATCATAATGAAGATAATAATCGCATACTCCGTTATAATTTGGAGAACATAAGAAATAACAAATTCCACCCTTTATCTCAACATTAACAAAACAATCTCTTGCATTTAAATGATCATGCATAATTAATATATTTTCTTTATTTAGCATTTCTCTTCTAAAATCATCTAATCCTCTTCCACCAGTCATCCATCTAGATGGCATAATTAATGAAACAAATTCTGGTTTTAGTTTAAGTGCAGTTATTAAAAATAATTGATAAATTGAAGTAGCATTTTGCTGTTCTTCATTAGATGTTAATTTTAATTGATATGGTGGATTACCTACTATAGCATTAAACTTCATTTGACCATCTCCTTTACTCCAAAATGATTTCTTTAAAACTTTTTCAACAAATTTATCTGGTTTATCTTTTAACTGCATTATTAAATCATCAAATGCATGAGCATTTATCTTACCTTTTCGATATCCTAATAATGTTCTTCTTGTTATTAACTTAGCCATTTTTGTTTTACAAATTACATAAATATTGTTATTAATAACTTCATCCCATGTTTCAAGTTTTTCATTAAAAGATAATTCTTTATTATAACTATCACACTTAGTACGATAGATGCTATAAGCAACATATAAAGGATATAAACCTGTTTTAGAATTAATTTCTAATATATTCGCATTAGGATTACTTAAAGTATCATTTGTAACATTATCTAGAGAAACATATCTAGGTTCTTCTAATTCATATTCAAACTTTTCATCATAGAATGAATATCCACCTAATGTTTGAGATAAATGCATATTAACTACACGCCAAGGTGTTAATACTGTTTCTTTATCAGGATTTTTAAAAGTAGAAAATAGTTGAGCAATTTTAGTAATTCTTTCAATAGGTTCTAATTCATCTGCAGTTTTAGAAATATATCTTATTCTTCTAGCACAAGCAATGAACATATCTTTATCATAATATTTAGAAAACTTTTTAAACATATCTTTATCTACGCCTGTAGGCATAAATTCATTCCAAGAAATATCATCAACCAAATCAACAAAATTATCTATTGTAATTTCCGTATCAATATCTCCATCCATACCATATACAAGAAGAGGCATTCTTATAGATATCGCTCTTAATATTGATATTGCTTTTTGTCTATTTTCATTTTGTTCTTTTTTCTTTTTTAATAATTCTCTTTCTTCTTCAGTTAATTCAGTTTTCTTTTTCTTCTCTGCTTTTTCTAATTTTTCATATTCTTCTTTAGTAAAGCCTTCTTTATTAATTTCAATATCGTTAATATTACCTTTTACTTTAGAGGCTCCTACAACATTCTTAAGTTTTTTAAACTCTTCTATCGCTACATCATCAAGCTTTAATAATTCATCATTATATAATCTAGAATCATCAAAGCCATTTTTAACAACTCTTTCAGTGTAAGCTTTCTTTAGTTCTTGAAGTAACATACCAACTTTAAATTCTTTCATATTAGTACCTTCTACTGCTATTACTGGGCAGAAGTTTAAAAACATTTGAAGTTGTTGTTCAGCAATTGGATTTTTTGATTTTGTTTTTGCAGATAATTGAACAGATTCTGCTATCATTTTTAATGTTCTATCAGGTGCGAAATCAAATACATAACAATTTTCTTTAATTTTACCATCAATATTTGCTGGAGTTTGTACTCTAAATATTGTTTGTAAATATTGACTAGCTGCTGTCGAATATGATCCAGCAAGCATTAATACTGCTGTCCATTCTGGTATAGATACACCTGTTGTTAATCTTCCACAAGATAAAGTAATTGTATATGTAGATTCTGGATGATTAGTCATAGCTTTTTTAACTGCATTAAGTGCATTAGTAGTATCAATTTCTAAATCACCATCTCCTGCAACATTGACTATATCAAAATGTTTAAATATATGATGTTTTTTAAGTAGAGTACTTAACGCTTTTGCTTCTTTAACACCTGGAAGTACCCATAGAGTATGTCTAAAGAAATCTCTATATTCTTCTGTTGCAAAAGGATAATTAGTAGTATTCGATTCCTTACAAATTAAATCTAAAAAGCTAATAATATCTTCTTCGTGTACAAAATCACCTATATTAGAATTATTAGGCATTTGTTTAAAATCTTTAGTTATATCACCTGTCCAAGTTCTAAAGAATTCTTTAAAATTAAATGCTTTATCTTCTACATCCATAAATCCAGTTAAATATTTTTCAAGATGATATGTAAAAATATTCATTCTTGGTAATTCTTCATATGGATTAGAATCTCCAAAATGATTTAAATACCAATTTTGTTTTGCTTCTTGTTCCATTATATAATCCCATGTATAAATACTTGCTTCTTCAAAATCAGTAAGTAAATTAAATGGTGTACCAGATAATTCTAATACTTTAGGATTTTTATTATATTTATTATTTATTAGTTCTTCTAAAACATTTTTACCAAGATTTGTTTGTGTTCCTTCATGTGCTTCATCTACAACAATGAAGTCCCAAGCAATATCAAATATTTCGTTATTCTTATCAAACTTACCACCTACAATAGAAGATCCTCTTAAATCTTGAATTGATGCAAAATAAACAAAAGGTTTATTAGAATTAATAAGTTTTTTTATTGATGACTCACCAAATGTTTTAGAACCAAATTGGTATTCAGGTTTATCATAAAAAATCTTTTTAAAATCATCATACCAACCATCACTTACAACTGGTCGATGAGTAATAATTATAGTTGTTTTAAAATTCATTTCTTTTGCAACTTGTAAAGCTGTTAATGTTTTACCAAAACGCATCTTAGCATTCCAAAGCATTTTATCTGAATCTTTAAATCTTTTAACAGTCTTTTTGATAGCTTCTAATTGTTCAGGTCTAAAAACAATAGGATTATTATCATGTGTAATTTCATCATTACCTAAAGAGTGTTTTTCTTCTTTAACACACTTAATAGCTTTTTTAGCTGTTTCTAAATCAACTATAAACCATTCATTTTGTTTTTTATTAGTATCAAAATATTTAACTTTAATATTTGAACGTTTTAAAACTTCATGAACATTATGGTCTCTAAATGCAATAACTCTTCCATATTTTTTACTACTTTGATTATTAACTTTATATACAGCAATTTCTGTATGTAATAATTCATAAACTATTCCAGCAGTTGATGTATATTCATCAATTCTTTTTCTTGCAGCATAATTTAAATCATGACAGTTAGGTAGTAATTCATTATAACTTTTAGTTGTATGGATAGTTGCATCACCAATTTTTAAACAACCTTTATGAGCATTATCATTAATTCTAAAAATATAAATCAATTTATATTCAAATGTATTTTCAAATTTTTGTGCTACCATATCTTACCACCTCGAAACATAGTTACAAATTTAACCTTTTTGTTCTTTTCCCAGTCCATCACATAACTGTAAATTCCATTATGCTTATACATATCACTGTTTTTACAGCCAGAACATAATTCTTCTTTTGGTTCTTCTTCATCACCAAATAAACTTGGTTGAAAATACTTTGGTTTTTCATTGTGACAACTATATGGAATTACCATTTTCAAACCATCCATTTGCCATAGATTCCAACTTATTATTTCTGACACCTTAATTAAAAGTTCATTATCAGGTAATGTGTTAAAATGATATAAATAATAATCTATATAACTAATCAAAATATTCTTTCTAGCAATAAATAAGTTATCGCCTTGAAATTCATATCCGTATATGCTTTTTAAAGCAATTAATGACTCATTAATCCATTCATCATCACTTGAAGCATTTTCACAAATAACTCTCATTTTTCTATCAAATAAACCTATTCTAGAAAAAAGTTCTATTTTTTCACCTGTAACAGCATCATATCTACTAACTAAATAAGGTGCTTCACCACAAGTAATTTCTAACCTTGTATCTGAAATATAATCCTTCCAATTTTTATCATTAAAACTAACTTTCTTAGTTGATGTCCAAGTATTATCTTCATATTCTTCATTAAAAGCACCAACATATCCAAACCACTCATTATCTATTAAATTATTTTGTTTATTACAAATCCAAGATGGTGTAAAAACTTCTGCCATATCTTTACTTCTTTTTATTTGTTCTGTTTTACTTTTTTCAATTCTAGATTTTATAAAACTATGTTTTTGAAATAGAAATTCTGATTTAATATAATCTTTTTCACTAAATCCTTTTCTTTTATAAATACTTGTTGTAAAAATGATATTCTTTTTAGTTGTTCTATCTATTAATAAAATATCTAGAATATTGCTATTATTTTTAAATAATTCATTTTCTTCTAATTCGAGATTATCAGGATTAAAATCCATAAAAGATTCTCCTTCCTTAGGTCTCAAATACTATGAATATTTTTACCAAAGAATATTTGAGAAAAAATGACGAATATATGAATAAAATTAGCGAAATTATAGGAATTTTGAGAAAAATATGGTATACTTATACAAAACAAGCATAGGTGTCAAAACGTATACTTTTCTATATCGTTCTGACATTTTTTATTATCTTATTACTTGATAAAATCACCTTT
>CAYMGD010000062.1:0-6255 GCA_964389905.1 uncultured Coprobacillus sp. | reverse complement strand
CAATAGAGAATAATATAAGAAAATTGCGTGAAAATAAAATTATTGAACGAATAGGTTCTAAAAAAATGGTTATTGGAAAATTAATGAATAATTAGAATATCTATAATAATTAGTAATAATCAAAAGAAATTTTTTGTTGAATCTATGAGAATAAGAATTAATTATATTTTTGATTTGAATTTATAAAGCATATGAAATATTTTGTATAGTAAGAAAAATTTATATTACTACTTAAAGTTGCATCGTGAAACATTTTGTAATAAAGATACATATGAGGAGTGTGTAATTTAGATACCAAAAGTTGAGGAAAACACTATAAAAATGGTAATTTTATACATAAATGCAGGTATTCTACATTTATAATTATGGAAGATGGATATAGACATAGAGTAAGGAAAGATAGTGTAAAGGCCATAATTATTCTTAACCTCAGTGTGTCATTTCTAAAATATTATAGATTTTTTAAAAAAATTAATAATAATATAATTAAAAATATCTATCAAATATCTACCAATATGGTATTTAAAAACCAAATTTTTGTATTAGATTAGGTGTTGATTATCTAAAATATGATAATGTAAGAAAATCATAACTTTTTTCTGCTTTTTAAATATGCCTTTAAAATATAAAGATGATTTGAATCTATTCTCCAAAGTGTTATACTATTTATGACAATAAATAATTTAAAAATGAAATATTCAAAGGAAAGGAATCGGTTATGAAATATACTAAAAATAAATATGCTGAAAAGTGGTATAGTCGTTACCACACAATAGCAAATGGATGCTCTATTATGTGCATTTGTACTATAATAATACTTATTTACTTCTTGTTGATAGAAAAACTTTTTGATAAGGTTCTAATTTGCTTTTTAATAGGTTTATTTTTATTTTTTTGTATTATAACAATATTTGTATTTAGAAAATGTAAAAAAATTAAAAAGGATATTAAATAGCATAATAATTGAAAAAATTGCTTAATCTAATTAAATTTTCCAACTTTTTTTCTTTTTTTGCAACTATATAAGTGTAGAGGTAAAGATTTTATGAGTAAAGAAGAATTAAAAGAAAAAACACTTGAATATATCAGTAAAGTATTTTTCTATTGTATCAAAAGAGTTAAGGATCGAAGTGATGCTGAAGACTTATCGCAAACTATTTTATTAGAAGTAATCAAGAATATCAATAAAGGTGCACAGATTGAAAACTTTGATTATTATATTTGGGGTGTTTGTCGGAATCAATATAATCTGTACTTAAGGGAAAAAATTAATATGAGAAATAACATCGAATATAAAGAAGATATTGATGTCAAAGATGAGTCAAAAACAGTACTTGAAGATATGCTTGAAGATGAGAAAATTAGAAGAATAAATCAAGCAATTAAGCTATTAAGCAAAGATTATGTTGAAATACTTTACGCATATTACATAGAAAATAAAACTTTAAAGTTTATTTCTGAAGAACTTAATTTACCTCTTGGAACAGTTAAATGGAAATTAACTGAAATCAGAAAAAAGTTAAAGGAGTATTTAAAAATGGAAAGATTAAATGGTAAAAAAGCTTTTATACCTAAAGAATATCAAAAGCATAGAAGTGGTGGTGCAGCTTCTATTTATCCAGAAGAATATGTTGATGGTTTAATCGAACAAAACTTGTTAGTTCATTCTTATGGTAATCCTTGTAGTTTAGAAGATTTTGCAATCGAAATGGGAATCAGTCTTCCTTATATTGAAAATATAGTAAATAGACTTGAAAAAGCAACATTGCTAATCAAAGATGATAATAATAAATATTTAACTAATTTTATAATGGTTGAGAAAAATACTGATATGAAAATTTTAAAATTGATTAAGCAAAGTGCAAAAGAATATACCTCTCTAGTTGCCGATTATTGCAAGAAACATTTTGAAAAGTGGAAAAAACTAGTTAATAATCCTCTATTAGATGATAATAAACTTATGTGGTCATATCTATTTAATATAAATCGAAAAGTAGAATATTTAGATTATACAAAAGAAGATACACTAAAAAACTTAAGAAAATGTAGCCATGTATTTGAAAATGGTAGCTTTGATTTTCATATGTCAGAAGTTTATAAAACAGATGTGAAGAATAAATATATTAATGAGTGTATGAATGGTAATGGGGTAATAGGAATACAAGGATTATTTTATCCTGGTTCTAGAAATAGTGGGGGTAATGATTCTAAAGCCTTAAAGTGCCTTGAGTGGGATAATAGTGCAAATTGGGATGCTGATTTTGAACTTTTTGGATATTTACATAAGAATAAAGAAATAAAGTATTCTGATTGTGTTTATTCACTTAAAACAGCAGTTGATCGAATGGTTGAAGAAAATTATCTAAAAGTAGAAGAAAATATTATTAAGTTTAATTTTGCTTTTCTTGATTTTGAAAGTGCTAATATTAATAAGAAAGATGAGTATGATAAGGAATTAATACCAGCAAAAGCTAAAAGAAAAGAGATAATAAAAGAAATAGAAGAAATATTTAAAGAGGTCATACCTGAGTATTTATTTAAGGATTTAGATTATATTTCTCGGGCATATTTTGTCAGCAATATGAAACAGTATGTTGTTCTGACGTTTGAAGAAGAGGGATTAATAAAGGCTATTGATGAAAGTAGATTTGTATATAATATGTTTTGTTGGGAAAGAAAATAATCATTTAAAATCTATGTACATATATCCAAAAATTGAAAATAAATTTATCTTGTAATATGTTACTTTTTGTTGTATAATGAAAAAGTAAAAGGAGGAATATTAAATGCCTAATTACTGCCCAAATTGTGGTACTAGTGTTGATAGTGATGCATCGTTTTGTAAGAATTGTGGCACATCTTTAAATGGAAATTCTTATAACAATCAAAATAATTCTTCAGCAAATGCTGGTAATATTCTTGGAACATTAGTTGCTGTAAGCCTTATTGGAGGTTTAACTCGTCAGTTATATTATTACAATGGTAGATATTTTTATGATCCATACTGTAGACGTCCTTTTGTTGGCCCACGCATTATTGGCCCTCATCGTCCTATAGGAATGAGACACCCTCATATGGGAGGTTTACCATTTGGTGGTCCTCACGGTGGTCTTCATGGCGGTCCTCATGGCGGCCCTCATGGTGGTCCTCATGGTGGTGGACCTAGAGGAAGAAGATAAAGTATAAGTATTGACTAGCTTTTTAAGCTTATCAATACTCTTTTTTCATTAAAAAGTATTTCACTAATTGACTAGATATTCAACAAGTAGTACAATATTATTACCATAAAGAGAAGACGAGAGACAAGCTCAACGACTCTTCAGCAACCTCCTATATAATATTTATATTATATAGAAAGGTGCTAAAACTTGTAAGATGGGAATTAACTTTAAATTAACTCTCATACTATAAGATATATTAAAATTCCTTATGGTAGAAATGGAGTATAATTATGTTATGGTTGTTTTTAGCTTTATTAGGAGCTGTGGCAACATCTCTAACAAGTATATTTGCGAAAATAGGAATTAGAGATGTTAAATCAAACTTTGCGACTGCGTTTAGAACAAGTGTTGTAATAGTTTGTTGTGTTGTAATGTGTTTAATAACGGGAAGTATTTATAAAATTAATACTTTAAACAGTTTAAATGTTATCTTTTTAGTTTTATCAGGCTTAGCAACAGGTTTTTCGTGGCTATGCTACTATAAAGCCTTAAAACTAGGAGATATAAACAAAGTTGCACCGATAGATAAATCTAGCTTTATTTTGACTAGTATTTTATTCTTAATATTTTTCTTTGAAGATACAACAAAAGGTGGAAGTTTATTAATTATTGGAATGCTAATTCTATCAATGTTTTTAATGTTTATAGGTACATTTTTGATGATTGATAAGAAGAGTCAAACTGAACAAAAAGATAATAAACAGTCTAAGAAATGGTTGATTTATGCGATTCTTTCAGCTGCCTTTGCAAGCTTAGTGTCACTATTTGTCAAGATTGGATTAAAGGGAATACCTTCAGATTTAGGAACTCTTTTACGAACGATAATTGTTTTTATCTTTGCTAGTGCAATAGTAATAGTAAAAAAAGAGTATAAAGACATAAAAACAATTTCTCCTAAGAACTGGATTTTCTTGACTTTATCAGGCCTCGCAACAGGTTGTGCGTGGTTATTTGAATATTATTCACTAAATATGGATGGAGTAAATCCCATTGCTGTAAATTCGATAAGTAAATTATCAATACTTATAACAATGCTTTTTTCGGGTTTAGTTTTAAAAGAAAAGTTTACTAAAAAATCAATTTTAGGATTATTGCTTCTAACAGCTGGTATAGTTTTAGTAATAGTATTTAGCTTATAATTACAATAAAATATGCTAAAAAATCATTATTTTAGTAAATGATTATTTCCTAAAAATAATTTGTTTTCAAACAATTTGTTGTGCTATTTTTCCAACAAATTGCTTCCTTCCAAGCAAAATTTATAATTGACAAATAATATGATATGGTGTAAAATGAAATCGTATTCAGATATGGAGAAAAAATATGGATGACAATAACGTAAAAAAAGTAGAGGAACCTAAACAAATAGTAGAAGATTTATCAACTGATGAAGAGGAAACTTTAGCTTCAACTAGTACTAGTTCTTTATCAAAAAATCCTAAAAAATTAAAATTAACACCTTTAAATATTGTAGGTATAGTTTTGCTCGTTATATTTGTGCCTTTAATTATAATCAATGTAACACTTGCTATAAAAGGGGCAGTTAATAAAGATGAAGTTCCAACATTTTTCAATAAAGCTCCACTAATTATAGCATCTGATTCAATGGCAATAGGCTATTATACGACAGATGAAAATTATAATGGTGCTTTTAATAAAAACGATTTAATAATTATAAAAAGAACAGATACTTCAAAACTCGAAATTGGTGAAATTGCAACATACATTGCAAAAGATGGATCTGTAATTACCCATAGAGTTGTTGGGAAAACAACAGACGAAGAAGGGAATATTCTTTATACAATGAAGGGAGATAACTCACCATCAAGTGATTTTGATCCTGTATCACCTGAACAAATTCAAGGAGTTTATGTAAGCAGATTTCCTAAATTAGGAGGTTTAGCTATGAAGTTGAGTGAACCAATGGGAATATTTGTTGTGATGTTAATTCCTTTAGCAACTTTAGGTGTGGTTTATTTTATTCAAAATCGTAAAAAAGAAGAAAAATAATATCTAATCTCATACAAGGGTTTATTTCCTTTGTGTGAGTTTTTTTTGTTTCTCAAAAAGTTGTAAAAAGGCTAAAGGCATTTGTATAAAAACTCATTCTTGACAAAATCATTCTGGGGGGGGGTATAATGCAAATGATATCTTTTATAAACTGTAAAAGAGTCTATGTTATCACATAATAAGGTCACATTATGTGATAACACATTATATTTAATTCTTAATTATATGAGGAGGAAAATATGAAGAAAAACAGATTATTCATGTTGGGATTAGTTGCAGTTTTTGTTTGCATTCTTTCACTTACTCTTGTTTCTAGTACATTTGCTAAGTATACTACTAGTGGTACAATTACTAATAATACAGCTACTGTTGCTAAGTGGGGAGTTAAAGTTAAGGCAAGTGGTATCAGTAATAATAATACTGATATTTTTCTTAAAGAATACAAAGGTACAGGAGATCAAAGTTCAAATCTAACTGTTAAAGCAAGTAATAAAACTTTAGCTCCTGGTACAGATGGGAAAGCTTTTGTATCGATTACGGGTTCTCCTGAAGTTTCGTGTATAGTAGAATACAAATTAAAAATTGAAATTAAAAATTGGACTGTTGAAAATACTACAAGTGCGGGTGCCACAAGTAATAGTGAATTTTATTTCCCACTAGTAATAAAAATTAATACTGATAGTTCTGAAAAAAATTACACGTCAAATGTTGATTTCTCAGAATGCAATGATGGAGATGAAGCAGCTAAAAAAATAGTTGAAAAGATTCAAGAGGCTCTTGGTGGAAATAGTGCATATACATTGAAAAGTCCTACTGAAAGTGATGCTTTTTATTATCTTACAAAAACATATAATGTTAGTGATACGATAAATATTTCTGATTTAATTAATTTAACATGGGAATGGCCTTTCAGTACTAATGAAGCAGATGATAAAAAAGACACTGCTTTAGGTGATGCAGCTACTGGTGCTAATGCTCCAAAAATTACTTTTGAAATCACTGCAACTGTAACACAAATAGACTA
>CAYMGD010000061.1:0-6548 GCA_964389905.1 uncultured Coprobacillus sp. | reverse complement strand
TACTTCAATACGAAAAATCTTTTCCTACTCATATGACTATTAGTAATTTTATTAAGGATATTTTTAGGGACATTTCTAAAGTCATAATAGCAAAAGACAATGTTGATTTGTTTGAGAGCAGCAATGGGATTACAAAGATCAAAGGTAATATAATAGAATATTTGTTCCGTATCAACTTGTGCTAATGGAAAAATATTAAGTGTGTATTTGTCGTTTTCCATACTTTGATTTCATAGCATCAAAAAACTCCATTCCACATACAGATGTAGTGCTATTATCTAAACTTGCATTTATAAGGGTTGCCAACTGCATTTTTGTAAACATTTCTTCATACAGTTTAACACTCATCATTACAGCTTCACTATAGCCATTTTTTGTTATAACAATAGGTACAGAACTTTCTTGACATGTTTTCATAATTTTAGCTGTATTTTTAAGCTCATTTACAGGTAATATTTTAGGAAGTTGTTGATTCATTTTGATTCATCCAATTAAATTTGTATTTATATTATGGTCTTATTACACCATAATAAAGGTCAAAAATCAATAATATGTTTTCTTTTTTTGCAAAAATAATAAAGGTTTAAAAGGTAAATTAAATATTTGTACAAAGTAAAAGGTTCTATACAAAAATTTTATATCGCAAACAAATTCTAGAAAAATAAAGAATATTATGTTATACTTATTTAAAAGGAGGCAAAGATATGAAAGGTTTAATTCTATTAGCAAATGGCTTCGAAGATACTGAAGCCTTAACAACAATTGATATCATTTCACGAGCAGGAATTAGTTTAGATAAAGTAAATATGGGAGAAAATGAATATGTTGTTACGCAATATAATAATAAATTATTGGTACCTTTAATGTATAAAGATGTAAAACTCGAATCATATGATTTTTTAATTATTCCTGGTGGAGGAGCTATTAAGAAACAACTTTATAATGATTTAAGAGTAGAAGAAGCAGTAATGCATTTTGCATCAAAGAAAAGTCTTATCGCAGCAATATGTGCGGGTCCTATGTTAATTGGAAAACACGGACTTTTCGCAAATGAAAAATATACTTGTTTTTCTGGCTGTGAAGAAGGAATAAAAGGTAAGTGTACTGGAGCAGGTGTAACTGTTTCAAATAACTTTATCACTGCAAAATCAATGGCTTATACGGCTGAATTTGCTTTAGAAATCGTAAAGAAATTAGTAGGCAAAGAAATAGCCCAAAAAGTAGAAAATAGTATTTATTCAAAATAGTTTTACAATCATAAAAAATCATCTTTGTAACATAATATTAAATAAGGTGATAAAATGTTTGTTGATTGTGCATTTGAAGGTGGCGGAATAAAAGGATTAACATATGTAGGTATCCTTGAATATTTCGAAGAAAACGGGTTTCAAGTCCATAAAGCGGTAGGAACTAGTGTTGGAGCAATTTTTGCTGCTCTAGCAGTTTCTAAGTATCGTGTCAAAGAAATCAAACAGATAATAAATGAAATAAATGTTAAAAGTATAGTTCAAAAGAACAATCTCAAGACATCTATTAAAGGGCTAGGAATACATAATATAAGTGAATTAGAAAAAATATTGGAAAAAACCTTAGCAAAGAAAAATATATATACTTTTAAAGATTTACGCTTTGGGGAAGATTATTTATTAAAAGTTATAACAACAGATTACAGTAAAAGAACAGAAGTTATAATTCCTGATGATTTAACAAAATACAATTTTGATAAAGATTCTTTTAGTGTTGCCAAAGCAATAGCTATGAGTGCAAGCTTGCCACTGGTGTATTCGGTTTATAACTATAATGGCTATAGGTTTATCGATGGTGGACTAGCTAACAAGTTTCCAATAAATCTTCTTCGCAATTCTAAAAATCCCGTTATAGGATTTAGAATAGGAAAAGACAACCAAATAATATCAAAAATACAAAATAAAACTTTTAAAGGGTATAATAATTCTTTCCAACCCATGATTATAAATATCAATACATTAGGCCTAAAAGGTTCACAATTTTCTAAAGGATTAGATTACAAAGAAGATTTATATAAAGCAGGGTATTTAAGTATTAAAAATTACTTTAAAAGTTTATAAAAAATTCAAAACAAGTTGATTTCTACTTGTTTTTTTACATATTGTAATTTCAATATAATTATTAATTTTTATTATGTAAAAAAGCTTATTATTTATTAAAGATAATTTACAAATAATTATTGAAGAAATAATTGAAATATGCTAAAATAAGAAACGTGGAAGGGGTGAAAAATATGGACGAAAGAAATACTTATGAGCATAAAATAAAAAGTCCAGAAAAAACAGAGATTATTGAAAAAGAAACAAAAGAAAAGAACAAAATTATAGTTCACGATAATGAAACATCCCAAGTATTAGAAGAACTCAAAAATAGAAAAATAGATAATAAACCGAAAATTGTAACAAGTGAAGAAAAAGATATAGAAGTCAAAGAAGAAACAGAAGCATATGGAAACATTGAGAGGTTTTTAGATACTGATATTTCATATGGCTTGAATGATGAACAGGTAAATTTGCGTATTTCTCAATCATTAACGAATGATGTTGGAAATAATAAAGGTAAATCAATTCTTGAAATTATTTTAAGCAACATATTTACTTTCTTCAACATTTTATATTTAATTATATTTATAGGATTAATACTTCTTAATGAAACGAAAATAACAAACTATTTCTTTGTTTTAGTTGTTTTATTTAATTTAGGAATAGGAATTTTTCAAGAAATAAAAGCTAAACTTAGTGTTGATAAAATGAAGATTATGTCAGCACCAACAGCTGTGGTAATTAGAAATGGAAAAAAACTAGAAATTCCTGTTAAAGAAGTTGTATTAGATGATATAATTCTTTTCTCTTCAGGAAAACAAGTTTGTGCGGATTGTGTAGTATTAGAGGGGAATGTAGAAGTTAATGAAGCTCTTTTAACTGGTGAAGCAGATGCAATTATTAAACAACAAGGAGATAAACTATACTCGGGAAGTTTTCTTTCAAGTGGAACATGTATTGCTAGAGCTGATCATGTTGGCAAGGAATGCTTTATCGAAAAGATGAGTGCTGATGCTAAGAAGTACTCACCACCTCGTTCAGAACTTCTCAAAACCCTAAAAACGGTAATTCGTATTATTGCAATATTGATTTTCCCTATTGTAATATTATATGTATTATCACAAATAGGGGACAATATAACAGAAGCCAATGTTATTCAAACTTTGAAAGAATCATCGTTTATGATTCTTGCAATGATTCCTTCAGGACTATTTCTTCTTACAAGTGTCGCATTATTTGTTGGAGTACGCAGATTAAGTAAAAATAATACTTTAGTACAAGAATTATATTGCATTGAAATGTTAGCAAGAGTTGATGTTTTGTGCTTGGATAAAACTGGAACTATTACAGATGGAACTATGAGAGTATGCGATTGTGTAGAAGTTAAAAATTATACAGAATATACAATTAGAGAAATAATTGGTTCAATGATGAATTCATTCCAAGAAACTAATCCTACAAGTGAAGCTTTAATAAAATACTTTGATGTTAATAACGTTTTACAAGCTACTGAAATTATTCCTTTTTCATCAAAAAGAAAATATAGTGCTGTAACTTTTGGCAGCGAAGGAACTTTTATTATTGGTGCACCTGATTTTGTTATTAAAGACAACTTTGATAAAATATCTTTAAAAGTAACAAGGTTTTCTGAACAAGGGTGTCGTGTACTTGTTCTAGGACATATTTATGGAAAGTTAAAAACTGAAGAACTTCCCAAAAACGTAAAACCACTAGCTATAATTGTTATTCAAGATCATATTCGTGATGATGCAAGTGATACAATAAGCTTTTTCAAACAAAATAATGTAGATATAAAGATTATCTCTGGTGATAATCCTGAAACAGTTGCTAGGATTGCTGATAGAGTTGGTGTAGAACATGCTGATAGATGGATAAATTTAAATGGCATGACGGACGAAGAAATAGAAGAGAAAGTTTTCGAATATACTGTATTTGGTAGAGTAACACCAAGTCAAAAGAAACTAATCGTTCAAACGTTAAAGAAAAATGGTAAAACAGTTGCTATGACTGGTGATGGTGTAAATGATATACCTGCTTTGAAAGAAGCTGATTGTAGTATAGCAATGGCTTCAGGTAGTGAAGCAGCAAGATATGTTTCACATTTAGTGTTGTTAGATTCTAATTTTTCTTCGATGCCTAAAGTTGTTAACGAAGGAAGAAGAGTAATTAATAATATTCAAAAAACATCTTCACTATATTTGACTAAAAACTTATTTGCGATGTTACTTGCTATTATGTATATTATTATAGGCTTTTCAGTAAGCCCTGAATTTCCATATAATAAAGCATTTCCATTTCAAGCAAGCCATTTGTTTCTAATTGAAACAATAATTTTAGGCTTTGGAACAACATGCTTAGCTATTCAGCCTAATAATCAACTTGTAAGTGGAAAGTTTATATCTAATGTCATAAAAGAAATATTACCTGGTGCATTAACAGTATTAATATTCCAAATAATACTCTTTTATATTCAAAAAATACCATTTAATGATAGTGTATTATTCCCAAATTTAGCAACTCCAGGAAAACTTGTGTACGAAACAATTTCAGCACTAGTTGTTACAGCAATAATGCTTCTATGCTTTATAGAAGTATGTAGACCATTTAACAGCTTTAGAAAAGTCGTTCTCTCGATAATAATTATAATAATAACAGTTGTTTTGGTAGTACCAAAATTCAGTTCAAACTTCAACTTTATGTTTAGCAATTTTACAGGAACAGAATGGTTACTAGTAATTATTCTTCTCCAAGCAACATATCCCGTAATGATGTGTGTTAAGTTCATCTTAGGAATATTACACATAATACCAATGGACAAGAAAATGAGAGAATTTTATCATTAGTTAGAATAAACATAAGGCATGCAATATTGTTCTTATGTTTTTTAATAAAATCAAACAAATTAACATAAATTAAAAACAAAAAATATATTTACTTTTGATAAAAAAAGTAGTATAATATGTTGTAATGGAATTTATTCCATCCTTGCTTTTATAATAAAAGCCAACAGACCAGAAGGAGGTGCGAAGAATGAAAACTTATACAGGTATGTACATTATTCGTCCAACACTAGCTGAAGAAGGATATCAAGCTGTTATAGCTGATATTAATGCCATTTTTACAAACAATGGTGGTAGTATCCTTGAAGTTAATGAATGGGGAATTCGTGATTTAGCATACGAAATCGATGATTTCAAAAAAGGTTATTATGTTAAATTTGTAGTTAACGCTACAAAAGAAGCTGTTGCTGAATATGATCGTATTTGCAATATCAAAGAAGATATTATAAGACATATTTTAGTTAAAGAGTAAAATATCATACAAGGAGAAACAAATGAATAAAGTTATTTTAGTTGGTAGACTTACAAAAGATCCAGAACTAAGAAGGACCACAAGTGATATTCCCGTAGCACAATTTACAGTTGCTGTAAACAGAACATATTCCCGCAATGGTGAAAGACAAGCTGATTTCATCAATTGTGTTGCTTGGAGAAATCAAGCAGAAAACCTTGTGAAATATATGCGCAAAGGCAATCAAATTGGTGTCGAAGGACAACTTCAAGTTAGAACATATGAAGATGCTTCAGGTGCTAAAAGATATGCTACAGAAGTAATTTGTGATAATATTCATTTCTTAGAATCAAAATCATCCCGTGATGGTGGAGGATTCTCAGATGTAAATACTTATGATATTCCAGACTACCAAGGTGGAGGATTTGGAGATCTCCCATTTGGAAGTAGAGAATCATTCGATTCAAATACTAAATCACAAAATCAGATAGATGACCCTTTTGCAAATCTAAAGACAAAAACAGGCGTATCTGATGATGATTTACCATTTTAGTAAATAGGAGGTAAAAAAATGGCAAACAATTTTCGCGGTAAGAGAAAAAAAACATGCTATTTCACTGATAATAAAATTGAAAAAATAGATTGGACAAATGTTGATCTTTTAAGAAAATTTGTATCTGATCGTGGCAAAATTCTTCCTCGTCGTATTACAGGAACTAAAGCTATTTATCAAAGAGAATTAGCAGTAGCTATTAAACGTGCTCGCCATATGGCATTATTACCATTCGTTAGAGAGTAGTTTAATAATTTGAAATTATACAAAATAAATTCGGCGAAATGTTACCAAAATAATTCGTTAAATTTAATTTGTGTGATGATAACAAAATAGCAAAAATAAAAGCTTAACATTTAGTCGTGTTAAGCTCTTTTTTTTTCTGTATTCTTTAAGGTTAATAAAAAAAGAATTATGAAAGGTTCATAATTCTAAACGTAGGTATGTAATAATAATATCAATTATTAATTTAAATGAAATCAAAAATATTATAGTATTAATTAAAAGTCTTAATGTAATCATAATATATCACTTCCCTTCTAAAAAAAATTTTAATTTAATACCTTAATTCCGCATCAAAATTATACACGTAAAAAACAAGCAATAATTTTCCT
>CAYMGD010000060.1:0-6789 GCA_964389905.1 uncultured Coprobacillus sp. | reverse complement strand
ATATTTTTGATATATTAAATATATAACGTTCATACCCGATTATGCGTAAGAACCATATTCGTTATATTAAGGTCTTTTTTTTATCGTTAAAATGTGTTAAAATAATTAATATAAATAATTAAAATAGTCATATATCAACAAATGTTGACATTATATTGAAGTAATGTTGAAGATAAATTGGTATAATTATTAGAAAGGTGAAATATGTTTAAAATACTAATTGTTGAAGATGATTTAGAGTTAAGTGGACTTTTTAAAAAGGTTCTTATAAAAAATGGTTACACGGTAAAGACAGCTACTAATGGTAAAGAAGCACTAGATATAGTTTCTTCAGAATACATTGATTTAATTATTTCTGACATTATGATGCCTATAATGGATGGATATGAACTAGTAAGATCTTTACGTGATTTGGATCTAAAAATGCCAGTACTAATGATTACCGCAAAAGATGCCTTTGATGATATGCGAATGGGTTTTCTTTCTGGTACTGATGATTATATGGTCAAACCTGTGAATGTTAATGAAATGGTATTGCGAATTGGTGCCCTTCTTAGAAGAGCACAAATGATAAATGACCGTCGACAAGTAATTGGTTCAACTGAACTTGAATGTGATTCCTTAACCATTACAACAAATGGCAAATCACAAATTCTACCTCAAAAAGAGTTTATGTTGTTATATAAAATGATATCATATCCTAATAAAATATTTACTAGGCAGCAAATAATGGATGACATTTGGGGATATGGTTCTGAAACTGACGCTCATACGGTTGATGTTCATATTGGAAGACTAAGAGATAAATTTCGTGACAATCCTGATTTTGAAATTGTAACTATTCGCGGAGTTGGTTACAAGGTGGAAAAACGATGAAAAAGTTTAAAGGCGTAAATATTCGTTTTTACTTGTCTATTGTTGTTTTATTAGTTTTAGTTGGTTCATTGGGTGTTTCGGCTTTGGTTGTTGGATTATTTGAAAAGTTTTTTGAAAAACTCGAAATTTTCCCAACTAGCGTATGGGTTGCCTTATTTACAATATCAATGGCTGCACCAATAATGGTTTTACTTATCAAGAATATTTTAAAGCCTATTCCTGTATTAAAGGACGCAATGGAAAAAGTTGCTAAAGGTGAGTTTGATATTAAAGTTGATACTGATAGCAAAATAGATGAAATCCGTAAAGCATATGATAGTTTTAATATAATGGTTAAAGAACTACAATCAACTGAAATTCTTCAGACAGATTTTATATCTAATGTATCTCATGAATTTAAAACTCCTATCAATGCTATTGAAGGATATACAATGCTTTTACAAGGCGAATCATCAATAAATGAAGAACAAAATGAATACATTGATAAGATTCTTCAAAATACTAAACGTTTAACTGAACTAATTGGAGGCATATTACTGCTTTCTAAAATTGAAAATCAAGTAATAGCTCCTAAAAAAGAAATATTTAGATTAGATGAGCAAATAAGAAAAGTGATTGTTTCACTTGAAATGAAATGGACAAAAAAAGAAATTGATTTTGATATATCTATGGATGAAATTGTATATTCAGGAAATCAAAGTCTTCTTTATCATGTGTGGCTTAATCTTATTGATAATGCAATAAAATTTAGTCCTCAAAAAGGAAAGATAGTTATAAATCTTTTCAAAAAAGAAAATAAAATTGAATTTCTAATAATCGATAATGGTAAAGGAATATCAGAAGAAGACAAAAAACACATATTTGATAAATTCTTTCAAGCAGATAGTTCCCACAGCAGCGAAGGAAATGGCTTAGGATTAACTCTGGTGAAGAGAATAATAAATATCAGCGAAGGAACAATAACATGTGATAATGCTGAAGAAGGTGGATGTATTTTTACTGTTACTTTACCACTTTAGGGAGAACTTTATATAGAGGAAGATTATGAATATAAACATAGGCAAAGAATTAAACGGCGAAATGTTTAAGCAAATGTTAATATATGGAGCCGCTTCACTAAGAAAAAATATTGAAATAGTAAATAATTTAAATGTTTTTCCTGTTCCAGATGGTGACACTGGAACAAATATGAAGATGACATTTGATTCAGGCTTAAGTGCTTTAGAACTTAATGATAATGATGAAATAGGAAACGTATCAGAAAAATTTGCTAAAGGAATGCTTTTAGGGGCACGAGGTAATTCAGGAGTTATTTTATCTCAAATTTTTAAAGGTATATCTTTAGGTTTAGCTGGCAAAAAAACTGTCAATGCATTGGAATTAGGATATGCGTTCGAACAAGGCGTTAAACAAAGCTATTTAGCCGTACCAAAACCTGTCGAGGGCACGATACTTACTGTTTTCCGTGAAGCAACATCTAAAGTTAATCAAAAAATAACAGCCAATAGTTCAATAGAAGATTATTTAAAATATTTTATTAACGAAGGTGAAAAATCATTACAACGCACACCAGAATTACTTCCTATCCTAAAGGAAGCAGGAGTAATTGATAGTGGTGGTGCTGGCCTTATGTATATTGTAAAAGGTATGACAGGCCTTGATGATGCAAGTGTTGATACTTACGCTCCATCAGCTCATACTAATACAAATGTTGTAAAAAGAATTAATTTTAATAGCGATGGTGAATTAGATTATGCTTATTGTACCGAATTCTTATTACAATTACAACCTAAAAAAGTTGATATTGAAACATTTGATATTCAAGAAATTATTACTAAACTTGAAATGATGAATGGTGATTCAATTGTTGCCATAAAAGATGATGATATTGTAAAAGTGCATGTTCATACATATTATCCAGGAAAAGTCTTTGAAATGGCTCAACAATATGGCGAATTCATTACTTTAAAAGTAGAAAATATGGCAATCCAACATAATGAAACAACAATAACTAATGATTATGAAAAACCTAAAGAACACAAAAAAGTTGCAGTTGTTATGGTTGCCAAAGGCGATGGCTTCTCAAGTTTATTCAAGGAAATGGGAGCTGATTATATCGTTGATGGAGGTCAAAGTATGAATCCTTCATCAGATGATTTTATAAAAGCTTTTAAAACGGTTAATGCAGATAATATTATTGTTTTTCCTAATAATGGTAATATATTGCTTGCGGCAAATCAAGCTAAAGAATTATATCTTGATTCAAATATTTACATTGTTCCAACAAACACTTTAGGCGAAGGCTATAGTGCTTTAGCAATGTATGATCCTGAAATGGAAATTGAAGAAATGATTGAAATTTTCATCGAACAAAAATCATCAGCAGTTACAATTGATATTACTAAATCAATTCGTGATGCTAATATTAATGGTATAAATATTTGTACGGGTGATTATATTGGATTATCTGGAAAGAAGATGTTAGCGTCTAACAAAGATTCTCTTCAAACTTTACAAACTTCTATTAACGAAGTCTTAAGTGAAGAAAGCAAATCTATTATGACAGTATTTATGGGGAAAGATGCATTACCAGATGATGAAAATGAAATAAAAGAATTCATGAAAATAAACCATCACAATGTTGAAGTATATTTTATGTATACAAATCAAGAAACATATAATTACATAATAGTATTAGAATAACGACATATGCCAAAACATATGTCTTTTATTATGAAAATGTATATTGTAAAAGATTGTATTTTGGTATATAATTAATATGTTAAAATGAAAAGGAGATTTAAAATTATGGAAAATGATGAAGATGACGCTGATTCAAGTATTCTGTCGAGACTATTACTTGTATTAGTGTTAACTTTAGTTAATGCTTTCTTTGCTATGTCAGAGCTTGCTGTTATAGCTGCAAACAAAGCAAAGATAAAAAATTTAGCTGATGAAGGGAATAAGAGAGCGAAGTTAGTGCAAAAATTAAAAGATAATGAAACAAGATTTTTGTCAACTATTCAAGTAGGGATTACATTAGCAGGATTTTTCTCAAGTGCCACAGCAGCAGTTGGTTTATCTGATAAATTAGCTTCTGTTCTAGCGTCTTGGAATATCCCTTATGCTGCTTCAATTTCTTTAGTACTAATAACAATAGTTCTATCATTATTTACTTTAATATTTGGTGAACTATTCCCAAAACGAATTGCTTTAGCAAATCCTGAAAAGGTTTCAATGGCTGTTGCATATCCAATTGCTGCAGTTAAGTTTTTAGCAACACCTTTTGCCCTATTTCTTACAGGTGCTTGTAATCTTCTAGCCAAAATAACTCGTTTAAATAAAAACGATGATGCAAAAGTAACAGCTGATGAGATAAAGTATATGGTAAAGAATAGTGTGTCGGATGGTACTTTAGATATTGAAAAACAAAAGATGATTGAAAGTGTTCTGAAGTTTAATGACTTAACAGGAACTGATATAATGACACCACGTACAAATACTTATATGATAGATGTTGAGGACAAATTAGAAGATTACCTTAAAGAACTAATGGAAATGAAGTATTCAAGAATACCAGTTTTCAAAGAATCACGAGACAATATCATAGGTATTTTAAATACTAAAGAACTATTTCAAAAGATAATTGAAAATGGTAATAATGATATTGATATAAATAGTATCTTGAGAAAACCATTGTTTGTACAAGATAAAATAAAAATAGATGATTTATTCGAAAAAATGAAAATCGAAAAAGCTCAAATGGTAGTTTTACTTGATGAATTTGGTGGTGTTTCAGGTATTGTAACTATGGAAGATGTTGTTGAAGAAGTTGTAGGTAACATATATGATGAATTTGATGACGAAGTTTCAATAAGAAAAACAAGTGATACTGAATACATAATCGAAGGAACCACACCAATACAAGAAGTCAATCGTGAAACAGGATTAGAATTAGATGAGGAAAATCCTGATTATGATACTATTAGTGGATTACTAATAACATCATTAGATAGATTTCCTAAAACAGGAGATTATTTAACAATTCCTATGGCTTCAACAGTTTTTGATATTCCAATTGAAAGTATTACTTTAACGGTAATTGAAACTAATAAATTACAAATCAAAAAGGTAAAACTGCAAATAAGTTATAAAGAGCAAGAAGAAAAAGGTGAAGAAAATGAGTGAAAATTGTAACGGTAAATGTGACTCTTGCCAAGAAAATTGCGAAAGTCACAAAAGTAGTTTTAAAATAGAACAAAATAAACTCAGCAATGTAAAAAATGTAATTGCCGTTGTTAGTGGAAAAGGTGGAGTAGGAAAAACATTAGTTACCTCTCTATTATCTGTTTTACTAAAACGTCAAGGCTTTAATACAGCTATTTTAGATGGAGACATTACTGGCTCATCAATAACAAAAATGTTTGGGCTTCACAAAAAAGAAGTACAAGCAGTCGATGAAAACACAATGCTTCCAGTCATAACAAAAACAGGAATTAAAGTAATGTCAATCAACTTGTTCCTCGAAAACGATAGTGATCCTGTTGTATGGCGTGGTCCTGTATTAGCAGGAGCTATCAAACAATTTTGGACAGATGTTGCTTGGACTGATATAGATTATATGTTTGTCGATATGCCTCCTGGAACTGGAGATATTCCTCTTACTGTGTTCCAATCTCTTCCTCTTAAAGGAATCGTTGTTGTAACATCACCACAAGAACTTGCTACAGATATTGTAGTTAAAGCTTTAAAGATGGCACAAATGATGAATATACCAGTGCTAGGTTTAGTGGAAAATATGGCATATTATGAATGTCCAAACTGTCATCAAAAACATTATGTTTATGGCGAAAGTCATTTACAAGAAACTGCAAAAGAATATAAGATAGATACAGTTTCATCCTTACCAATAAATCCAATATTTGCCAAATTGTCTGATGCAGGCCAAATAGAAGATATATCAATTGATGTTTTAGAAGAAATGGTTGAAAAATTAATTAGCATATTTGAAGATTTAGAGTAAGCTAAAAAAATCATAAAATGAGGAGAATATGGAGTATTATTTATTATCGCTTACCGCGCGATGCTTTTAATTGTATTTGCGATTACACAAGGAAGAAAACGTAAAAGTGTGGCAATTATCAATCACCTGAAAAATCATAAAAATGAGGAGATATTAAAAATGAAAGAATTAGCACAAAAGTTTATCGGTAAAGAATGCTTAATATATACCATTGTAAGTGACACAAACGCTGAAAAAGGCGTAATCAAAGAGATTACGGAAAACGGAATACTTTTAGACAACAACGGTAACTTACAAGCGATAAATCTTGAATACGTTACACGCATCTGCGAATGGCCACGCAAGAAAAATGGTAAAAAAAGTGCTGTAATAGATGCTAATGGTATAACAAAACTATAGGAAAACGATAATTAAAATTCAAGGAAGATATTTTTATGATTTGTAACACATTGTATATACTGATTGTTTTAAGTATTAACAGTATGTGTTGTAATTGCGTCTAAAAAATATAAATAATAACTTAGTTTATTAATTGTAAAAACTTAAATAATAGTTGAAGTAGAGTATTTACATCCAGAATATGTAATAGTTGAATCTTTAGAAACTTTTCGAGTTTGCAGGCTTTCATAGTTTCTTAAAAGATCAATATTATTTATTTTGATTAAATACTCTTTTTCTTTTTTAAATAAAACTATAGTTATTATTTCTTGTACTATTTATAACAGTTATTTCTTTTCTATTAATAATTATGTCAAAACACTTTTCTTTATAAAAATCTTTATAAAACTTTGATTAATAGCATTTTAAAATATTAGCACATAAAGTTCTGTTTCTTGCTGTAATTGTCAATAAAAAACTTAATAAAAAAGGTAAAAAAAGTATTAATAATT
>CAYMGD010000059.1:0-7050 GCA_964389905.1 uncultured Coprobacillus sp. | reverse complement strand
ATAGTACAGATGATGAATTTGATACAATGATTGGTAATTTGACTAATGCTTATTACACTATAAAAATAGATATTAGAGCAAGGTTAAAGTAAGATCATAACACTTAGTATTTATACTATTTGTTGTGATTTTTTTTGTTTAAATTATGCTTTTGACTTAATGATTATTTCCTAAATAGTATTGTTACTATTTTATTTTCATATTCTTTTTCACTAAATTATCTTTGATGTAAAAAGAAGATGTTGTAGAAAAATTTATTATAAGAAAAATAAAGTAAATGTTTTCATGGGAAAAATAGTAAAAAAAGATTGTTTTAAAACAATAAAAATGTTATAATTAAGCGAAGTTTGTTGTATAAATTCGATAATATGGTTCGAAAGTCTCTACCACACCACCAATATAATGGTGTGACTACAATTACTTTTAGTTAAGTTATGGGGAAAGTAAATGTTAACTATCACTTAATTATTGTAGATTATTGTAGAATGGAGGCAGTACTGTCTCTTTTATTTTATATCTACAGAACTTCAAAATATTTATTGGAGGATATTTTAAAATGGCTAGAAAAATGGCTGAAAAAATCGATTCTTTTTGGGGTATAAAAGAAAAAGGATCATCGGTTAAGGTCGAAATCATTGCTGGTTTAGTTACATTCCTTGCAATGTGTTACATTTTGACAGTTAACCCAAATCAAATCTTTTATAAGGGCACAGGTGATCCACGTTGGTCTTCACTATTTATTGCTACAGCATTTGGTGCAATTATAGGAACATTATTAATGGCTTTCCTTGCTAAGATGCCTTTGGCACAAGCGTCAGGAATGGGACTTAATTCTTTAGTTGGTTCTATCATTGGTGGTGGAATGGGGCTTTATGCTTATGAATTTAAATTTACCCTTGGACAAGCATTCTTAATGGTTTTAATCTCAGGTGTTATCTTTGTATTGGTTACACTAATCAAGATTAAAGGCAAATCACTTCGTGAAATTATCTTTGATGGTATGCCTAAACCTGTTCGTACAGCTATCTCAGTTGGTATCGGTTTATTTATTGCTTATATTGGTTTCCAAAATGCAGGTATTATTGTTTCAAATCAATATACACAAGTTGCATTAGTTGATTTCTCTGCACTTTTCAAAGGAGATGCTACAGTATCAGCTACAAGTGCAATAGTTTGCTTATTTGGAGTAATGGTTATTGCTATCTTAGATAAATTAAATGTTAAAGGTTCAGTTATTTTTGGTATCATTGGTGCTACATTATTAGGTATAGTTTTAGGTGTTACTAATCTTGATGTTATAAAAGGTCAAACAGATGGAATCTCTTGGAAGTTCTGGGAAAACTTTGAAGAATATTTCACAGGTGAAAACTCTGTATTCTTATCATTTGTTGATGGAATTAAGAATCCATTCCCATCAGGATCATTATTTACAGTAATTATGTTAGTAATTACAATGTGTATGATTGATATGTTTGATACAATGGGAACAATCGTAGGATGTTGCGGTGGTAATAGAGTTTTAAGTGATGAAAATAATAAACCATATCATTATGGTGAAATTATGATGTCTGATGCAATCGGAACATGTGCAGGTGCTATTTGCGGTACTTCAACAGTTACAACATTCGTTGAGAGTGGTGCTGGTGTTGCTGCTGGTGGAAGAACTGGTTTAACTGCTTTTACAACAGCTATTCTATTCTTCTTAGCTATATTCTTACTTCCTGCATTTGCTGTTATTCCTAGTGCTGCATCATCTTCAGCTCTAATTTATGTTGGTGTATTAATGATGAAAAATAATGTTAAGAGTGTTGATTTCTCTAATGCTATTAATGCAGTTAGTGCTTTCTTAACAATTATAATTATGTGCTTAGCATATTCAATTACTAAAGGTATTGGTATTGGTGTATTAACTTATACTATTATGTCATTACTTTCTTATGTTGTTGAAGTTATTGTTTATGCTTGCAAGAAAGACAAAACTGTTGTTAACGAAAACGGTGAAACTGTTGAAGCACCTAAACCTAAGTGCGAAGTATCAGTTGTTGCAGTAGTTATATCTATTCTATTTGCTGTTTACTTCTTTGTACCAACAGTATTATAAAATTAAATTAAAAAGGCTAAATGAAAGGAGCTAAAATTATGAAAACATTTATTGTTATTAACAAAATATCTATTAAAGTAGTTTTAGCACCTACATTTTTTACCGACCATTATTATTGAGAGTTGTTTTCAACTCTCTATTTTTTAAGAAAAGAAAATTAATTCAAATATGAGGAGGATAAAAATGAAATTAATTTACAATGTGAATGACAAACCATCATTTTCAAAAGTGCTAGTATTTGCTTTCCAACAATTATTAGCAATCATGGCAGCAACTCTAGTTGTTCCATACATTGTTTCAAACAATGTATACACAGCAGGAGTAGTTAACATGAGTCGTGCCGCTGCATTATTTGGTGCAGGTTGCGGAACATTAGTTTATGTATTATTTACACGAAAGAAGAGCCCTGTGTTCTTAGGTTCATCATTTGCCTTTTTAGGCTCAATGGCTTCAGCATTTGCTGGTGCAACAACTGTTGCTTTAGGTTATTTAGGCTTAATCATCGGTGCGATTGTTGCTGGCTTAGTTTATGTTATTATCGCAATTTTAGTTAAGAAATTTGGTGTTGATTGGTTAAATAAATTAATGCCTACAGTTGTTATTGGTCCTACAGTTGCTATCATTGGATTGTCACTTTCAGGAAATGCTATTAGTGATTTACAAAGTGCAACAGCAACTGCAAACACAAATTTATGTATTCTTTGTGGATTAATTACCTTATTTGCAACAATTCTTGCTTCAGTATTTGGTAAAAAGATGGCTAAATTAATTCCTTTCATAATTGGAATTGGTACTGGTTATATCTTTGCTCTTGTATGTACATTAATTGGTAATATAACAGAAAATGATGCTTTATTAATAATTGATTTTACATCATTCAAGAATTTATTAGTTGATGGTAAAGTGGCTGTTACAACATTCCTTTCAGTCCCTGAATTTACATTCTTAGAAGCTTACGGTGGATTTAAATCAATTAATGCAAGCTATGTTTTATCAGTAGTAGTAGCATATGCTCCAGTTGCTTTCGTTGTATTTGCAGAGCATGTTGCTGACCACAAGAACATTTCTTCTATCATCGAAAAAGACTTATTAGAAGATCCAGGACTAGACAAGACACTTCTTGGTGATGGTGTTGGTTCAATGGTTGGTGCTTTCTTTGGTGGATGCCCTAATACAACATATGGAGAAAGTATTGGTTGTGTAGCTATCACAAAAAATGCTTCAGTAGTAACAATTATTGCTGCTGCCGTTCTTGCAATTATCGTTTCATTCATTTCACCATTTATTGCTTTAATTAACTCAATTCCTTCTTGTGTAATGGGTGGTGTATGTATAGCATTATATGGCTTCATTGCTGTCAGTGGTTTGAAAATGATTCAAGATGTTAATCTTGGTGATGATAAAAACTTATTCGTTGTTTCATCAATCCTTGTTATTGGAATTGGTGGATTAACAATTACATTTGGAAAAGTTTCTATTACAGCAGTAGCTTGTGCTCTAATTGTTGGTATTATCGTTAACTTAATTCTAAATCGTAAAAAAGAAACAAAAGAAGAATAATTTATATAATTAAAGACTTGGATATTTCTGAGTCTTTTTTTATTAAAAAACTTTACAAGAGTACTTAATAAAACAAAAATATAATTGAAGTAACATAAAAAAAGTGTTATAATTGATACAAGTTATGATTATATAAGGAGTATACAATGAAAAAAATAATATTAACAGGCGATAGACCAACTGGTAAATTACATATAGGCCATTATGTGGGAAGTTTACGCCGTAGAGTAGAACTTCAAAACTCTGGTGAATTTGATGAAATATACATAATGATAGCCGATGCTCAAGCCTTAACTGATAACGCTGAAAACCCTGGAAAAATAAGAGATAATATATTAGAAGTTGCATTGGATTATTTATCTATAGGCATTGATCCTCAAAAGTCAACAATATTAGTTCAATCATCAGTTAGTGCTTTGGCTGAACTAAATATGTATTATCTAAATTTAGTTACGGTTTCACGTTTACAACGTAATCCAACAGTTAAAAGTGAAATAAAAATGCGTAACTTTGAAGCTTCTATTCCTGTTGGCTTTTTCACTTATCCTATTTCTCAAGCTGCTGATATCACAGCTTTCGAAGCAACAGTTGTTCCTGTTGGTGAAGACCAACTACCAATGATTGAACAAACACAAGAAATTGTCCATAAGTTTAATGCTGTTTACGGAGAAACATTAGTTTTGCCGAAAGCTCAACTTGCCGATAATAAAAATTGCCTTCGCTTAGTTGGAACTGATGGTAAAGCCAAAATGAGTAAATCTTTAGGCAATACTATTTATTTAAGTGATGACAAAGAAACAGTTAAAACAAAAGTAATGGGTATGTACACTGATCCAAATCATTTACGTGTTCAAGATCCTGGGAATACGAAAGATAATCCAGTCTTCATTTACTTGTCATGCTTTGCAACTGATGAAATGGTTAATAAATACCTTCCAGAATATCAAACACTCGACGAGATGAAAGCTCACTACGAAAGAGGTGGCTTAGGAGACGTAAAATGCAAGAAGTTATTGATTAATGTTTTAGAAGAAACTTTAGAACCAATACGAGCTAAACGTAAATATTACGAAGAAAGAATAGAAGAAGTTTATAAAATACTTGATGAGGGAACAAAAAAAGCTAATCTTAAAGCTAATGAAACTCTTGAAAAAGTAAAGAAAGCAATGCGTATTAATTATTTCACTGACAGTGATTTTATAACTAACTTTAAAAATAAAATATAGGACTTAACAAAAATGGGTCCTTTTTTTGTTAATAAAAAGAAGTTGTACGACCTTATATCGTATAACTTCTTATAAAAAAACCTCTTTGTTTTCTGTTTCATAATGTATAGGCATTGCAATAAGAGCTAATAATCTTCGTTCTTTTAATAGTAAAGCTCTTCGTTCAATGAATAAAGTATCAACTGCTTCCCAAATAAATACCCATGCAAAAATATTAATACATTCAATCCAGATAGCTTTAAGATCAAATCTATCGCATATATACATAAAGGCAAGAACTAAAATACCAATAATTGAGAAAATAATGCCAATTAATCTTTTCATTTTTAAAGTGCGATGAATTTCTTTTAACTTAAGTTTAAAATAGTTTCTTATTGCCTCATTATAAATCTTTTTTTCATTATCATCGATGCAGTTACTAATAATTCTTAAAGATAATTCACTATTTGGATGAAATTCATTAGCCCAGTTTTCAATAAATTCAGCAACATCATTAGAGATTATAGGTTTCAAAGTTGGTGAGTATGGTGATAAGAAATTATCATCATTGATGACATTTAAAATTATTTCTGATTGCTTGTTTTCGTTATTCATATATATACCTCATAAATATTATAATTAATATTATTTTTAATGTCAATATACATTTAAAGTAAAAATGACAAAAAAAGTCTTGAAAATGGTATCAATATTTGGTAGAATATTATTACATAATTATGAATTAGTGGTGAAAAAATGAAGAAACAAAAAGAAAAAATAATTAGTGAATTTGTGAGTGAAGAAATTAAAGTAGAATGTCCCATGACAAACAAAGAAGTCATGGCAAAGATAGATTTCTCAAAGCCAAGAAAACAAGTTCCTAAGAAGTCAATAATCAAAGTTTTACTATTAAACTTAGCTTATATCGCTTTATTATGCTTTTGTGTTCTTGTTACTATAATAGTAACAAAGAAACAATTAATAAATGATTGGGGAATTGATGAAGGAAAAATAGAAGAAGTATTTGGTTCAACAGTTGCTATACTTCCTCTTGAAGACGATAATATTGAAATTTTCTATAAGGAAAATGATAATATGTTGGATTATTATGTAAAAGTAATCTTCAATAATAAAAAGACTAAAATGAGTATTAATTATGGTGATATAGAATATAATATTAAGTATAATAAAGAGTCTGTAAAAGTATGTTCCTATGAGAAAGGGAATATTAACACAATAGAATTTGATATTGTATACTGTGATAGTACTAATCAAAAAGTGACTAAACACTTCTTATTGCAACATTAAGCCTTTAGAAGGGCTTTTTTTGTATGAAAAAATCCCTAATCAAAGGGATTAAATATTTTAGCTTTTAATTATTTCTTCTAAGTAATTATCGAAATCTTTTAAACCATTATCATCAAGTAAACTTATGTTTTCAATTAATGGCATTAAATTACTATAACCTGTTTCTTTTCTTTCAAGGTCTAGGATTTCATCAGCAGTAACATGAAAGAAAGAAGCAAGTTTGATAATTGAATCATATTCAGGCCTTCTGACGTTTGTTTCCCACTGACAGATTAGATTATGACTAACACCTATTGCTTCAGCAACTTTTCTTTGCGTTAAGCCATTTGCTATTCGTAAAGCTTTAATATTATTCATTTATTTTCACCACTTATTGATTATTTGCTGATTGCCTTTCAATAATTGAGGCAACGTAATCATTAACATCAGTGATTAGATCAGTTTTTACATTAGGAACTTTTGCTAAGACTGCACTAAGTTTTCTTTCCAAATCTTCATTAACATCTTTTTCAATATTTCGATCTAATAAGAAATCAATAGAAACATTATATTTTTCTGAAAGCATACGTAAATCATCTTTTGATGGTCTTCTAAAACCTTTTTCCCATTGGCATAGTTTTGAAGTGCTAATTCCTAACATTCTCGCAGCATCTGCTTGACTCAAGCCTTTAGCAACACGTATAAGTCTAAGATTTAACATCATAAAGATTACCTCCAAATTATATCTTTTAATATATTTTATCAACTTTTTGTTAATTTGTCTATTGCTTTTTGAAAAAAATATAATTTTCTCTCGAAGGATATATACACAATACATTTTTCTAACTTTTACCACCTTGACAAAACAATTTCGGGGGGGGGGTATAATACTTTCAT
>CAYMGD010000058.1:0-7105 GCA_964389905.1 uncultured Coprobacillus sp. | reverse complement strand
CTTTGTAACTAGCCTAATTATAGCAAATAATATATGGTTTGTAAATATGTTTTTTTAAATATTTTTTAAAAGCTCACTTAACGTTGGATGAGCAAAAATCATTTTATTAAATTCTTCAAGTAAAATGTTTTTGTTCATCAAAATGCTAAGTTCATGAATCAAATCTGATGAGTTCTCCCCACAAATAGTTACACCTAAAATAACATTATCACTAATAATTAATTTAATGAAACCTTCTCCTTCGTTCATTGATAAAGCTTTACCATTAGAACGATATGATATTTTCTTTACTTCGTATGTTAATCCTTGGTTTTGAGCTTCACTTTCTGTTAATCCTATTTTTGAAAGTTCAGGAAAAGTAAATACACATGATGGAACGAGATTAAAGTTTGTAAAAGAAGGTTTATTGAGTATTTTATCGATTACATAATATCCAGAATATGTTGCATAGTGTGCTAATTGCATTTTGCCATTACAGTCACCAATTGCATATATATTAGAAATATTTGTTTGGAAAAACTCATTTGTGATTATACCTTTTTTATCAACTGAAATTAATTCTTCAGGAAATATATCTTGAATATTAGGTTTCCTACCAATTGCCATTAAAATGCAATCAGTTTTCATAATATTTAAGTTATCTTTCTCTTTTATTTCAAGTGTATTTTTATCTATAATTTTATTAATTGTTGATTTTAGATGAAATTTAACGCCTATTTTCGAAAGCAAAACTCGAAGCCTTTTTGAAACATCATCATCAAACATTGGTAAGATATTACTTTGTATTTCGATAACTTCTACTTTTGTTCCAAAACAAGCAAAAATAGATGCAATTTCTATGCCTATTACTCCTCCACCTATTATAGCAATTGATTGAGGAAGTTCTGTCATATTAAGAATATCATTTGAAGTTAAAGCAAATTCATCACCTGGAATTATTCCTGTTAATGGTTTTGAGCCAGTAGCAATAATAATATTTTGTGCTTCAAGTTCTTCAGCATTAACTAATACTTTATGAGGGGAGAGAATATATCCTCTTTCCTTAATAAAGTCAATATTACTTTTATCAATTAGAAATAATATTCCTTTCTTTAATTCTTCAACAACTTCTTCTTTACGTTTCACAAGTTTACTTAGTTCAAATTCAACTTGACTTGTTATTCCGTAAGAATTCATTTTACTAATATTAAATAAATGTTTTGCGGCAGCGTAGTATGTTTTAGTTGGTATACAGCCACAGTTTAGACAAGTTCCTCCGATTTCATTTTCTTCGATTAAAGCAACTTTTAAACCGTTTTTAGCTGCATATAAAGCTGTTTCATATCCGCCAGGACCAGCTCCTATTATTACTATATCATACATATTTATAAACATCCTTATATTTCAAAATAGGATTTCTGACAGCTTTTACATCATCTAAACGATTAATAATGGTATTATGAGGAGCACTTTGCAAATATGATTCATCTTCGTTAGCTATTTTAATCATTGCTTCAATAAACTTATCAATTGTTTCTAATGATTCAGTTTCAGTTGGTTCTATCATTAGTGCTTCATGGAATAGTAAAGGAAAATAAATTGTAAATGGATGAAAGCCATAATCTAATAATCTCTTAGCAACATCTAAAGTAGTAGCTTTTTTGCTTAGCAAGCCATCAAATACTACTTCATGTTTGCAATGTTTTGTAATTGGTAGTTTATAATAATCTTTTAAACTTTCTTTTATGTAATTAGCATTTAAACAGGCTAATTTACTAACCATTGCTAAATTCTCTTTTCCTAAAGATTTAAGATAACCATACGCTTTCACAACAACTAAGAAATTACCCATAAATGTACTTATTCTACCGATAGATTTTTGAGGTTTAACTAGTAAATATTTATCATTATTTCTAACAATAAATGGTTCAGGAAGATATTCCGAAAGATAATGCTTTACGCCTACTGCTCCACAGCCAGGACCTCCACCGCCATGTGGAGTGGAAAATGTTTTGTGGATGTTAACATGCATTACGTCAAATCCCATATCACCAGGACGAGCTAGGCCTAAAATACCATTTAAATTAGCCCCATCATAATATAATAAACCACCATTTCTATGAACAATCTCTGATATTTTTAGAATATCCTTTTCAAATATTCCTAAGGTATTAGGATTTGTCAGCATAATACCTGCAACATTTTCATCACATATTTTCTCAAGTTCTTCTATGTTTACGCAACCATCATCTAAACAACTAACCTTAACTACCTCGAAACCACACATTGCGCTACTAGCTGGATTTGTTCCGTGAGCACTTTCAGGAACAATTATTTTTGTTCTCTTGAAATCATTTTGTAAAAGGAAATAGTTTTTTATGATCATTAAACCAGTTAATTCGCCATGTGCACCTGCACAAGGTGATAAAGAGAAATCATCCATACCTGTTATTTTAGATAAATCTTGACAAACTTCATAAGCAATTTCTAAGCTTCCTTGCATTGATTCAGATGATTGTAAGGGATGAATACTTGTGAATAAACTATTACTAGCTAATTCCTCATTAATCTTCGGATTATATTTCATTGTACAACTGCCTAAAGGATAGAATCCTTGATCCACACCAAAGTTTTTAAGTGATAAATTAGTATAATGTCTTACAACATCTAGTTCGGATACTTCAGGCATATCAAAAGGAATTTGACGAAGGTATTTAGTTTCTATTTCTATTGTTATATTTTCTTCACCTAAATAATATCCTTTACGACCAGATATAGATTTTTCAAATATTAGTTTGTTATCTAAAGATAAATCACTCATAATATTCACCTACTGTCTTAACAAATTCATTTATTTCATCAATCGTCTTGGTTTCTGTTGCACATAATAAATAATATCCACTACCGATATTAATACCTCCAAGATATCCTTTTTCTTCTAAGTAAGCATTTAATTTGTCTATATCAAGATCTGTTTTTAAAACAAATTCTTTGATGAAAGGTAAATTAGATACTTTCACAAAATGGTTATTCTTTAATAGTTCGTTTTCTAAATAATGACTATTGCGATAACATAGCTTTTGGGTTTCTAAAAGACCTTTTTTGCCTAAAAGACTAGCATAAATAGTTACATGTAAAGCCATCAAACTTTGGTTAGAACAAATGTTTGAAGTAGCTTTTTCTCTTCTTATGTGTTGTTCACGGGCTTGTAAAGTTAAAACATATCCTCTTTTGCCGTCTTTATCGGATGTCATTCCAACAATTCTTCCTGGCATTTTACGAACTAGATTTTCGGTTGTTGAGATGTAACCAATATAAGGACCACCATTTGAAAGGCTAATGCCTAATGTTTGGGCATCTCCACAAGCAATATCAGCGCCTAACTCTCTTGGAGTTTTAATAAGTGATAGTGTTGATATGTCACTTGCAACAATAAATAATGATTTATTATCTTTTATTTCATTAACGAAATCATAGTTTTCAAGGTATCCATAGTAATTAGGATATTGTACTATAACTGCTGCAATGGTATTATCTATTTTTTCTTTAACTTTATTAGAATCTAAAACAAAATCTTTTTCTTCTAAATATTCTATTTCGATTCCTTTAAACTTCATATAGGTCTCAATACATTCAAGGTACAAAGGATTTATTGTTTTTGAAACTAAAACCTTTTTTCTTTTAGTATGATTAATAGCCATAAGTAAGCTTTCTGCACATGCTGTTGCTCCATCATACATCGAAGCATTTGCCACATCCATTCCTGTATATTCACAAATAATACTTTGATATTCAAAAATATATTGTAAAGTGCCTTGACTAATTTCTGCTTGATAAGGAGTATAAGATGTTAGAAACTCTTGTCTTGAAGTTATATAGTTTATTATACTTGGAGTATATACATCATAAGCCCCACCACCGCGAAAACATTCTAACACTTTATTCTTTTGGGCAATTTTATTAACTTTTTTTCTTAATGCTATTTCAGATAACGCACTATCTAAATCAATTGTTTCTAGTAATACTTCCTCTGGAATATCTGAAAAAAGTTCTTCTATTTTTTCAATGCCTATTTTTTCAAGCATCTTTTTAATATTCTCCGAAGTATGAGGAAAATATTTATAATTCATATTTATATATTCTCCTTAATGATTATTTTTTGTTAATTCTTCATATTTAGCTTTATCAAGTAAATTGTTTAATTCATCAATATCAGATAGTTCCATTTTATAAATCCAATTTTCATATGGATCATTATTAATTAATTCAGGATTATCGATAACATCCTCGTTAACTTCTATAACTTTTCCACTTGCTGGTGAGTTTATATCACTAGCTGCTTTTACGCTTTCGATTGCTCCAGCTTCTTCGAATTGCTTAACTTCTTCATCGACTTCAGCACTTTCCACATATACTACACTTCCTAAGCTTTCTTGCGCAAAATCAGTTACTCCAACATAAGCCATATTGCCTTCAACTTTTAACCATTCATGAGATGGTGAATATAACAAATTTTCTAATACTTTACTCATAATAACTCCTTTTATTTTTTATATATTTTTTCCATAAATTTACGATTTCTAACAACTGCTTTACAGTTTTTCTTTCTTATTCTCACAAATACTTCTGTTCCTATTTCACTATATTCATATTTAATCATTCCTAATGCTAAGGAATTAAGATGATTTGGTAATAGGTATCCTGTTGTAATATATCCAATAACTTCTAAACTATTATTTAATATTTCATATTCACTTCTTGCAATACCTTTGTCACAAAGTTCAATGCCAACAAGTTTGTACTCAGGATTTTCTTTATATTCTAGCAAACTATTTCTGCCAATGAATTCTTTATCATAATCACAAGCAAAATTTAAACAAGCCATAATAGGATTAATCTTGTCACTTATTTCATGACCATACAAAGGTAAGGCTCCTTCAAATCTTAAAGTATCGCGGCAACCTAGTCCACATAAAGTAACCTTATATTTATCACTTAAAAGACAAAACAATGATATAATATCTTGAGGAGAGCCATAAATTTCAAAGCCATCACCACCAGTATAACCACTACGAGACACAAGCATTTGTTTGTCATCAAGTTCAATCATATCAAAATCATAGAATTTCATATTCTTTACATCATATGTTGTTATATCAGATAAAATAGTATCAGCTTTAGGTCCTTGAAGAGCTAGTTGACCAAAGTCATTTGATTTATTAGTTATAACAACTTTATAATCACCTTTATTCTTAATGAACCAATCATAATCTTTTTCAGTATTAGATGCATTAACAACTAATAAATATTTTTCTTCATTAAACTTATAAATCATTAAATCATCAACAATAGTCCCATTAGAATATAAAGCCAAGCCATATTGCATCTTCATTGCTTTTTGTTTACTAACATTAGAAGTTAAAACATATTCTAAATAACTTGTTGCATCAAGCCCTTCAATGAAAATTTCTCCCATGTGAGAAACATCAAAAACACCAACATTCTCTCGACAAGCAATATGTTCATTTACTAAGCCACTATACTCTACTGGTAAGAGGTACCCTCCAAATTCGACAATTTTTCCACCACGTTTTATATGTTCATCATAAAGTGGTGTTTTTTTAAATTTATTAATCATGTATGCCTCCTATAATTAAATTTATAAAATCATTATTTTCTAATCCATAAATATATTCATTTATATTATTTGAGTTAATTTTTTTAATGATTTCGTTTAAGGCAAAAGGTGTGCCTTTAAACATATCAAGATATTCTTTTATATCCTTCTTAGGAAAGAAATCACCAAAAAGATTAATATTTTTAATGATATTATTCTTAATATCAATATAAAAATTAAACTCCCCACAAGTTGTTCTTTTTTTAAATGTATAAGTATATGGTATTTTCTTATCAAAAATCCATTTTTCGTCCAAATATTTAATTTCTAATTGTCTGATGTTTTTTATTTCATCTTCTCCTAACACGATTTTGAAAGAAGAAATTTCATTTTCTAGTGCTAAAATGACATCTTTTTTGCTTATTTTTATATCTTCTTTTAGATTAATTACTCGACTATTAACACTTTTTATTCCTTTGGAAATTATTTTATCGAAACTTGGTGTAATAATATTACTTAAATTTTCTAAGTTTGTATCATATAAGAAAGTCCCATGAAGAACTATACCATTAGCGTTTTGATATATCGCAACTCCAGAAAACTTCTTATCTTTATACATTAAATCATTTCTTCCAGATAAGCAAACATCTAATCCTAATTTTTTTAAAGTGTTTGTAATAATGGTTAAATATTTGTTATACGCTTCATCTTTATTGTGGCATTCTGTAACAAAAGAATACATAAAGCATCCTTTATCTGCATAAATTGCGCCACCACCACTTGGTCTTCTATATATTTTACAGCCTAATTCTTTTGCAAGAGGTACATTTACTTCTGCCTCTAACAATTGATTACGACCAATGATAATTGATTTATCAATACGCCATACAAAAAAAGCTTCTTCGTTTTTGTTTAAAAGATATTCTTCTAAAGCTAGATAAAATGATATGTTATTAATTCCTAAATTTTCTAAATCATAAACTTTCATATGTATATATAATATCACAAAAGTATAAAAACATAAAGAATATATTTTAAAGAAAAAAAGAACTAATCTTTTTATTGATTAATTCTTTATAGTAATTTATGATTATTTAATTTCTTTGGCATCTTTTTCTGACATCATTATTTTTACACTACTAGATAAGTCTTTTAAAGTTGGTTTATTTGCTGATTCATTAGCTTCACCATCTTTAGGAACGTATGCAGTATCATTTTCTCCATGATTAACAACCACTTTACCACTATCAGCGTTTGGTTCGTTTTCAGAAGGATTATCTGTACTTGCAGTAAGTTTTCCATCACTATATGTAAACTTATACCACTTATTACTATTCTTTACATAAATTTCTGTATTTTCATCTAAAGTTGCATCTTCTTGGGCTATTAAAGCAATTTTTAAAGCATTTTCAGCTTCTTGTAATGCTTTACTTTCATTTGCTTTCTCAACCACACCACTAAATGTAGGAATTAATACTCCTGCAAGTATTGCTATTACTGCTATTACTA
>CAYMGD010000057.1:0-7196 GCA_964389905.1 uncultured Coprobacillus sp. | reverse complement strand
TAACAATCATCTCATTAATTATTTGTTTAGCCATACCCGATTATGCGTAAGAACCTTTAAAAGACTTTAAAATATGGTCTTTTTTTATACACAAATCAAATGAATTAGAAATCGTTTTCAGGTAAAAATAAAAATGGTTTAGCACAAAACTATTGACAGTGCTAAATAAATGGTGTATAATTTTAGCAGACAATGAAAAAGAGTGCTAAATGCAATAGAATATGAATATAATATCTATGAATAATGGAGTGGTGATATGCTAACCGATAGACAAAAAACAATTTTAATTGCCATTGTTGAAGAATATGTTAGAACAAACGAACCAGTTGGTTCAAAAGCTTTAACTGAGATTCCTGAACTAATGTTAGGTTATTCTTCAGCAACTATTCGTAACGAAATGGCGTTTCTAGAAGAAGAAGGTTACTTATTAAAAACTCATACTTCAAGTGGAAGAGTTCCTTCAGAAAATGGTTATCGTTTTTATGTCAATGAAATTCTTGATGGTAAAAAGATTCTTGATGCTGAATTTGATGATTCATTTCCTTTAGTTGATGAAATACTTGAAAGAAACCTTTTGAGCAGAGAACAAGCTATTAAAGAAACAATGGCCTTGGTTGCTGATTTAACTCATTATACATCAGTTGCAATGGGTTCTGCAGGATACAATGCTCGTATTAGAAAAATCCAATTCGTTCCTTTATATGATAGATATGCTGTTATTTTAATGGTTACTGATAAAGGAAACGTTGAAAGCAAGAAAATAATTGTTCCTGAAATGATTAGTAACGAAGACATCGAAAAAGTAATTAGTTATCTTAATAAAGTATTATATGATTGCCCTATTTCTGATATTTATAATCGTATAAGAAATCAAAGTGAAGAAGTTGGTATAAGAGATTATATCGCATATTATGATGAATTAGTTGCTGCTTTTGTTAGAACTCTTACTAACATGGCAAAGGATAATGTCTTTATGTCAGGAAAGAATAATATATTTTCGCAACCTGAATTTAAAGATACTGAAAAAATAAAACAAATATTAACAACTATCGAAGATGATGACTTTATCAAAGCAGTTAACTTCTCTGAAGATGGTATCCAAGTTAGAATAGGTAATGATAATGAACTTTCAGTGATGAAAGATTGTTCGATTATATCTGTTCCATATGAACTTGATAATGGTGAAATTGGTCGAATAGCTGTTATAGGTCCAATGCGTATGGAATATCAAAAGATAATTCCTTTGCTTGAATATATCGCAAAGAATATAAAGAAATTAACATAAATATGATAATTAATTATAAAGGTTATTAAAGTTTAGAAAGGAATACGTAATGAATAATAGATATCGTGAAGAAGAATTAAACGAAAAAGAAAATAATCCAAGCGAACAAGAAACTCAAGGACAAGAAACTCAAGAACAAGAGATTCAAGAATCAGAAACTCAAGAACAAGAATCTCAAGAAATGAATGAAGATGAAGCTTGTAATAAAAATAGTAAACATCACAAGAAAATAAAGAAATTAGAAACTAAAATTGAAACTTTAACTTCTGAAAAAGAAGAATTAGAGAAAAAATTAAAAGATGCAAATACACAATATTTACGTTTATTAGCTGATACAGAAAACTTTAAGAAGCGTATTGAAGAAGAAAAAATTCGTGATCGTAAATATGCATCGCAAAGGTTATTGGAAAAACTAATAACTAATATTGACATATTTGACAAAGCAGTTAATATGAAAACTGATGATCAAAACTTAATGAATTTCTTAATTGGTTTTCAAATGATTAATAATAATCTTAAGACTATTCTTGAAGAAGAAGGTGTAAAGAAAATTAATAGTAATGGAATGTTTGATCCTCATTATCATCATGCTGTGGAAACAGATTATGATGAAACAAAAGAGGAAGGTGCGATTTTAGCAGTTATCAAAGATGGTTATATGTATAAAGATCGTGTATTAGTAGCTGCTTTAGTTAAAGTTAATAAAAAACCAGAAGAAAAGACAGAAGAAAATAAATAATTTAATAGGAGGTATATATTATGTCTAAAATTATTGGTATAGATTTAGGTACAACAAATTCATGTGTTGCAGTTATGGAAGGTAGTGAAGCTAAGGTTATCACTAATGCTGAAGGCGAAAGAACAACACCATCTGTTATTTCATTTAAAGATGATGAAATTCAAGTTGGTGCAATTGCCAAAAGACAAGCTGTTACAAATTTAGATACAGTTTCTTCAATTAAGAGAAAAATGGGAACAAAAGAAGTTGTTACTATTAAGGGTAAGAACTATACACCAGAACAATTAAGTGCTATGATTCTTCAAAACTTAAAAGCAACTGCTGAAGCATATTTAGGAGAAAAAGTAACTGATGCTGTTATTACTGTTCCTGCATATTTTAATGATTCACAACGTCAAGCAACAAAAGATGCTGGTAAAATTGCTGGTTTAAACGTTAAGAGAATAATCAACGAACCAACAGCTGCTGCTTTAGCTTATGGTATCGATAAAACAAATAAAGAACAAACAGTTTTAGTGTATGACTTAGGTGGTGGTACATTTGATGTATCTATCCTTTCTCTTGCTGATGGTACATTTGAAGTTATCTCAACTGCAGGTAATAATCATTTAGGTGGAGATGACTTTGACCAAGTAATTATGGATTATCTAGTTTCTGAATTCAAGAAAGAAAATGGTATTGATTTAAGTAAAGATCGTTTAGCAATGCAAAGATTAAAAGATGCAGCTGAAAAAGCTAAGAAAGAATTAAGTGGAATCAGTAAAGCTGAAATTTCTCTTCCATTTATTTCAATGGGAGTAAATGGCCCTGTTCATTTAAATATGAATTTAAGCAGAGCTAAATTTGATGAATTAACTAGACATTTAGTTGAAAAGAGTGTTGAACCAGTTAGACAAGCACTTCGTGATGCAAAGATGACTGCTAAAGATATTGACCAAGTATTATTAGTTGGTGGTTCTACAAGAATTCCTGCTGTTCAAGAATTAGTTAAACGTGAATTAGGAAAAGAACCAAATAGAAGCGTTAACCCTGATGAAGTTGTTGCTATGGGTGCAGCAATTCAAGGTGGCGTATTATCTGGTGATGTTAAAGATGTATTATTACTTGATGTTACTCCATTATCACTTGGTATTGAAACATTAGGTGGTGTATTTACAAAACTAATTGAAAGAAATACAACTATCCCAACAAGTAAATCACAAGTTTTCTCAACTGCTGTAGATAATCAACCTGCTGTTGATATTCATGTTTTACAAGGTGAAAGACCAATGGCAGCTGATAACAAGACATTAGGTAAATTCCAACTTGGTGATATTCCTCTAGCTCCTCGTGGTGTTCCTCAAATTGAAGTAACATTTGATATCGATGCTAATGGTATTGTTAATGTAAAAGCTAAAGACTTAGGAACTGGAAAAGAAAAATCTGTTACAATTCAAAATGGTTCAGGATTATCTGAAGAAGAAATTAATAGAATGGTTCGTGAAGCAGAAGAAAATGCTGATGCTGATAAGAAACGTAAAGAAGAAGTTGATGTTCGTAATGAAGCTGAACAAATGATCTTTGCTGTTAAGAAATCAGTTGAAGATTTAGGTGAAGAAGTTACTGAAGAAGAAAAGACATCAATCAATGCTAAAATTAGTGCTTTAGAAGAAGCTTTAAAAGGAAATGATATTGAAGCAATTAAGAGTGCTAAAGAAGAATTAGTGAAAGCAAGTCAAAACGTTGCTATGAGAGCATATCAAAAGCACCAAAATAATAACCCTGGAGATGGTGGCGCTGTAAACCCTGATGACATCGTTGATCCAGAATAAAAAATATAGCTGTTAAAGGAGAAGACGATGGCCAAAAGAGATTATTACGAGGTACTCGGAGTACAAAAGAGTGCAACTGAAGATGAAATAAAGAAAGCATACCGTCAATTGGCCAAGAAGTATCATCCAGATACATCTACAGAAGAAAATGCTCAAGAAAAATTCAAAGAAGTTCAAGAAGCATATGAGGTATTAAAGGATCCCCAAAAGAGAGCTAATTATGATAGATTTGGTTTCCAAGAAAATAATGGAACTGGATTTGAAGGATTTAGTGGCTTTGGTGGTTCAGGATTCTCTGGTTTCGGTGGACTTGATGACATATTTGATTATTTCACTGGAGGAAGAGGACGCTCAAGTCAACAAACACAAACAAGAGGTAAGGATTTACAGGTATCTGTAACTCTTACCTTTGAGGAAGCTTGCTTTGGCTGTGAAAAAGATATTAGCCTTAATAAGTACTCAACTTGTCCAAAATGTAATGGATTAGGTGCAGAAAGTGGTAGCGATGTTGTAACATGTTCAACATGTCACGGCCGTGGAAAAGTTATTACTGAACAACAAACTATTTTCGGTCGAATTCAGTCCGAAACTGTTTGTCCTACATGCCGTGGTAAGGGCAAAACAATCAAAAATAAATGTTCTAAATGTGGTGGCGAAGGTAGAATTCGCAGTAATGAGACTATTAAAGTTAAAATTCCATCAGGAATTGAAGATGGCCAAAGAATATGCTTAAATGGTCGTGGAGATGCTTCGCCTAATGGTGGTGTAAATGGAGATTTATTTATCGTTGTTAAAGTTAAAGATAGTGACTTATTCCAACGAGATGGTGTTGATATATATGTAGAAATGCCAATTACCTTCAGCCAAGCTGCTCTTGGTGATACCCTTAAAGTTCCATCAATTCATGGCGAAGAAACTTTAAAAATTCCTGAAGGCACTCAAACAGGAACAAAGTTTAAACTTAGCAATAGAGGCATAACAATGACTCGTCGTGGCGTAACAAAGACAGGTCATGAGTATGTAATTGTAAAAGTTGTTACACCAGGAAAACTTACTTCGGAACAAAAAGAATTATTCCAAAAATTAGGTAATACGAATCTAAAAAATGAATCATTCTTCGACAAAGTAAAGAAATTCTTTAAAGACAAAAAATAGATTATATTAAGAGATTAATGTATACATTTTCAAAAATTGTAATAAATTAATCTCTTCTTTTTTATTGCTTTTTTTTATAGGTTTTGCTATAATAAAAGTACAAAAAAAGAAAAGGAGAGAAATAAAATGAAAAAAATTGTATCATTTATTATGGTATTTATGATGGCTCTAATGCTTGTTGCTTGTGGCGAATCATCAACAGTAACAATCAAATATGAGACAAATGGTGGAAACACTATTACAAGTACTGAAATTAATCTAGACGATTTAAAATCATTTAATCTTCCAAGTGAACCAACAAAAGAAGGCTATGTATTTGTTGGTTGGTATTTAGATAGTGATTTTAAAGAAGAATTCCAATCATTAGATAATGTGAAAAAAGATATCACATTATATGCCAAGTGGGAAGAACAAAGTACTGTTTATACAGTTAAGTTTGTTGATGGTGATGAAGAAATAAATACTGTTTCTGTTAAAGAAGGCGAAAAAGTAAGCGAACCTACTGCACCAACAAAAGAAGGATACGTATTTGCTGGTTGGTATAATGGATATAATATGTATGACTTTGAAACTGCAGTAACAGAAAATCTTGTATTAACTGCAAAATGGAATAATACAGGTTCATTAGAAGACATTAAGAGCGTTTCTGGTAAAATAGAACTAATAAATAAATTAGAAGTTACAAGTGACGGAAATTCTGTTTTTGAGGAAATGAATGAATGGATTACAATTCTTGCAGATTCAAAAACAACATTAGAATTAGTTGTTAATAACATTAATACTGAAAATCTTAAAGATATTGAAGCTTATTTAAACTGTTCTTTAGAAATCAATGGCGCTTTACTTAATTCTGAAAACAATCCAAAATATGCATGTGAATTATATGTGAAAAATGGAATTGTTTACGCCAAAGTAGCTACTGAAGCAGTTGATAATCCTACAAATCTTAACGTTCAAATAAACATTGAAAAGCTAATTAAGGCTTTGGAAACACTTATTCAAGAAAATATTGGAGATGAAGAAATAGATTTCCAAGAACAATATAATGAATTAATCCAAGAATTACAAGGTAAACTTACTGAAATATTAGCATTAGCTGCTGAATGCGGATTAGATACTGAATTCTATAATGCATTAGTTGCACTTTTAAGTATTCTTAAACCTGTGGCTGTAGAAGATAATGCAAAGATTACATATTCAATTACAAATGACCAAGTTCAAAGTTTCTTAACAAACTTAGGAAAATTTGTTGAGAAATATATGGTTCAAATGTACAAATTTGTAAATAGTTTGGACGATATCTTTAATCCAGAATTTGAACCTATTGATGAAATTGATGATAATGTCATTGATTTCGGTGATTACAAAGTTGTTAAAGGTGAAAATGGTTGGTATGATGCTGATGGAACATTCCATTCATTTGCAGAAGATGAAGAATATTTCTATGGCTATCCTATAGCTGGATATTATGTTGACTATGCCTTTAGATGCGTATATGATATAAATAACAATTATGCTCTTGTTGATGCATATTGTATTTCTGGATTTGATTATGAAACTGAAGAATTTTATAATGCTATTTTCTTTCAAACAGAAGAAGGCGATTACTTTGTATATGAAAACAATGAAGAAATTGCTAAGAAAAATGTATCTGAAGATTTCTTAAAACAAGATTTTGGATATGTTCACAATGGCATTTACTACATCTATTACGAAGGTGGCGCTGTATACTATAGCATTGAAACAGGTAAAAAACTTACTTTAGAAGAGATAGAAGCAATGCAAGCTGCAGCTATGTCAGAACAAATCTTAGCTACAATTGATACTATTAAAGAATGCATTACTATTAATAAATTTAATGTTTCAGTTTCTAAAGGTTTAGTTGAAGGATTAAATGGTAGTTTCTCATTTGACACAGATATAGATTTAACTATTTCTGAAGACGAAACTTATAATGTTAAAGAATACTTTGAATTTAATATTTTATCTAATATTTTATTAGAAAATACTACTATTGAATTCCCAAGCTTTGTTGGATTCTTTGATATAACAGATACATTAATTGGTTACTTACAACCAGAACTTTAATAAATAATATTATCTTTCTTTAGATAATTTATGTAATAAAAGAAGACCATACTTAAAGTTAAACGGTTCTTACGCATAATCGGGTATGGCTAAACAAATAATTAATGAGATGATTGTT
>CAYMGD010000056.1:0-7480 GCA_964389905.1 uncultured Coprobacillus sp. | reverse complement strand
CCCCCCCCTCTTTTGTCAAGGATATGTTAGACTTTTACAAAAAGAGAAAAAAGCCAATGAAAATTCATTGACTTATTCGTTAGTATCAGATTGATCGACTTTTGCCATAACTTCTTGGGCAGTTTGAAAATTAACAGTAACATTATCTAGAACCTTATCGAATCCTGTTAATGCCATAATTATTATTTCATTTGCTACTGTTACAGAATTTGTATTGGAAATAACAGTTATATCAACACCAGTATCTGTTGCATGCACAAAACAATCTTGATAACCTTTATTCATAATTTGTGTTTCAAGGACTAGTTCTTTTTCAGTTAAAGAGTTTATATATCTCTTTTCCTCAAGTGCACTATTCTTTTCATCAACAGTTTTATCACTGCTTGCAATAATTGCATCTAAGCTCAAAACCTTGCTTGTACGTTCTTCATTTAATACTACTCTTAATGCTTGTAACTCTTCTAATCTACCAGTTGTTTCTGATGATGGTTCATTATTGTTATCATCACCATCATTTTCCTTTTCTTTAAAAGGAGCTCTTATAAAATAAACAGATAGCATTAAAACAAGCGTTAATAGTATTAAAACTAATTGATTTTTCTTAAGCATCATACACCCTCCATATTCATTAAACTATATGTGGAAGGTAAATATAATATTACTATTTACTTATAATTTTTCTGGTGAATTATTTATTCTAAATAAAACAAATAAATAATAGATAGAGAATATGAACAAGTACGAACTACCAACGTATAATGGATTAATCCACATTAAAACAAATGAAATAATCGCAGGAACAATATTGGCAAGTGATGCAATATTATAATATTCTCTAAATGTCTTTAATCGACCATTTTTCTTAAATAGCAAGAAGAATAAACATGTAACTATTAATGTAAAGACTAAACAATATATACCTATTTGTAAATCAAGTGATTGTACCGCAAATAAAGTATAACCTATTTCAAGTTTACTAAGTAAATAGTTTGCGAAATCTTTTGTTTGCAAGCCATCAAAAGTAAATTCCCCTGTATTAGAGTATGGAACCATTATCGATGCACATTGTAATGTTGTTCCATTTTTATCAATTTTCAAATCATCAATTCCTTTAGGATTTGCTTGATAAGAAACAAATGTTGAAGCAATATTTACAAAGAAATAGTTTTCGTCTTCAATATTTGGATATGCCTCTTCTGAGTATTCATGAGTGCATTCATCTAATGATGTTGCTTTAGTATTTATAGTGAATAAAATGTGATTTTTTTCACCTAAATCATTTGTATAAACATATTCTTTTTCATAGAAATAAACATCATAATTAGGAACAAAATAGAAAACAACTTTGGCATTTTCTGATACACTCTTACCTGTAAATGTATCATCTATCATTATATCTGTTCCATCTAAAGAAATAACAGGCTCAGAACTTGTTATGAGTACTTTAGTTGTTTCATTGTTTATTTTCAATTTGCCATCATCAGTTGATGTCACAGTTACTAGTTCGATATTATCATTTTCAGTTACACCTTCTATTGAAATCATTTTTTGTGATACATTATTGATAATAATTCCTCCAGTAGTAGCAGTTATTATAGGTTTTTCATCACTTGTTGTGTCATAACGAACTGATGTACTTTTATCATTAAAAAGCCAAACATCACTTTCGGCATCTTTTCTGATAATTCCCAAAACAGAATTATCAGCTTTCAAACTATCAAAAGCTAAATCACTATCTGTTATTTTTTCACTACCTGATCTCACACCTTTTGATTGTAATTCTTTCACAAACTTATCTAAATCTTCTGTTTCCATCATTTTAGAAATTGATTGTAAATAGTATAAATTATTTTCCTCAACTAGTTCATGTGTATGTCTTTTATAATATGATGATGCAGGAGCAATAATCAAATAAAACTCTAACACAAACAAACATATAGCGAAGAGTAAAGACATGTAACGATGTCTTTTCATCTCACGAGGGAAAAATAATGATTTAATAAAGTCTATAATTTTCATAATTAGTCTCCATTTTCGATTTTAATACCTTCATCGCCATAGAAGTAATACTTATCATTATATTTTTGATATATATCTAAAATATCATCATCAATTTTTTCATTGAAACCAAGAATAATTTTATTATTATTTATCAAAGTCTTCAAACTAATGTTTTTAATAAAATTATTACCAACAATTAGTTTACAACCTTTATAATTATCATTAAGATTATTTAATATTTCATTAGCATATCTTTCATCTTCTAGGTCAAAAATTATATTAACATCTTTGATTTTATTATTATTTAGTAAACGATATAAGGCACTATTACGTATTTTTAATAAATAAGTATTATTGTTTTCTTTTGATAAAGAATCTATTATGTATTCATAAAGTGAATAGATAACATCATCAGGAATTACTTTTAAACTTTTATTATTGTAAATTCCTTTTATCGCAAATTGACAATATTCGCCAGCAAACTGACTATCAATTGAGAACTTCTTCTTTGTAATCGTTATTGAATCACTGATCAAAGCTCTTTCAAGGCACTCAGAAATTGTTGATTTGCTGATGTAACTTGCATATATTTCATTACCAAAATCAATATATCCAGGTTTATCAAGCATAAAACTTGTTACGCCTAATAAGTCATCTAATCTAACAAGTTTATCTGGATATTCAATAATCGTATACGATAAATCATCAATTCTTAAACCCTCAATGCGATTCTTAATATTTTTATTCGTGTTAATGATGTAATAATATACATCATTAACAAAATATATATTGTCATTGAATAAATCATATAATTTAGTAAACAAATCCTCTTTAGAACGTAAAGCTAAAACTTTGAAATTCTTTTTTCTTAAACCTTCAAGTTGTAAACTTAATTCCTTCCATGATAATGGATGGAATTGTTTTACTTCAGATAACATTGATTCGTTGAACTCAAGCATAGCAATTCGTCCACAATAAAACAATTCGCCATTACTAGATAAATATGGACTAGCAGATTCACTTAATAAAATACTTTTGTTATCAATATTCATATGATAATTTGTTTCATATGCTTCTTTATTATTTAATTCATCTTTAGAATGCATATATTCTTTTAAATCTGATTTAATAATATTCTTTGCAAAATCAGCTTTGGATACTTTAATATCTTTCATTTGGAGCATTTTTTTTAGCTTGCTAGAGAGTAAATAACAGTTTTCCTTAGCACTATAATAGAATATTCCACTATTAGATTTTGCATCACATGTGTTTAGTAAATTATATTGCAACAGATTACAATTTTGATTAAATAAACTCATTAATGCGTAAGATAAGTATTGTGATGACAACTTAAGCATTGTTTTAGAGAATATATTAGTCAAATCAATCACATTAGATAAATATATACATACTCCATATACTTTATCATTTTTCATTAATGGAACAGCATATAAGTATTTATACATTTCACGATAAGCTTTTCGACTTATTGGATCAAGGAAATTAATGTCATCTCCAAGTGTTACATTGATTTCTTTCTCACCACTAATAATAGTTTCTACTGGCGTCTGAATCATATCATTAAAAGTCGAATCACGTTCATACAATTTCTCATTTTTATATTGATATGTTGTTATATTTTCTAAACTTGTTTCAATGTTAGGAATTATCATTGTATTTTCTTTGCTTAAAACAATATATAATGCCTCATCAAACAAAACTTTATTACGTAAAGAATATGAATAATTCATCAAAAGAGAACGTAAACTACCATCTTCATAATTTAAATTAATATCTTCTAAAGCTGATAACAATTTTGAATATAAAACATTTTCACTATTTGTCATTTGTAAAGATAATTCATCTTCTTTTATTTCAGATGTTTTTATATCATTATTGTTATTGATTTCTTTCTCAAGTTCACTAATCATATTTAGAACTATTTCAGTTGTATACATTCCTTTTTTTACTTTTTTCAAAGAGTTTGGAGATGTAACACCTAGTAACAACATATTCTTTAAGAATACATGCTTATTATGCAAATCATCACAACTTATTACCTTATCAATAAACTTATTAATAATATCAATTGCTTCGCGATTATCACACATATCAAGAATAATTGTAAAATATTCATTTAAATAACTAAAGCGTTCATTAAAATTATCATCAATATTTATTTCTTTATATAATTCGTTTAAAACTTTTTTTGCTTCTTTTAGATTTCCTTCGAAATGATAAATTAAGCTTTGTAAATATTTACAATATCTCTTTCCTTCATCATCATTGATTTCATCAACAAGAGTAATATTTTCTTGCAAAGTCTTTTTAGCATTATCAAAATCATTACTATCGATATAAAGTTTTGTAATATTATTCAAAACAACTGCTTTCATTTCAGGAGTAGGGTTATTAGCAAGTATAGCTTCAAGCTTCGAAAGGCAAGAGTTCTTTTCACCTAAGGCTTCATGAATGTAAGAAAACTCAAGATATAAACGGTTAACTTCTTCACTGTTATTTAAATCTATAAGTTCTTTCTTTTCATTAAGCATTAATAAAGCTCTTTGATAATACTGTTTAGTAATATAAATATATATAAGTTGATCAAGGACTTGATGATAACTTTCTTTGAAAGATGTGATATTAGATTTTTCGTATAAATCTAAAGCCACTTCCAAAGCATTCTTTAAATCTCCTTCATTGATATAAATATCAATTATTCTATTTGTACATAAATAATAATGTAAAAAATCATTATCCTTTAAGAAATCATTTTGTAAATCTAAAATGTTATTTATCGTTAGAAGGGATTGTTCATTTTCTAGTATCATATTATATTTATCAATCAAATCCATAATTAGAAACTCCTTTACATATTATAAACAATTATACTATAAATTTTAAAAAAATAAAATAGAAATTTGTAAAATAAGATGATAATAATTAATAAAATGTTTACAATTAATTAAAACAAAAAAGGACAATTAAGCCCTTAAATTCTTTTATGAACCATAATAATACGTATAATATACTTTTCCCTCTTCAACAAGTATTGAACTTTGGTTAAGATTTAAAAGTACTTCATCCATTATATTCATCAATGTATCTTTTGAAATACCATAAAATGTATATACTAAAGTATTTTCTTGTGTTAAAGTGTCAGTTTCATCAGTCCAACCGCCTTGTGCTTCTGATAAAGTATAACCTTTTGTATATTTTAAGCAAATGTTATTTACAATATCATAAGCTTCTTCTTTAGTTATTTCTTGAACATATGTGTCTTTATCATTTAAGCCTATATATAAAGTGTATTTGTTTTCTACTTTATTATTTTTAAAACAAAGATAACCAATTATACCAAATGAGATTAGTAAATTAAAAACTAATAAAGATATTATTATTTTTTTATATTTTGTTTCAGTCATTATTTTCTCCAAATATAATTTTGTTCACAAGAAAATTATAACATGAAATTGTAAAAAAAACTAATATTTTAAATTAAATTTTTATACTTTTTAAAATAATAATATCCCAATTAAATAGATTTATATAAAAAGAGGTTATCAAATATACTTTCTAGTATACAATAACCTCTAAATTAATTATTTTATCTTATTCTTCTGTAGATGAAGAGTTATTTTTTAATTGAACATTTTGACTTGAATATTCATCTATATTAGGAGTAACAATAGCATTATATTCAACACCAATACTTGATTCATGTGCATCAAACCAAGCAATATCCTCTTCTGACATTTTATCAACAAATTCTATAACATTTCCATCTGAATCTTTAAATTGTTGTGCTTTATATTTATCACCATCTAGTATTAATTTGTTCAATATCAAATCATCATTTAGAGTAATCCTATAACTATCTAAATAAGTACTATACTCTCCAAATTTACTTATGTATTCATTACTAATCATAACTTCTTTATCATCACTTGAAATTGCATATAAACAAACAGTACCTAATTTATTCCCTGAATATTTATCGTCATACAAAACAAACACATTATTTTCTTCTTTTATACAAGGAAATTTTCCATCTCCAGATTTTATACTAATTTCGCAAATATTATTTGTATCATCATAATATTTAACATAAATTATAGGACCTGTAGGTTCAGTTGTTCTATATTCTTCGCTTATAAATAGGCTTGAATTCTTTATATCAATTGTAGAATCTTGCCAACAATAAATAGGATTATAATCAGAATTAACAACTACATTATTTAACATAACTTTAGCTTTATCTTCTACTGTAACAATTGGATTTTTAACCCATCTTGTTATTCCATTTAATTGAAGATTTCCATCTCTAATTTGAAGTGAGCCATATACTAATGTTCCGATAGGAGATTTATCTCCATTAACAGTTAAAGTGTGACCATTTAAATCAATGTCTATAGCAAATATTGTTGTATATGAATTGAATTTAGAACTTATTTGTCCGCCAGTTGTACCATCACTAAGTACCCAACTTGGTACTGTTGCTGTTCCTATTGCTTCTAATAACTCTTCTGGAGTGCATGTAATATCATTTTTCAATCGTATAGTTATAGCTTCTTTTGATTTATCTTGATCTTTCCAGTCGATGCTTGATAAATATGAAACATCAACAATTTTTTCTTCAATATCTTTTCTATAAGCAGAACAATTTACACGGTTACATTTACCAGTTACTTCGTCAAAATCATGTAAATATGGTGCTATAACTTTTACTGTGTTATGGTCACATCTTACGCATATTTCACCTTCTGTTTGTCCAAAAGTTGTACAAGTTGCTGGAATTGCTTCGATATTTATTATTACATGACCAAATGCAGGAATAGTTATTGTTTTAGAATGAGAATTATCATCACCATATTTGCATTTACCATCACTATTTGTACATGTAATTACTATTTTTCCATCTTCTTTACATGTTGGAGCAGTATATACTGTTGTAAAATTATGTACGTGACTATTATTTCCTGATTCGTTATTATCACAGAAATAACAATTTTCTTCACTTGGATAATGTATATTACAATCTGTTTTTTTTAAGCCTTCAATAGTAATATTTTTATTATCAATCTCATTAAAATCTTCATGAAATTTTCCACCATTTGATGCTAAGTTACCAGTACAATTACTACTTAAATATCCTATATATGTATTATGAAGATTAATTGTTCCATAGTAGACTTCTGTAGTACCTGTAGTATTTAAATCTGAATTAGCTTTAAATTTAAAGAATAACATATCTATAACTCCATAACAATCAATAGTAGTTATGAAATCTGATGTTATTGCTAAGTTTCCACGATTAAGTCTAACTTTAACATCCATACTTGTATATACAACAAGTGTTAATTTAGGATTTTCCATTGTTCCAGCATCAAATCCTACTTGTACATTTAATGATTGATTACTATAAGCAAGTTCGCCACCTGCCCAATATATAGAATATTTTTGCTCTCCTATTTCTGGT
>CAYMGD010000055.1:0-9101 GCA_964389905.1 uncultured Coprobacillus sp. | reverse complement strand
AAGATGAATTATTTGATTATGCTAATATTCCTAGTTATATGAAATCTAATAAAAAATCTTATAATGAAAAAGATAAGGATGATTACGATTTTAGTAGATAATCCTTATCTTTCTTTATTAAGCATATCATCTTCTGTTTTACCAAGAATCCAATCAATAGATACTTTATAGTGTTTAGCAAAATCAATTATTAATGAAGTTAAAATTAAATTTTTTCCTACTTCATATCTTGAATAATTAGAACGATCAGTATTAATAATTTTAGATATAACCTCTTGCGTGTCATTGTGTTGTAATCTTATTTTTTTGAGATTATTAGCAACAAGATTTATATCAATGTCTTTATTTATAATATTATATTTTTTTATTGTTGTTAGTCCACACATATAGTCTACACTAACACCAAAGTAATTACAAAAATCATTTAACTTTAGTAAAGGAATATTGTCTATACCATTTTCCCATCCGGCATAAGTTGACCTACTAACTTGCAATATTTCACTTATTTCTCTTTGTTTTACATCAAAATATGTTCTAATTTCTTTAAGATTATTACTAACCATAAGTATCACCTCAAGAATAATTTTGACTTAAAATTAAAGAAATTCCTAAAATTGTCGGATATTATCCCAAAAATATGTTATAATATTGTATAGAGATATTTTGAGAGGAGCGTTTAATAATATGAAAAAAACAGAAGAAGTTAAAAAGAGTAAGAAGAAACAAATAATTTTAGATGATCTATCAGAAAGTGATGATTTTAAACTATCTCAAAGGATAATAGATTTATGCTTGTGGTATCAAATTGAAGATTCTCATAATATGATTAGATTATTTGCTAGTGAAATAAAAATGTATGAAGCACAAAAACAAGCACTCTTAAATAATTGTATATTTAGATTTCAAAAGAAAAAAGTTGAGAAAGAATTAGAAGAAATTGATAATAAAATTTATAAATTATATGAGGATATTAGTAAAGAAGTTTCTATGATTTCAAAAATGGAAAAATCTATTTCAAGAGATGAAACAAGTGAATATAAAGACTCTAATAAGTTAGTATCATATTATGAGTTGCTATCTTTATTAAAGATAGGTGTTATATATAAAAAAGTTATATTACATAAATTTGATGATACAATGACTTATATTTTTGATGGAGATAATTATATTATTGAAGATGAAAAAGATGTTGATGATAGATTTGAAATGTTTTTAAGTGATTGTGATTCTGATATTTCAAAATTTGATAAGAACATTCAACTTGTTGAAAATAAAGACTAAATTTATAGTAAAAATACAACAAATTTTATATAAAAAAGCGGTGGTTAGTGTGAGTAAAGATTTGTTAGAGATTATAATTTTGTTAGTTATTGCAGTAGTATTGATACTAATATATGTAACTTATGTTATAATAGATGAAAGAAAGAAATGGAATAAAAGAGAGTTTTTTAAATATACACTTTATTATGAAGTGGAATATTCCTTATATATGGATATGGTTAAGAAAATGAAAAAAGTTCTTTTTAAGAAAAGATTAGAGTTAATAGGCTTAAGCATTTTAGTGTTTTTTAGGAGGCTATTTGTATGGAACAAGAGATAATTGTTAAAGTAGAACTTGCATTTTTTATAGTAATGGCTTTATCTGGAATAGTAATGTTAATTTTCTGTTTGAGAATAAAAAAAGATGATAAATTTGATTGGGAGGCATTTGAAAGAACTGTAAGAATGATGCATGAACAAACAGATGAAAATTTAGATATGCTTTCAAAAATGAATAAACAAAAAGATAAAATTGAAGAAAAAATTAGAAAAAAGAAGAAAATATTGGGAATGAGTTTAGTTAGTAAAAAAAGATAATATAATTTTAAATTAAATTTAAGTTAGTTAATTAGGAGGGAGAAGTATGAATGATTTAAGAAGTAATTTTTCGTTATATTTTGATTTTTATAGTGTTGCTTCATATGGTGGCTTTACAAAAGCATCTGAGAAATTGTATGTTTCTCAATCTACATTAAGCCGAAATGTATCCAAATTAGAAGAACAGTTGAATGTTAAATTGTTGATTAGGTTGCAAAATGGAATTCAATTAACAAAGAATGGAGAAAAAATATTTAATGCTTTAGCAGATGTTTTTTATATATTTAATAACAAAGATTTTGAATGTGATGATAAAATAATTATTGGGACAACAAATAATATTGCTGACTATTTCCTAAATAAATTCATTATATCTTTTTATCAAAAATATCCAAATATAAAAATTTCTGTTAGGACTTCTGATTCTAATGGATTAAAGGAATTGCTACTAAAAAGAGATGTTGATTTTGTCTTGGATTATTTACCATTTAATGTAGAAAATAATAATTTAAACTTAAAAATAGAACCGGTTGGAGAATTTAAAACTTGCTTTGTTTGTTCAAAACAATATTATGAAAATAACAAAGAAAAACTATCATCGTTGTCTAGTATAGTTAAACAAACTATATTTGCACCGGGAACTTGTAGAAAACGTCAATTGTTAGATCAATTTTTATTTCAAAACAAATTAAAAATTAATCCAGAAATTGAAACACATAATTCTAAATTACTTTTAGATTTAGTAAGATTAAATAATGGTATTGGATATTTTCTATATAATGAAATAGAAGAAAAATTAGATGAATTGGTAATCCTAGATGATTATAACAATTTTCCAACTAATCCGATTGGAATAATATATTTTAATAATCATGTTAGAAAGAATATGATGAAATTTATAGAAATGATAAAAAATAATTAGTAATTATTAAAGTAAATTTAAATAAAATATTGAGGTGAATAAAATGGAATGTATAAAAAAATTGATAGATGAAAATATTGGTTTAACATCTATAGAATTTAATAATCCAAGAATAAGGTATGGTGCTCGAGGTATTATAATTGAAAAAGATGGTAAAATTGCTTTATTTAATAAAACAATGAAAAATGAGTATAAATTGCCTGGTGGTGGAATTGATAAAGGAGAAAATCCGGAAGAGGCATTTAAAAGAGAAGCTTTGGAAGAAACAGGATGTGAAGTAGAAATTATAAAATGTTTAGGAACAATTGAGGAGCATAAAAGTTTAGACAATTTTAAACAAATTTCATACATTTTTGTTGCTAAGGTCATTAACAATAGAAACAAACTAAATTTAACAGAAAAAGAAAAAGATGAAGGTGCAAAACTTTTATGGGTAGATGATAGCCAAGCATTAAAATTAATTACTGAGTGTTATGATAATTTAAAAGAATCAAAATATGAAAATTTGTATCATAGTAAATTTATTGTTTTACGTGATAGATATATACTAGAATACTATTTAAAAGATAAATAATATATTCATAAATGAATTAACTCTATTCAAAAATGAATAGGGTTTCATTTTTGAATAAAATTATGAAAAATTGCTTGTTGACTATTTGAACTATATCTTTTATTATATTAATTGAAAGGCGTAGCATGATGTAGATAAGCAACTTTAAATTTAATATTCTATTAATCTTTAATTGTATTTAGAATATCAAAATTTGTTTTAAGTTATATTACTAAAGATTAATTCGAATATAAAAAAATAAGGAGGTAGTATGACTAAACTAAATGGGAAATGGAATACTTTATACAGAAATTACATTAATAAAAATTTTAGTGATTGGGATGAATATTTTAATATAAAAATGAAATTGAAAAGAAAATTCATCAAACAAGTATTAAAATATTCTGTTAGTGGCAAACCGGTTTTAGAGTGTGGTTGTGGAACTGGTAAGACATCAATTTTATTAGCATCGTATGGTATAACAACTTATGCGATGGATATAGAAAAAGAAATGGTGAAAGAAGCTAAAAAGAAATCAAAAGAAATGTATCCAGAAAATTTGGTTAATGTTTTCGAAGGAGATATTAGAACAATCCCTTATGAAAATAAATTTTTTTCAGTATCACATAGCAGTGGTGTATTAGAACATTATAGTGATGAAGAAATTGTGAATTTGATAAATGAGCAATTAAGGGTCTCTGATTATTGTGTATTTAGTGTTCCAACGAAGTATTTTGAGAAAAAAATGCTTGGAAATGAAAGATTTTTAAGTAGAAAAGAATGGAAAAACATAATATCAAAATCTAATGCAAAAATAATAAAAGAAAGTGGATATCATTATAAGACATTAAAATATAGATTATTAGATATTATAAAAAAACCAAATAGGATTTTTAAACCTGTTGCTTTATATCTTTTCGTTTTGAAAGAGAGGGAGAATTAAATGATTTATATAGTAAGACATGGACAAACAGATTGGAATGTTGAAGGAAGATATCAAGGTAGACTTGATGTTGAATTAAATGATAAAGGAATTGAACAAGCCCAAAAAATACAAGAAAAATTAAGCAATGTTAAATTTGATAAGGTGTTTTCAAGCCCATTAAAAAGAGCTTTAAAGACAGCTCAAATAATTACATCTAATGAAATAATTACTGATGAAAGAATAATTGAAAGATGTAATGGGGAATTAGAAGGAAAATTAAAATCAGAAATAGAAGTAGAAATTGATTTTAATAATCCAAACGAAACTAGAATGGGAGTAGAAAACATAAATGATTTTAGAAAAAGAATAAAAGAATTTTTTGAAGAAATTTCTAAAGAATATAAAGGAAAAAATATATTGGTAGTTACTCATGCTGGTGTTAGTATTTATGCAAGATGTTTTTTTGAAGGTGAGCCAGTTGATGGGAATTATAATAATTTGAAACTAAAAAATTGTGAAGTTTTAGAGTATGATAATGAATAATAAAAAAGGTGAGGTTTATGGAAAAAAAGTATAAAATTGAAGATGGAGAACATAAAGGGGAAGTAATTGTATCTTGGATAATAACTCATGCCTGTCAAGAAAGGTGTGCTTATTGTATAAGTCCAAATAAGCAAAAAGAAATAACATCATTAGAAGAACACTTGGCAATCCAAAATCAATTAATAGATACAGGATTAACTAAGAATAGGTATATTGGTGGAGAACCATTGACTGTTCCACATTTGGCAGAGTTAATTAAAGAGGCTTCTTTAAGAGGAGTAGATACAAGATTAAGCACTAATGGTATCTATTTAACGAAGGAAAAATTATATCAAATAAAAGACTATTTAAATTCAATAGCATTTCCTTTTGAATCATGCAATGACGAATTGAATCATAATATTAGAGGGACAAACAATCATAGAGAATTAGTTTCATCAAGGATTAAAATGGTTAAAGATTTAGGAGATATTGGTGTTTTAATAAATACTTGTGTACATAAGGAAAATTTAAATGAATTAGAAGAAGTTGGTTATTTACTTAATGAATTAGGTGTAGATCACTGGAAATTAAGAAAGTTTTATTCTTCAAGTGGTAGAGGTGCAGTTCCAAATAGAGAAAGATTTGATATTACTGAAGAAGAATTTAATTATATTGTAGATAAATTAAAAAAATTGTATCCTAGTATGGCTATAGATGGCAGACTACCATCAAAACTTGCTACAAGATTAATGGTATCACCACAAGGAGAATTATTTAGAATGATTGGTTCAGAAGAAGAAAATATAAATTATGGAAATGTTTTGACAAGAAAATTAAATGTTAAAAAGATATATGATAGAGATAAATGCAATTAAAATAATGAGCCTATTCGTTACCGAATAGGCATTTTTAAAAGTCAGATATGTATTATGCAGTAAGTGAGGTGTTTTGTTATGGTGATTTTAGTATTTAATAATGGTAGTACATCACTTAGATTTAGTATTGTAGATACAGAAAATAATGTTGTTCTTGCTAATGGTGGCGCCGAAAAAATTGGTACAATTTCTTCTTATTTTAAATATGAAAATAATAGAGGATATAAACAAAAAAGAACCATAGAAATAAATAATTCTAATGATGCTTTGGAATTAATAATTAAATCTATTTTTGATATTAATGTTGGAGTTTTAAATTCAGTTAATGATATTGATGTTATTGGACACAGAGTAGTACATGGAGGAGAAAAATATTTTGAGCCGACATTTATTGATGCGGGTGTATTAAATGATATTGAACAATTGTCAATGTTTTCTCCTTTACACAACAAAAAAATAGCTGAAAATATAAAAAATTGTCAAATACAATTTTATGGAAAAGAAAATATTGCTGTTTTTGATACATCATTTCATTTGACTATTCCTAAAGAAAATTATTTGTATGCAATACCACAAGAATTGTATGAAAAATATAAGATAAGAAAATATGGCTTTCACGGAATATCTTATAATTATGTATTGAATAGATATATAGAGATTAGTGAATCAGAACTTACAACAACCAATGTGGTTATGTGTCATTTAGGTGGAGGCAGTAGTATTTGTACAATAAAAAATGGGAAATCTTTTGATACAACTATGGGACTTTCTCCTTTATCCGGATTAATGATGGCAAGTAGGTCTGGAAACATAGATCCATCGATGATACCTTATATTATGAATACTTATAATATTTCTGTTGAAGAAGTAATAAATATGTTAAATAAAAATAGTGGATATTTTGCTATATGTAATTCAAAAGATGCAAAGGAAATTGTTGATAGAAGTTTATTAGGTGATGAACAAGCTATTCTTTTAAGAAATATGATTAATAACGACTTTAAAAAGCATTTGCTATCTATGATGGCAAATATCGAAAATGTAGATGCAATTATTATGACAGGAGGAATTAGTGAAAAAAATATAGAACAAAGAGAATTGCTTTTAAGTAATCTTTCACAATTTGGAATTAAATTAGATAAAGATAAAAACAATAAAGTTTTTGGAGTAGAGGCAATCATAAGTGATAATGAATCAAATATTCCTATTTATGTTATTCCGACAAATGAGGAAAAAGAAATAGCTAATCAATGTAAAAAACTTGTGTTAAAAAAAGGAGAAAAAAATGGATAAAAATATAATGTTAATTGGATTAGGTCCGCATTCAAAAAGAATTTATATGAATTATTTTAAAAATCATAATATTGAGCCTAAAATATTAGTTGATTTAGAGAGCAACAAGGAAACTATAAAAAAATATTTAATAGAAAATGGTTATACAAATACTATTTTATGGACACTCTCTGATAAGTACAAAGATTGCGAGAATTTACCTGAAAAAGAGTACAAAGAATTATTAAATTTGTGTAAAAAACAAAATGTTAATTATATCATTTCATCAACAGAACCTAAAGCACATAATATGTATTTACAATTTGCATTAAAGAATAATATTAATATATTATCTGATAAGCCTATAACAGTTGTAAAGAATATGAAATCTATTGAAAGTATAAATAAAGTTAAAGAACAATTTGACAATTTATTATTACTATACAAAGATAGTAATTGCAAGTGTAATATAATGTGTCAAAGACAACATCATAGAGGATATGTTTTTATTAAAAATTTGTTAGCAGAAATAATAAAAAAATATAATATCCCAATAACTTATATCGATATATATCATTGTGATGGTAACTGGGAAATGCCACATGATTTAGATAAAGAAAATCATCCATACAAATATGGTTATGGTAAATTATATCATAGTGGATATCATTTTATTGATTTATTAGCAGAATTAATAAAGTTAAATAATTTAACTGATGATAGCAAAAGAATAACTTATGGAAAAATGTATGGGAATACATTTACTCCAAATGATGAAAAAATTGTTTTTAATGCTAATGATTTTCAAAATATTTTTGGAATAAAGGAACTGCTGGAGCCTTATTCTTCTTTAAAAGATATTGACTATAGTAAATATGGAGAAAAAAATTATTATGGAAATATAGGTTTTTACAATTGTGATAATAAAATGATAACTACTGCAACTATTAATTTATTACATTATGGATTTTCAAGGAGAGGATGGTTTGAATCGAGAGATTATTATAAGAAAAATGGTAGAATAAGACATGAGAGAATTAATATACAAGTCGGTCCTTTATTAAATATTCAAGTTCATAGTTATCAGTCAAAAGAAATAAAAGATAGAGAAAATAATATAAATGAAACATTAACTGGAGGATTAGAACATTTTGATATAGATATTTACAGAAATGTTGATATTATTGGTGGTGTTCCATTTCAAAGAATTCAGTTAAGGGATTTATATGGTGATGAGTTAGGAAAAGGTAATTTTATAGGATACAACGAATTAAGCAGGGAAGTATTTATTAATGAATTCTTATATGGTGATTCAAATAAAGGAGATTTAAAAGAACAAAAATTAGCCATGGAAATAATGTATACTGCTTCTAAAATTATTTATAATAAAGATAATAATCTTATTCAAATTGAAAAATTTGATATACCTAAATAAAATATTATGTTTTAATAGAAAATAAATGTGTTATAATAACAAACTAATATTATTAACTTATTTAATTAAAAAGTTGCGTAATATTGATATATGTAAATATTTAAAAAATAAAATCAGGAGGTTATAATGGAAAAAAAAGAAATGTTTTTATATGAACAAAAAAGATTAAGTGAAGTTATAAAATTAATTAATGAACAAATAATAAAAAGCGAAGAAAATTTTAATAGACAGAAAAATACTATTATTAGTATAGGTGAAGGTATGAGAGGTGCTAGTTTTACAAGAGAAAGTCTTATGTCTTTATATGCAACAGAACTAGAAAAACTAAAATCAATAGTAAATAATCCATATTTTGGTATGTTTACATTTGAAGATTCTGAAAAAACATCTGATATATACCTTGGCAAAAAGACATTAATGGATAAAAGTAATAATATGGTAATATATGATTGGAGAAGTCCAATATGCTCAATGTATTATGACTATAATATTGGTAACGCAGAGTATATTAATAATATTGAAAAAAAAGAAAAAGGAAAAATAACAAAGAAAAGACAAATTATTATAAAAGATGGTGTTTTAAAAGATGTGGATGAACAAGATACATTATCAAACGATTCAGTATTGTTAAAGTATTTAAGGGAAAATTCAGATGCAAGATTAAAGTCAATTATTGCTACAATACAAAGAGAACAAAATAAAATAATAAGAAGTCCTTTAAGAGGCGATTATATTAT
>CAYMGD010000054.1:0-9178 GCA_964389905.1 uncultured Coprobacillus sp. | reverse complement strand
TTCAAAAATTTATGAATATAAACGATAAAATTACTTATCTTAATGTAGATGAATTTTCGTCAGCAGGATTAGGTTATCAAAAGGATAATGCAGTTTTTAATCCTATTACTAAAATAGATGATGATTATGAAATGACAAAATATTATTTACAATCATTTAATGAATTATGGAATAATGAAAATATATTAGAAGATGTAACAGATGATGTGCTTAACTTTATATCTGATTTATACAAAGAAAATTCTCCAGAATTTGTCTATTACATTACTTTATATAACATATTTACTGAATTTTTAGAAGACATATCTGAAGATGAACTTGCAAACGAAAAGACTGGTTTTAAAGAGTCAAAAATATGGAATACTCTATATGATTTTCAAAAAGACGCTGTACTAGGAATAATAAATAAATTAGAAAGACACAATGGATGTATTTTAGCAGATAGTGTTGGCCTTGGTAAAACATTTACAGCACTTGCTGTTATGAAGTATTATCAAGAAAGAAATAAAAGTGTATTAGTATTATGTCCTAAAAAATTAAGTGAAAACTGGAATACTTATAAAACAAATTATAAAGATAATTTATTGCAAGAAGATAGATTTAATTATGATGTATTATTCCATACTGATTTATCAAGAAAAAAAGGAATGTCTAACGGAATAGACTTATCAAGAGTAAATTGGGGAAATTATGATTTAGTTGTAATTGATGAGTCACATAATTTTAGAAATAATAGTGCAAGAAAAGATAGAGAAACAAGATATGATAGACTAATGAACGAAGTTATGAAAGCAGGAGTAAAAACTAAAGTTCTTATGCTTTCTGCAACACCGGTAAATAATAAATTTACTGATTTAAAGAATCAACTTGCACTTGCTTATGAAGGAAAAACAGATAAGATTGATGAAAAAATAAGCAATACAAAATCTATTGATACAATATTAAAAAATGCTCAAACTGCTTTTAATGAATGGAGTAAATTGCCAGTAGAAGAAAGAACGAGTGTTGAATTATTAAATAGATTAAATACTAACTTTGACTTCTTTAAATTATTAGATAGTGTGACTATTGCTAGAAGTAGAAAACATATCGAAAAATATTACAATATGAATGATATAGGTAAATTTCCAACAAGATTAAAACCTATAAGTATAAGTCCAGAAATAACAGATATAGATAATTTTATGTCTATAAAAGAAATATCAGAAACTTTAATGAAATTAAATATGAGTGTATATGCACCATTTGATTATATTTTAGATAACAAATTATCTTATTATGAAGATAAATATGATATTTCTGTAAAAGGTGGACAATCTAGTTTTAGACAAGCAGATCGTGAACGAAGTTTAAAAATACTTATGAGAATAAACTTGTTAAAGAGATTAGAAAGCTCAGTAGAATCTTTTAAAATTACATTAAATAAAATATTAGAGCAGATAAACAATATTTTACTTGCTATTGAAAACTTTGATAGAAACGGAATAAATAATACATTTGAAGATTTGGAAGTGACAAATTTTAATACTGATGAAGATATTGAAGATTTAATGAATGATGAATTTAGTATTGGTACAAAAGTTAAAATAGATTTAAAAGATATGAATACTATTGGCTGGAAAGAAGATTTATTATCTGATTCAGAAATATTGAAAGGTTTACTTTCTGAAATAAGTAAAGTGACTCCAGAACACGATTTAAAATTGCAAGAACTTATTAAATTGATTGCAAATAAAATTGAAAATCCAATAAATAAAGATAACAAAAAAGTAATAATATTTAGTGCTTTTGCAGATACAGCAAATTACTTGTATAAGAACTTATCACTTCCATTAAAACAAGGATATAATTTAGATACTGCTAAAATAACAGGTACAGGTACTAACGAATGCACATTAAATATAAATAAAGACTTTAATAATTTACTTGTGAATTTCTCTCCAAAATCAAAACATAGAGAAGTAATTGATCCAAGTATGGTAGAAGAAATAGAAGTTCTTATTGCAACTGATTGTATTAGTGAAGGACAAAACTTACAAGATTGTGACTATTTAATAAATTATGATATTCACTGGAATCCAGTTAGAATAATTCAAAGATTTGGTCGTGTAGATAGAATTGGTTCAGATAATGAAGTTATCCAGTTGGTAAACTTCTGGCCAAATTTAAATTTAGATGACTATATAAATCTAAAAAATAGAGTAGAAAATAGAATGCTTATGATGGATATATCTGGTACTGGAGAAGATAATGTTTTAACAAATAAATCTAGTGATATTGAATATAGAAAAGCACAATTAAAAAAATTACAAGAAGAAGTTGTAGATCTGGAAGAAATGAATACAGGAATATCTATAACAGATTTAGGACTTAATGAGTTTAGAATGGATTTGGTAGAATATGTAAATCGTAATGGAGATTTAAGTAAAATACCAAATGGTATGCATTCAGTAGTATTTGCGAGTCCTGAATTAGGAGTAGAAAAGGGAGTTATTTATGTTTTGAAGAATATAAATAATGAGGTTAATATAGATAATATGAATCAATTACATCCATTTTATTTAGTTTATATTAAAGAAGATGGAACAATATTATCAAATCATTTAAGTGTAAAAAATACATTAGATATTTTAAGAAAATTATCAAAAGGATATACAGAACCTATTAAAGAAGCATATATGACTTTTAATGAAGAAACTGATGATGGAAAAAATATGAAAAAATATTCTGAATTATTAAATGAGAGTATAGATTCAATAATAAATATAAAAGAGGAAAATGATATAGATAGTTTATTTAGAAGTGGTGGAACAACAATGTTAAAAAATGACATTAAAGGTTTAGAAGACTTTGAACTAATATCATTTATGGTGGTTGTATGATAGATTTACCTAAAAGTTGTTTAGTTAATAAATTTATTCCTAAAAAAACATTTTATGAAAAAATAGGAGTAGCAACTAATATAAAAGATGAATTTGTAAATGTAGTAGAAAAAATAATATGGTTATATAAATTATCTGAAGATACACTAGGAATATCAAAAACAGAAGTAGTAGAGGAAATACAAGTTTTTGAAATATGTTTAAAAGAGAAAAAAATTCCTAAAAATGTTATAAAGACAATTTCAAAGGCTATACCATATAAGATATTATTTGTTATAAAATACAATGATGATATATGTTATGGTATTAAAGTAGAAGATTTATATTTTAGTGACTGGAACGAAGAAATAAATTTTGAATTAAATTCTCTTAATTTAGAAATAGTTTATGAAAATATGGTAAAATCAATTATGAAGGAGTCGGAAACAAAAAAAGAATTTGAAACCTTAATACAAGATAGAAAAAAAGAGGAAGAACTTACTAAAAAAATAGATAATTTGAAAAATAAAATATCTAAAGAAAAGCAATTTAATAGGAAAGTAGAATTGAATCAAGAATTGAGAAAATTAGAAAAAGAAATGGAGGAATTAAATAATGAATAAATTAGATATGGAATCTATAAATATAGTTGATGGAAATATAGAGAAAATTGGTAATTTATTTCCAAATGTAATTGTAGAAACTGAAAATGGAAAATCAATAGATTTTGATTTATTAAAACAAGAATTATCAAAAGAGATAGTAGAGGGAAATAAAGAAAAGTATCAATTAACTTGGCCGGGAAAGAAAGAAGCAATATTGACAGCAAACACTCCATCTAAAAATACTTTAAGACCATTAAGAGAAAAATCAGTAGACTTTGATAATACACAAAATATTTATATTGAGGGAGATAATTTAGAGGCTTTAAAAATATTACAAGAATCGTATCTTAATAAAGTTAAGTGCATTTACATAGATCCACCATATAATACAGGAAATGATTTTATTTATAATGATAATTTTAAAAAAGATAGTAATGATGAATTAGTAGAATCAGGACAAACTGATGAATATGGAAATAGACTTGTGTCTAATAATCAATCTAATGGAAGATTTCATAGTGATTGGCTTTCTATGATGTATTCAAGATTAAAATTAGCAAGAAATTTGTTAACTAATGATGGTGCTATATTCATCTCAATAGATGATAATGAATTGGAAAATTTGAAAAAAATATGTAATGAAATTTTTGGTGAATCAAATTTTATTTCTACACTAGTATGGCAAAAGAACTTTGCACCTAAAAATGATAATAAATACATATCAATAAGTACAGAATATATTTTAGCTTATTCTAAAAACAAAGAAAAATTCAATAGAGGTTTATTACCTAGAGAAGAAAAACATAATAAAGGATATTCAAATCCTGATAATGATTCAAGAGGTTTATGGACATCAGGTAGTATGCTGGCAACTACCTTTTCACAAAGTGGTGTTTTTGAGATTATTTCTCCAAATGGGAAAGTTAATCTTCCACCTGCAGGAAGATGCTGGAGATTTTCTAAAGAAACTATTAAAAATCTTATAAATGATAATAGAATTTGGTGGGGAAGTGATGGCAATGGAGTTCCAAGAATAAAGAGGTTTTTAAGTGAAATGCCTGATGGAATTGTTCCACAAAATTTAATGTTATATACAGAAGTTGGAAGTAATCAAGACGGAAATTTGGAGTTAAAGGAATTATTCGATGCACAAATTTTTGATTATCCTAAAAACACAAAATTAATTGATAGAATATTAACAATTGCAAGCGTAAAAGACGATGATATAGTATTAGATTTCTTTTCAGGCAGTGCAACAACTGCTCATGCTGTTATGAAAAGAAATTCAAAAAACAAATGTCAATATATTTTAGCTCAATTACCTGAAAAATATATCGACAAAAGTAAAAAATATAATTTTGGTACTATTTGCGATTTGGGTGAAGAAAGAATTAGAAGAGCAGCAAAGAAAATTAAAGAAGAAACAAATGCAAATATTGATTATGGATTTAGAGTATATAAAATAGATTCCTCTAATATGAAAGATGTATATTATAAGCCAAGTGATTTAGAACAAGCACAATTAAAATTATTTGAATCTAATATAAAAGAAGATAGAACAACAGATGATTTATTAACGCAAGTTATATTAGATTTAGGACTTACATTAGATTTAAAAATTGAAGAAAAACAAATGTTAAATAATAAAGTATATTTTGTAGATAAAAACTCTTTAGTTGCTTGTTTTGATGATAATGTAAATATAAGTATTATAGATGAAATATGCAAATATAAACCATTAAAAGTAGTTTTTAAAGATAACTCATTTAAGTATGATGATGATAAGATAAATTTAGAAGAAAAATTCAAAAAACTTTCTCCAGAAACGGAAATAAGTATTTTATAGGTGAAAAGTATGGAACAATATATAAAAGAAGCATTGAATAAGTTTTATGAAAAAGATGAATGTTTAATGAAAGTAGATGTTCACGAAATTTGTATGGTTCATAGAATTGCTGTATATATAGAAGAAATTTTAAGAGAAAACAAAATATATGATTATAGTGTTGATATTGAATATAATAGAGATAAAAATAATATAAAAACCATTGATAATGGTAATATAAGAAGTGACTTATGCATTCATAAAAGATGTACTGATGATAATTTGGTATATATAGAATTTAAAAAGCATCAAAGCGATGGTGACTATGACAAATTAAAATGTGTTAAGAAAAATTATAATTATGAATATGTTTATTTTATATCAATTAACAATAAGAAAATATACAAATTAGAAAATGGTGAATTTAAGGAGGTGTAAAAGATGAAATTAAAGTTCAAACAACAACAATATCAAGATGACGCAGTTATGTCAGTTGTTAAATGTTTTGAAGGACAGAAAAAAGGAACAAGAAAAGATTTACTTGCTAGATATACAAGAACTCTTGATAAAGGAACTTTACTTGAAAAGACAGAAGAAGTTGAAGTTATTTCTTTCAGTAATCATCCTATTACACTTACTGAAAGTGAAAGAAGAACTAATATAAGAAATGTTCAAAGAGTAAATGATATAAATTATACTGATAATGCAGGATTAAATGATTTTACTATTGAAATGGAAACTGGTACTGGTAAAACCTATACATATATTAAAACTATGTATGAACTTAATAATGCTTATGGATGGAGTAAGTTTATTGTAATGGTGCCAAGTATAGCCATTCGTGAGGGGGTTCAAAAGTCATTTGAAATTACACAAGATCATTTTCAAGAAATATATCACAAGAAAATAAGATTCTTTGTATATAATTCTTCAAATAGTTCTAATATTGCAAATATAAATACCTTTGCTTCTGATGACTCAATACAGGTTATGATAATAAATTATCAAGCGTTTGCTGCAAAAGGTGCTGCAAATAGAAGAATATATGAAGAACTTGATGAATTACAATCAAGAAGACCAATAGATGTTATTAAATCAGTTAGACCTATTTTGATAATTGATGAACCTCAAAAGTTTGGAGATAAAACTGAAAGTTTATTTGAAGACTTTAAACCTTTATTTACAATTAGATATTCTGCAACGCATAAGAAGAATAAAGAATATAATAAAGTTTATAGACTTGACGCTATTGACGCTTATAATCAAAAATTAGTTAAAAAGATAAATGTAAAAGGAATAGAAGTATTAAATAACAAATCAGAAGATACATATTTGTTTTTAGATAGTGTAAATATAAGTCAAAAACACGATCCAGAGGCTATTATGGAAATAGAAGTAAAAAGTTCATCTGGAACAACAAGAAAACTTATGAAAATAAAAGCAGGAGATGATTTATGGGCTAAATCTGGATATTTAACTCCATATAAAGGTTATGTAGTAAGTGAAATTGATGGTAGATATGATCAATATGATAAAGTATTCTTTACAAATGGTGTAGAAATTCAAGTTGGACAGGCATTTGGAGATGTTGACGAAGAACATATTACTAGAATACAAATAAGAGAAACAATTCGTTCACATTTTGAAAAAGAAAAAGAATTACATAAATTAGGAATAAAAGTATTATCATTATTCTTTATAGATGAAGTGGCAAAATATAAGGATTGGTCAACAGGAGAACCATTAAAAGGCGATTATGCTCGTATGTTTGAAGAAGAATATACAAAAGCACTTGCTGATTATAGAACATTGTTTGATAAAGATTATACAGATTATCTTGACTCATTTGATACTGGTAAGATTCACGCAGGATACTTTTCAGTAGATAAAAAAGGTCACGAATCTGATCCTAGTATAAATGATAAAAAAGAATATTTAAGTTTTGATGAAGACGCTTATGACTTAATTATGAAAGATAAAGAAAGACTTTTATCTTTAGAAGAACCTGTTAGATTTATATTTTCACATTCAGCATTAAGAGAAGGTTGGGATAATCCTAATATATTCCAAATTTGTACATTAAAGCATAGTAATTCTGAAATAAGTAAAAGACAAGAAATTGGTAGAGGACTTCGTATTTGTGTAAATAATGATGGAGATAGAATGGATTATAAAACATTAGAGAACAATTTTCATACTATTAACACACTAACAGTAGTAGCAAGTGAGTCTTATGATAGTTTTGCAAAAGCATTACAAAATGAAATGGCAGAATCACTAACATCAAGACCAAAGAATTTTACTTCAGAAGCATTTGTCGGTAAAGTATTAACTAATAACAATGGAGAACATTATGAGTTTACACAAGAACATTATCAAGATTTACTTATTTTCAATGTAATGAATGGTTATGTTGATAAAAATGATAATTATAAAATTACTGATAAATTTGTTGAAGATATGGAAAATGACAAATTAGAAGTAATGCCTGAATTAGTTGGATTTGAAGAACAACTTGGCAATTTGATGAAACGATTATATTCATCTAACAATACAAAACTTGTTAGTGATGAAAGACGAGAAAACATAAAAACACTTGTACCTAATGCTAACTTTATGAAAAAAGAATTTCAAGATTTATGGAATAAAATAAATGTTAAAACAATATATGAAGTATCATTTAATACTGACGAACTTATTGAAAAAGCAGTAAATGCTATTAACTTGAAATTAAATATAAATAAAATGAAAGTTAGAATAACAGAAGGTTCACAAAAAGATAGTATAAATTCAGTTTCTCTTAATAGCAATGAATCAATGACTGAATCTAAATCAAAAGTTGAGGTGGTAGAAGATTTTGCTCCATCACAAATACAATATGATTTAATTGGAGAATTAACAAGAGATACTGGACTTACAAGAAAAACTGTTATTGAAATATTATCAAGAATAAATGCTGATAAGTTTGCAATTTATAAATATAATCCAGAAGAATTTATAAGAAAAGTTGCTAATTTAATAAATAGTGAAAAAGCGGCAACTGTAATAGATGGAATAACATATCATAAAACAGAACAAAAATATTCTAATGATATATTTACTATAAATAATATTCGTGGAGAATTAGGAGAAAATGCAATAGATGTAAAAAAACATATATATGACTTTTTGGTAACTGATTCAAAAAATGAAACTAATTTTGCTAAAAAATTAGAATCTGGAGAAGTAACTGTATATGCTAAATTGCCTAATGGATTCAAAATACCTACACCAGTAGGAAATTATAATCCAGACTGGGCTATTGTATTTGATAATCCATCATTTAAGTATGTTTACTTTATTGCTGAAACAAAAGGTAGTATGGATTCAATGGAATTAAGAGATGTTGAAAAAGCAAAAATTGAATGTGCAAGAAGACATTTTGAATCTATAAGCGATGGAAATGTAAAATATGATGTGGTAAACACATATGAACAGTTAATTAATATGGTTACAGGTATTTAAAAATGAAGATACAAATGATAACCCATCAAGTTTAGCACAATTTTCAGAAAGGGCAAATTCAAAATACAAATTTGGTCAGCGAAGTTTGTAATGCCATGGCTACATGTAGACACGTTAGGTAAAAACGCGAAACAAATAGCTGGATATGTAAGAAATCAATTACAAGAAGACATGATGTATGACCAAGTAGCAATAAAAAATAGAAAGACTCATTTAACTGGTAATGAAAAACATATGTATCGAATCAGTTATGCACCTTGAGGTACTGCTTATAACAGAGTCTTCCAGGCGATAATAATAAAATACCTCCGGCTTTTAGCCGGAGGATTTTTATTGTATTAAGAAGAAACCCCCAGTTATACTGGGGGTAAAGAAGACTTATA
>CAYMGD010000053.1:0-9342 GCA_964389905.1 uncultured Coprobacillus sp. | reverse complement strand
ATCTTTATATATTCTTTCTATTCCTTTAAACGAATCTAAGTCACCAACAACTTCAAATATATATTTGTAATCATCAATAATAAATTCTTTTGGGCCTCTCAATGGAAGATAATTATCTATATTCTTTAGGGCAGGTTTTAATACTTTAGCATAAATATCAGTTGTTTCATCATTTAGCATTCCACCCTTATACTTCATATACCATATAAGTGAATTATTAAAGTATACTTTCTCTTCACCATAAAACTCTTTACTTCCAAAATAAGTATCATGGTAGATATAATTATCTTCTTCATAATGATAATCAATAGAATTAGGCTTAGTAGATTTAACTTTATATTTTGTCCCATCTGCATATGTACTTATTTTAGCTTTTATTAAAAATTCTTCTAACTTCATTATTGATGTCCTCTCACATTAATATTATACATCATTTTCTCATTTATTTCCACTATTTTCTCCTACAGGTTCTGTTCCCATCGGAACTAAAAGTTCGATACCCGTAAGTTAGTTGTTCGATTCCTTGGCTAGTCTCCAATAGTTGTATTTACAACAACTATTGTTTATACAACAAAAAGTCTTTTATTTGCATAAAAAATATTCTGTCCATTTTTAGCTAAAATGCCCTACAAAATCAAAAATTAGCCCTCTTTATCAGAAGACTAATAGATGTTGATTAATGGTACAGGTGACAAGACCAGAATAACACAAATAATGACAATTTTATATTTTAATCAGTAAAACCAATATCTGATACTTTTAAACTAGAATATTGCTCAGATAATTTATAACTAGTTATTCTAGTTGTTCCACCATTAGGTATTAATATACCTTTATTAACCCACTCAACCATCCATTTAGAAATAGCTCTTGGAGTTACACCAAATAAAGAAGATAATTCTTTATTTTTTAGTACAGTTATATTGTTTTCTAAACAATATCTTATCAATACTAAATCTTTTTTAGATAATCCATTTAGTATTTTGTTTGTTTCTTTATTTGATGCTTCTTTAGCTTGATAATATATCTTTTCAGAGTTTAAATACATAATTTTACAAAAATATTCTAACCAAATTTCTAAATGAGGAGGATTTTCTCTTCCTTCATAAAATAGTGGGGGAAGCCCCATTTGTAATGAATTGTAATAACCATCAAGATCACTCATATAATATTCTTCAAAAGAATTGAAGCCTTTAAAATCATAATCTTTAAGCATTAAAATATAAGTAGCAAGAGCTCTTGATGTACGGCCATTACCATTAGTAAATGGATGAATACTTACAAAGGAATAGCTCACAATTGCAGCTAAAATTGGAGCAGGCAAATACTGATTATTATAATACCAAGTGATAAGGTCATCAATTAAAGGTTCAACATCACACCATTCTGGCGGAATATATTCTGCTTTCTTGGTTTTATCATCATATACAGCAAATAAAACACCTGGAGGAGTAGCACCTCTAAAATCAATTCTTTTTAGTTTTCCATTTTTTTCAATTATATCATGTAACCTGAAAATTAATTCTTTAGATAATGGTGTATTTTTTTGTTTTTCTTCTTCTAAAAATGAAAGTGCATCCCAATAATTTTGTACTTCTACTTCAGCAGAAAGCTTATTACTTTGGTTCTTCTCCCTAATAACATTTTCAACTTGTTTTAAAGATAATACATTTCCTTCAATACTTGTAGAAAAATGTGTTTTTTTAAGTTTAGCGTCATACATTAATTTTTGCCTTGTTCTTGTTGGTAAATATAAATATTCTAGAGCTGTTTTATATTTTTCAATATTTAGTAAATAATTAACTAAATCATTTGTATATTTAAACTCTAATTTCATATTCATCATCTCCACATATATTATAACAAAATAAGGAACAAAAGTCAATAATTTCGTTCCTTATTTGTTCCTTATTTTTTCTTATTTGTTCCTTATTGGTTTTTTAGAACAAACATAAATCTTTTATGGAGTTTTTTTAAACAGCACTTTTTTATATCAAGTTTTATGAATTTGTATACATTCTTATAGTATGTTTAATAAATATAAAATGTTATTATATTATATGCTATTTAATTAATTTCAAAAATTTATTTTAAGAGATTTGTGGTAAGTTTAATTTTACCAAGTCTTTTTTTATCAAGATTGGCAATTTATAAAACATTTTATTATTGGATTTTAAAAATTCCTATTTTAGTCTATCGGTTATTGTCTCGTAATAATAACCGTATGTTTTGTCATTGATTATTCTTGTTTCACTAGATGGCCTATCTTCGTCAAATCTTCTTTCTAGCAATGTTTCATAGTTTTCATTTAAATAACATTCAATATAAATATCATCATTTACAAAGTATGTTATTTGAATTGTTTTATACTCTTTATCACCATATTTTAACAAATAAGTTTTAGGGTGCTCAAAATATGTATTGGTTTCTCCACCCCAATTTTTAATGAACTCTTCATCTTTGTAAGTCTTAATCTTTTTTATTCCATCTACAAGATCAATTCGAGCAAGAAATTCCATCACATCATCTTCTTGTCTTGCAACAAGTGAATAACACTTATCTTTAATCATATCTTTATTATACTGTTCAACTAATATTTCATATCCTTTTTTATCATGAATAATTATTTTATTAAGAACAGTTAAATGATATGAATAATCTTTAATTCCATCATCATATAAACCAAAACATATTTCATTACCTATTTCAAGTTTTATAAACCAATCCAAAAGTCCTGAGACACTTATTGGTTCATGTTCAGATAAATATTCAAGTGAGTATTTTTTCATTTTATTTGGTAAAGTATCAATAGTAGGACCTGATACAAGTTCATCAATTGTTACATCTAATGCTTTAGAAAGTTTCTTTAGCATTACTACATTAGGACTAGCAATATCAGCTTCCCAAGTATAAATAGTTTGTCTAGAAACTCCTACAATAAATGCAAGTTCCTCTTGACTAATATTTTTTTGTTTTCTAATCAATGTTAAATTTTTACTAAAACTCATTTTTTCCTCCTCGTATAATAGTAATTGCTTGTAATGGCCAATTACAATGTAAACTAATTTACATTAATATTATACTAAAGTTATTTTTTTTAATCCACCAAGAAAAATACGCATTTTTTGTAAGGTTTTCTTTACATTACCATTTTATCATTATATCAATTATATTTCAAAGAATTTATTCTCTTATTATCTTTTACGAGTTCAGTTCCCATTGGAACTAAAGGTTCGATACCCGTAAGTTAATGGTTCGATTCCTTGTCAAGTCTCCTATAGTTGGACTTACAACTATTAGTTTATACAACAAAAAGTCAATTTCACTATATTTTCAGTAAAATAGTCTATAAAATTAAAAATTAGCCCTCTTTATCAGAAGAACTAATAGATATCGATTAATGGCGAAAGAGATGGGATTCGAACCCACGCATCTGTTACGACCTATTGGTTTTCGAGACCAACCTCTTGAACCTCTTGAGTACTCTTTCACTAGTAATATTTTATCACTTATTAAATTATAAAACAAGAAAAATGTATAATAAAATACTGAGCAAATGCCCAGTATTAATTATTTGTTCTTAAGATATTTGTCAATTGCTTCAGCGGCTTTCTTTCCAGCACCCATAGCTAGTATAACTGTAGCAGCACCTGTAACAGCATCACCACCAGCGTAGATTCCTTCTCTTGAAGTTAAGCCATCTTCATCAGTAATTATTCCACCCCATTTTTGAGTTTCTAATCCTTCTGTTGTATTCTTAATTAATGGGTTTGGTGATGTTCCTAATGCCATTATTACGCAATCAACGTCTAATGCAAATTCAGAGTTTTCTTTTACAACAGGTCTACGACGTCCTGATTCATCAGGTTCGCCTAAGCACATTTCAACGCATTTCATTTGTGTAACTGTTCCTTCACTGTTGCCGATTAGTTCAGTTGGATTTGTTAGTACTTTGAATATTATGCCTTCTTCCATTGCATGATGAACTTCTTCTTGTCTTGCTGGTAATTCGTCTAAGCTTCTACGATAAATAATATATACGTTTTCTGCACCTAATCGTTTAGCACATCTTGCAGCATCCATCGCAACGTTTCCGCCACCAACTACTGCAACATTTTTGCTTTGTTTTACTGGTGTATCAGAATCTTCTTTGTAAGCTTTCATAAGATTTACACGTGTTAATATTTCATTAGCACTAAATACACCTTTTAAGTTTTCACCAGGGATTCCCATGAATTTTGGTAAACCAGCACCACTTCCAATGAATACAGCTTCGAAATGATATTCGCTTATAAGTTCATCAATTGATATTACTTTTCCTATTACCATATTTGTTTCAATTTTAACACCTAAATCAATTAAGTTATCTATTTCTTTTTGTACAATTGATTTTGGTAATCTGAATTCAGGAATACCATAAACTAGTACTCCACCAGCCATATGTAAAGCTTCAAATATTGTTACTTCGTAGCCTTCTTGTGCTAAAATTCCAGCACAAGTAAGTCCTGATGGACCAGAACCAATAATAGCTACTTTGTGACCATTGGATGCAGGTTTGACAGCTTTACCTTTAGCGTTAGCATTGTGATAATCAGCAACAAATCTTTCTAGACGACCTATGGCAACAGGTTCTCCTTTTATGCCTCTTATACATTTGCCTTCGCATTGGCTTTCTTGAGGACATACACGACCACATACTGCTGGTAGAGCACTGCTTTTATAAATGATATTATATGCTTCTTCAAATTTTCTATTTTTAATAGAATCGATAAATTCAGGAATATTTATACCTACAGGGCAACCATTAATACATGGTTTGTTCTTACAATGCAAGCATCTTTCTGCTTCATTAACGGCCATTTCTTCAGTATATCCTAAAGCAACTTCTTCAAAGTTTTTATTGCGGATATTAGGATCTAAAGAGGGCATTGGATTTTTCTTTAATGACATATTAGGCATAATTATTTCACCACTTTCCTGTATAAATTACAAGTTTTTTCACGAGCTTTTGTTTCAAACTCTGTATAGCTTCTTGATCTTGAAATTGCTTCATCAAAATCAACTTCAAATCCATCAAAATCAGGACCATCAACACAAGCAAATTTTGTTTTTCCATTAACTGTAAGACGGCAGCATCCGCACATACCAGTACCATCTATCATTATTGGATTCATACTTACAATTGTTTTTATATTATATTTTTTAGTTAATAATGTTACAAACTTCATCATTACAAGTGGTCCAATAGCGATTACTTCATCGTATTGATTTCCTTGTTTTATAAGTTCTTCTAAAGCATTTGTAACTAAACCTTTTTGACCATAAGATCCATCATCAGTCATAAGATATAAGCTATTACTTGCCTCAGTAAATTCTTTTTCAAGAATAACTAAATCTTTGTTTCTAAAGCCTATTATTGAATGAACTTCGCAGCCGTTATCATGCAATTTTTTCGCAACAGGAAGTGCAATTGCACAACCAACTCCACCACCAACAACAGCAACCTTCTTTAAGTTTTCTGTTTCAGTAGGTTTTCCTAATGGGCCAACAAAGTCATGTACTGTATCTCCAACATTAAGTGTGTTAAGAAGGAATGTAGTTCCTCCAACAATTTGAAAAATTATTGTTACTGTTCCTTTTTCACGGTTGTATCCAGCAATAGTTAAAGGTATTCTTTCACCATCTTTATCAACTCTTAAAATAATGAATTCTCCTGGCTCAGCTTTTTTGGCTATAAAAGGAGAATATATTTCCATTTTTGTAACAGTAGGATTTAATTCTTCTTTCAAAACTATTTCATTTAATTTATATTCGTTCATATTTGCCATCCTTATTTATTAAATAATTCTTTGCTTGATAGAGCTACTTTAAATGTAGCTTCAAATAAAGACTCCGAATTACTCACTTTTATTATTTTTAAAGCTTTATAGCTTTTATTTAGTATTATCTTTGTATCTTCATCAATCTTAATCATTGTTTTACCATCAATCACCACAATTGGTTTATCATCGCCATATAACTGTCTTTTGTTTTCTTCAGAAATATCAATTGTTATCTCTTCAGTATCATTTACAACTAAAGAAGTAATACAACGAAACTGTGGAGAAATAGGAGTAATAACAAAATTATTCGTTGTTGGAAATAATAGCGGGCCACCACAAGAAAGATTATACGCACTAGATCCTGTTGGTGTTGCTACAACAACTCCATCAGCATAAAAAGAAGTTTTATTTGTTCCATTTATATCCATGTTAATACGAAGCATTTTAAATAGATTTCCTCTACTAATACAAACTTCATTAAATGCTATTCCATCAAGTTCTTCATCTTGTTTAATTATTTTATAACTAAGAATATTACGTTTTTCAATATGGAAATTATTATCTAAAATAGCAGCAATTTTTTTCTCATAATCATCTATTGTTGCTTCAGTCAAACATCCTACTCGGCCAAGATTAATACCAAAGTAAGGAAAATCACATTCTGAAAAAGTATGCATTTTATTTAAGAATGTGCCATCGCCACCTAATACTAGTGCAAAATCTATTATTGCATCAGCATTAAATACTTTTTCATTCAAGAAAGGTTTATCTTCATCTTGAATATATACATCACAATTCTTTTCTTTCAAATATGATATTACTTTTTTAGTAACTATTAAATCTTTATCTTTGGAAGGATTTACTAAAACTAATACTTTTTTTTCCATAATTGGTAACTCCTTAATTTTTTAAAAGAGTCTCGTTTAGAGACTCTAATAATTAAAAGTCAACTTCTGTATCGTAATAGCAGCACTTAAGAAGTTTTTCCATCTCTTCTTGAGTAGGAATACGTGGATTAGAGCCTGTGCAAGCATCACCAATAGCATTTTTAGCTATTTCTGGTAATTTTTCTAAGAATACTTCTTCTGGTACAAATCCATTTTCTGTTGGATAACTATCTGCACCATAATTCTTAATGCATTGAGGAATATTTAATGCTTCATTCATTTTTCTTAATGCAGCAATTAATAATTTTACTTTTTCTTCATTAGTGTTTCCACCAAGATTCATATAATCAGCTATTTCGCCATAACGTTTTAATGCTTCAGGGTTTTTAGCGTTGAAAGCAATTACTTTAGGTAAATACATAGCATTAGCAGCACCATGAATAATATGTGCACCATATTCAGCAAATGCAGCACCTGTCTTATGTGCCATAGAGTGAACAATTCCTAATAATGCATTAGAGAATGACATACCAGCTAAGCATTGTGCATCATGCATTTCATCACGTGCAGCCATATCGCCATTATAAGAAGCAACTAAATCTTTTTGAATCATTTTGATTGCGAAAATTGATAGTGGATCTGAATAATTGCAATGAGCAGTTGAAACATATGCTTCGATTGCATGAGTAATTGCATCCATTCCTGTATGAGCTACAAGTTTCTTTGGCATTGTTTCAGCAAGTTCAGGATCAACGATAGCAACGTCAGGTGTGATTTCAAAGTCAGCGATAGGATACTTAATTCCTTTTTGATAATCAGTTATAATAGAGAAAGCAGTAACTTCTGTAGCAGTTCCAGATGTTGAAGAAACAGCACAGAATTTTGCTTTTGTTCTTAATTTTGGTAAACCAAATACTTTACACATATCTTCGAATGTTACATTAGGATATTCATATTTAATCCACATTGCTTTTGCAGCATCGATAGGTGAGCCTCCACCAATTGCAACAATCCAATCAGGTTCGAATTCTTGCATTTTCTTAGCACCAGCCATAACTGTTTCCACAGATGGATCTGATTCAATTCCCTCGATTAATTCAACTTCCATTCCTGCTTCTTTTAAATAATTAATAGCACGGTCAAGGAAGCCAAATCTTTTCATACTACCGCCACCAACACAAATGATAGCTTTTTTTCCAGTTAAAGTCTTAAGAGCTTCTAGTGAACCTTTGCCATGATAAAGGTCTCTAGGTAAAGTAAATCTATACATATAACAAATACCTCCTATAGTATTTCATTTTATATTATAATTATACTTAAAAATCTAAATTAAGTCAATATTATATTTATACCTTTTATTAATTTACATATATCAAAAAAGATATAATATCATATATTATATCTTATAATTTTCTTCCTGAACCAATTTCAAAGTGATACTTTACAATACCCAAATCAATTTTAGAATAAAAACCTAATCCAGCTTTAGCTGTAACATTACCATTTTCATATGTGAATTTGAACTTTTGTTGATTCATTGCTGTTGGTGCTAGTAAAGCATACTCAACACCTTTATTAAACCACTTAGGGGTGTTTTCGGTAGCATTGCTAACTTCTTCGATTGTTTTTACTTTATGACTTTTTCCTGGTGTTTTGCCATATCCTAAAGCAATAACAACTGTCAGTTTCTCACCCTTATTAACTTCAAAAGCCGAAGGGATTTTCTTATAAGTCATAGCAACCCAGCAAGTGTTAAGTCCTAATTGTTCAGCTTTCAAAACTAACCTTTCTCCGTAGTATCCACATAACTCATCTAAGTCTTTACTTTTCTTTCCAACTAAAACAATGTAATTTTCTACACCACTGAACTTACCATAATGAGCCATAAAAGAATCAAATGCTTTAGGCTCACTTGTTACAAGTTGAATATGAAGGCCACTTTCTTTATTACATAAAGCAATCTCTTCATTAAGTTCTTTTAAAGCTTCTTCCTCTAAAGGTTTTGCAATATACTGTCTTACACTATGTCTTTGCTTTAAAGCTTCAACTACATCCATTTTATTCGTCTCCTTTTCTATTTGGTAAATTTTGCATTATATCTTTTGCATGCTTAAGCATCCTTAAAAGCATCTCCATTGCCTCAATATCAGCATCAAAATAATAATAATTTTTAGTACCTTCTCTACGCATCTTAATTAATCCTGCATCTTTTAAAATACTCAAATGATGTGAAACAGCTGGTCGTGAAAGGTGCGTTTTCTCCGTAATAGCTCCCACTCTTACGCCGTGACAATTTCCCATTTGCATCATTGTAAGAATCAAATGTTGACGATTCTCATCACCTAAAGCAAGTAAAATCTTCTGGCATGACTTAAACTCTTTTGATAAAATATCTAATTCATTCATACAAGTGCTCCTTTTGTTTAATGGTTTAAACCATTATATCATATTTTTAGCTTTTTGGTTCAATGGTAAAGAAAATCAAGACGAATAAAAGAAGTTCTATTCAACAAGAACTTCCTTTTTTTCAATATATTTCTTTTGTATTTCGATATTCTTTCTTATGCTAAGGTTTATATTTGTAAATAGTATAATAAAACTATAGAAAAATGGTAATCTACATCTTAATAATT
>CAYMGD010000052.1:0-9490 GCA_964389905.1 uncultured Coprobacillus sp. | reverse complement strand
TAATGTAATCGTTAAATTGTTAGGTAATCGTTAAAAGGTTGCCTAATTTTGCTATAAACTATGATAATTTTGATACAATAATCGTATCATTTGTAAAATCATAACTTCAAACATTCCCTAACGGTGGGAGTTGAACCCCTATAAAAACAAAAAAATCTCAATACATTTACTGTATCAAGATTAATCTACTTAAATGGTGCGAGAAATGAGATTTGAACTCACACATTATTGCTAATACAAGGCCCTCAACCTTGCGTGTCTACCAGTTTCACCATTCTCGCATATATTTATTTTATCACATTAATATTATAAAATAAATAGTTATTTCGAATAAATTTTTAAAAACTTTATTCTTTTCTTTATATTTGTTTGTGCAATTCCCTTCTTATAAAGGATATCATACCCATGCATTGTACCTTTAACTTTATTTAAAGTTACTTTTGTTCCTGCTTTTATGAGTTCTCTGCTGAAAAGTATTGCTTCGTCTCTTAAACAGTCATACTCTTCTACTTCTATAAAGGTTGGTATTGCTATGATATTATCTAGTGGTGATTCGTATTTTGTTTCACCAATGTAATATTCCCACATTTGCTTGTTTAGCTTCCCATTCCACATAGGCGTATTATCATATTTTCTCATTGATTCTGTTTGCATTTTATCATCAATTACTGGATATACAAGAAACTGAAAATATGGTTTTGGTAATCCTTCTTTTATAGCTTTTACTGCTAAACACGCAGCAATACTTCCTCCAGCACTATCTCCTCCCACACCTATTTTATTGGGATTAACAAAACTATTTTGGATAAGCCACTTATATACTTCTAATCCTTCTAATACTTGTGTAGGATATTTATGTTTAGGAGCTAAACTGTACTCCACAAAGAACACTTTGATGTTTGCTTTTTTTGCATACATCCTAGCTAGTTTATATTGGTATGGTGAGGCTTTCATATAAAAAGCTCCACCATGAAAATATATTAAACTTGTTTCTGTTTCTTTTCGAGGCAAAAAACCCCATACTCTTGTTTTATTAATTTTATATTTTTTGACTATAATTTCTTTATCGTTTCTTACGTCTTTTATTAAAAGTCCTAATATAAAATTATATATCGGTAAAAGCCATTTAGTAACTATAGGTTTAAATTTTGATAATATTCGTATTTCTTTGTTATATTGTTTTTTCATATTGCAAGTCTCTTTTTTATAATTATATACTATAAATATTACTTTTTCAATATGCTTCTTTTAGTTTTTTTGAAGAACTTTTTATCATAACTATTGCCATTAATAGAATAAATATAGATACTGCTGCTCCTGTAATAAACATTATCACTTTATTAAAAGTAGCGCTTTCTTCCCCGCCAAAGGTTGTAAGCATTGTCACTGTTAGAGTCATCATCGAAACGCACCCACAAAGTAAATTAATTATTTTTGCTGCTGAATAGACAGGACTATTATACTTTCGATATGTAATAACATTTTTTATTGCTATGGAAAAAGTAATAAATGTATACGTTGCAATTGCGATAGTAACAATTTGGCCATGAATTATATTTTTACCCAAATAGATAAAGAAAAATATCATTACTGAAACAATAAAATTCATCACTAATAATAACCAACCACACAAATTATATTTCTTTAGTTCAACTTCAATTAGTTCTCCTGGTTTGTATTTTTTAGTATGTTTTGATAAAAACAATCTAATTGAGGCTAATAGAATATAATAACAAGCCATCGTATAAAACCAAAATGATTTTGTTGTTAATCCTAAAATAAGCTGAAAAACAGCATATGCTGTATTCCATAACAATTGTCCATACAAAGAGATATTAATTCTAAACTGCACATCTTCAAAATATCGAGATATTAACTTATTCTCTTTTTTGATTTTCTTTATATAATTTATAATATTTGGCATTCGTAAACAAACTATCAAAAGTGAATAAAATGATAGTACATAAGAAAAATATCTCAAAAACGAATTAACATTACTTTTTACTAAAGAATACGTAACAAGTCCAATTGCTATTGGAAAAAGCACTATAACAAATGCTAAATTAGGATAAAGTATTTTCTTTAAAGCTTTCATTTTTACTTTTTATAAATCTTCTTTTCTCACATTAATGCATTTTTTTATGATATCACATATTTTTGTAATATCATCTTTACAGTCTCTAGCAACCCAAGTCATAATCACTGCTCCTATTCCCTTTATGTAAAACTCCATCATATATTCATGTTCATCGGCACTAATTCCATATCTCGTAAGAATTGGAGAAAAGATATTTTTAAACATCTTCTTATAGACTTTATCAGTATAAAAGAGTTGGGGATTTTCTTTGATTGCTTTAAATATATTTTTATTCTTTTTGATAAATTCTAAATATGGGACTAAATATTCATCAGTTATTAAATATAAATCTTTCATTTCTTTTCCTGAAAAGAAATTATCTTTTTCAAAAAAGAAAACATCTTTTGAAAAGGAATTGTCTTTTTTATTATTTTTAAAAGCATCTTTAAATGAATTATTTAATTCTCCAATTACTTCTTCTAATAAATCAGCTAAGCCAATGTAATGAAGGTAAAACGTTGACCTACTAACTTTAGCTTTAGTACAAATGTCTTTAACAGTAATATAGTCAAAGCTTTTTTCTTGAAGTAAGTCTACTAAAGCATCATCCATTTTCTTAGCTGTATTAAAATATTTACTTTCGTATTTATCCATAGAAACTATTCTTCGCTGGCGATTTCTTTAGCTAGTTCAGTGATTTCAAATGAATACTTATCTTTTCTTGTTTGAAGTATTTTCTTATAAATAGGATAATTAACTCCCATAATAATCATTCCGATAATACCAACAATAATACCTATAAGCATTGCATTATCTCCACCAATAACTTTCATTGCTAAGCTCATTCCTGTGCCAAATACTAACGCACCAATAATACCAAAAGTAAAGGTAAATATATTAGCTGGTCTTTTTACTTTTTGGTCAAGCTTCTTTAAGGCTAAAACCTTTGATTCTTTTTTAGGTGCATACTCCTCAGCTATTTTTTCTGCGTAAACTTTATTTAAATTATTCATTTATTTTTCCTCCTTAAATATTGATACCATTATTATATAATATTAATGCTAGTATTTTTAGAACAAAATATCAATAAAGTGTTCATTTGTATCAATATTAGTATATTCTTAAAAACCTATTTAATGCGCATCCGTTAGTTTTTCGTTCGCAATAGCAAGCATTAGCTTGATACGATTTTCTTGATTAACTTGGGTTGCGGAAGGGTCATAATCGATAGCTACAATATTAGCTTGAGGATAGATACTCTTAAGTTTTTTGATAACTCCTTTCCCACAGATATGGTTAGGAAGACAGCCAAAGGGTTGTGCGCAAACAATGTTTTCGTAGCCAGTTTGGATTAGCTCAACCATTTCAGCGGTTAGAAGCCATCCTTCACCCATTTTTGTTCCGTGATGCAAAATGCCTTCTGATAACTCTTTAGTATGAGAGAAATGCTGCATAGGTTCAAACTTTGTTTTTTCTATAGCTTTTATCATAATATCTTCTTTATCATCTAAATACTTTATTAGCAATTTTCCTGAAAACTTCATTAGTAAACTCTTACGATATAATTCATAATCATATATAAAATTATAAAGACAATAAAATACAAATCCTGCTAACCCTGGAACCATTATTTCAGCACCCAAATCAACTAATAACTTTTCAAGATGATTGTTTCCTAAAGAAGCATATTTTATATATATTTCTCCCACAACACCAACTTTAGGTTTTGGCGTAATATTTATATCTAGTTTATCAAAATCACTAGCAATTTCTTCAATATTCTTTTTGTAATCTTTATCATTAATACCTTTATTATGAGAAAACTGCGTATTAATTTTATCAACCCACTTATTAGTTAGTTCTTTTGCTGAACCACTTACAACTTCATACGAACGTGTTTTGTTGTAAAGGTACATCAACATATCACCATACATCATCGCTAGAACCATTTTACTAATAGTTTTATATTTTATTTTAAAGCCACTGCTACCATTTAAAGCCGAAATATTAAATGATAAAACAGGTATATAGTCATATCCAGCTTTCACCAAAGCTTTTTTCAAAAGATAAATATAATTCGAAGCTCTACAGCCACCACCAGTTTGGGTAATCAAAAGAGCAACATTATGGGTATCATCACGGTGTTTCAAATTATCAATAAATTGACCAATAACTAGTAAAGCAGGATAACAAGTATCATTATGCACATACTTCAATCCCTCTTCAACAACTCTAGCACCTTCGTTTCTCATTACTTCTACTTTATATCCTGATTGTTTCAAAATACCTTCCAGTAAAGACATATGAATATCAAGCATAGAAGGAATTAGTATTGTATGAGTTTTTCTCATTTTCTTTGTAAACTTAGGCGTCATTTTGCATCTCCTTGTTTTAGGGCAAATAATAAGCTACGTATTCTTATTCTTACTGCTCCAAGATTAGTTATTTCATCAATTTTTATTTGTGTATATATTTTATTATTAGCTTCAAGAATAGCTCGGCACTCATCAGTTGTAATAGCATCTAACCCGCAACCAAACGAAACTAGTTGTACCAAATTCATATCTTTTGTATTAGCACAATACTTTGCCGCCGAGTAAAGGCGAGAATGATATGTCCATTGATTTAATACTCCCACAGGGAACTTATTGTTTAAATGTGATATTGATTCTTCAGAGATAACGCATATGCCAAATCCTGAAATTAGTTTATCAATTCCATGATTAACTTGGGGATCTATGTGATAAGGTCTTCCCGCTAAAACGATAATAGGCATATTGTTTTTACGAGCATTTGTTATATATAATAAAGCTTGATCACGAATATCTTTTAGATAATCATTGTACTCTTGATATGCTTTATTTGAAGCTAGAGAAATTTCTTCTTTTGTTATATCAGGGAAGTACTTGTTTAGACTTTCATAAATCTTATCTTTAAATACTTTCTTATTATATAAAGATGTAAAATCACTAATAAAATTAATATTCTTTATTTCATCTATATTATTAGATATATTTTGAGGATAATATGCCACAATTGGACAATTAAAATGATTATCACCTAAAAGTTCATATATATTATATGACATATTAGGATAAAAGATATTATCAAATCCTTCTTCGATTAACTTTATAATGTGCCCATGAACAAGTTTAGCTGGGAAACATACCGTATCAGAAGGAATAGTATTTTGACCTTTTTGATATGTATGAGAATCAGAAAAACCACTATTATGCACCTCAAATCCTAAAGAGGTAAAAAATGCATACCAGAAAGGAAATTGTTCATACATATTTAAAACAAGTGGTATAGCTATTTTCCCTCTTCTTCCAGCAACAGGCTTGTACGTTTCTAGTTTTTTACGCGTATATTCGTATATATTACTACCCTTCACTCCCGTTCCCTTTGGTAAAGGCTTCTCGCAGTTGTTTCCACTAATAAACTTATGAGGATTATTATTAAAAGAATTAATTGTAAGCTGACAATGATTATTACAGCCATTACACTTTACATTACTGACAATATGTTCAAAAGTCTTTAATTCTTCTTTAGAAATTGTAGTTGTTGAGGAAACATTTAATGATTTAGCATAAATAGCTGCCCCATAAGCACCCATTAAACCAGCAATATTAGGACATACAACATTTGTCTCAAGTTCCTTTTCAAAGGCTCTTAAAACAGCTTTGTTTAAAAATGTTCCACCTTGAACAACAATATTTTTACCTAGTTCTTCTTTACTAGATACTCTAATAACTTTATACAAAGCATTCTTTACAACTGAAATTGAAAGTCCAGCTGAAATATTATCAATTGTTGCTCCATCCTTTTGAGCTTGTTTCACTGATGAATTCATAAAAACCGTACAACGGCTTCCCAAATCAACAGGTTTTGGAGCCATCAAACCTAAATCCGCAAACTCTTCTATTTCATAACCTAAAGCATTAGAAAACGTTTGGAGAAAAGAACCACAACCACTTGAACAAGCTTCATTTAAGAATATATTTGATATTGCACCATTTTCTATTTTAAAGCACTTTATATCTTGGCCACCAATATCAATAATAAAATCAACATTAGGCATAAATTTTTTAGCTGCGAGATAATGAGCCATTGTTTCAACTAAACTACCATCTAATGTAAAAGCGTTCTTTATTAATTCTTCACCATAACCAGTTGAAGCAGAATTAGCTATCTTCAAATGAGGATTTTCTTCATATAATTTTGTTAAGACATTCTTTACTATTTTTACAGGATTACCTTTATTTGATTGATAACTTGTAAAACGAACATTTTCTTCTTCATCAATTAATACTAACTTCAAAGTTGTTGAGCCAGAATCAATACCTAAATATAAATTACCTTCATAACCATTTAATTCCTTTATATCAACCTTATCTTTTTCATGTCTTTCAAGAAATTCTTGGTATTCTTCTTTACTATTAAAAAGAGGTTCAATATAAGAATATTGCATCTTAATAGGCTTATTTCTTAATAAATCCATTAAGTTCTTCACATTAACTTCTTCTTTCCCACAGAAAGCAGTTCCCATAGCTACATAATATAATGAATTATCAGGGCATATTCCTTTTAAGCCTAAAACATCATCAAAAGCATTGCGTAACTCAGACATAAAAGTTAATGGGCCACCTAAATAAACAACATTACCTTCTATTTTCCAGCCTTGAGCTAAACCACCAATTGTTTGATTAACCACAGCATAAAAAATTGATGCTGCAATATCACTTTTAGAAACACCTTGATTTAGTAAAGGCTGAATATCACTTTTTGCGAAAACACCACAACGAGAAGCAATAGGATAAACCTGACTATGTCTTTTAGCTAAATCATTTATCTCAGTAATATCTTTATTCAAAAGTGTTGCCATTTGGTCAATAAATGCTCCTGTGCCACCTGCACAAGTCCCATTCATTCTAACCTCTAAACCATTACTTAAAAAAAGAATCTTTGCATCTTCTCCCCCAAGTTCAATAATACAATCTGCATTAGGAAATAGTCTTTGTGATGCAACTCTTGTAGCATAAACTTCTTGTACAAAAGGAACATTAATGCTTTCAGAGATTCCCATTCCTGCTGAACCAGAAATGGCTAACCTTACATTTTCCTCAAGTACTCCTTGATTAAGTAAACTTTGTAGTTCCTCAATTAAAGATTCCCGAATATGCGAGAAATGTCTTTTATAATTCTTATAAATTATTTCATCTTTTTCATTTAATATTATAACTTTTATTGTTGTAGATCCTAAATCAATACCAACTTTTTGCATATATACCTCATTATTTACTTTATATGTTTTATGTCGTTAACTATTATATTATAGTCATTATTTCAAAAAAGTCAACTTAATAGTGTTTTCAGTTTTAATGTTTATGTCATCAATTTATAAATAGTAAAAGCAAAAAAAACTTTGCAAATCATTACAATCTGCAAGGTTATTTATTAAAATAATCATTAATAATTTCCATTCTAGCCTCTTGTTTAACAGCAAATGGACAACGGCTTTCACAGTGCCCACAATGCAAACAAGCATCAGCCTTTACTGATAATTTAGAATAATGATTAAAAGCAAGTTTATCACCAGCAAGAGCCAAATCATAATATTTATTAACCAAGCCTATATCAATACCAGCAGGACATGGCTGGCAGTGATTACAATAAACACAAGTTCCAACAATTTTTTCAGCCGTAAACTTTCCAATTATTGAATAATCCTTTTCTTCTGGTGATGCATTAATAAATCCTAATAACTTATCTAAATGCTCCATCGTTTGTACCCCTGGTACTGTTGTAATGACCCCTGGACGATCTAGAGCATACTGAAGGCACTGATAATGTGTCAAAGCAATACCAAAAGGTGAATGCTCAGCAGACAATAGTTTTCCAGCAAAGAATGGTTTCATAACTGAAATAGCCACACCTTCTCGCTCACATCTTTTGAATAACTCAAAACGTTCTTTAGAACTTCCAATGCCATACTCATCACCTTTTTCAAAATCATATGCAGGATTAATAGAAAACATCATAATATCTATCAGTCCTGTATCAAGAATAATATTAGCCACCTTAGGAGTATGCGAAGAAAAACCAATATGGTGGACAACACCTTCTTCTTTTAGTTTTCTTAAATAATCAACTAAACCAATTTCTTTTAACTTTTCAAAATCTTCAACCTCATCAACACAATGTAAGAATCCAAAGTCAACATAATCTGTGCCAAGCTTTTCTAATTCCCATTCAAAAGTTTGCTTAATTTTATTAAAATCACGACACCAACCATATTCACCATTTTCATCATATACTGCTCCGAAGTGACATTGAATATATACACTACTTCTTCGCCCTTTCATTGCCTTTCCAAAAGGTTCATAAACACTCCCACCAGCACATAAATCAAAGAAATTAATTCCATTATCAATAGCTTTAGTAATAATTGCTTCAATCTCATCTGGAGACGCTTTATTAATTCCACCCATACCTAGACCTAAAGCACTTATGTTTTCATTCCCATGAGGTAATTTTTTATAGTTCATATCCTTCTCCTATTCAATAATATTCTTTTCAATAAGAAATTCTTCTAATACCTTTGCCGCATTGTAAACAATCTTCCCACAAGGACGCACCTTATAATAATCACTAGTCCTCATCTCAGGAGTAGCACTCTTTTCAACTAAAACACCATACTTTGCAAGAAGCTCAGCACAATTCAATGAACCATTTTCAGCAACAAATCTCCTTGAAAGTTCCTGAACCATCGCATAAACATCACCCTTAGTTTTACTACACTTTTCGCTATCAGCAAACAAATAGCCAACAACTACCGCCATACTGCTTAGAGCTCCACAAGTAAGTCTAAGCCTACCCAAACCTCCTCCAAGAGGCAAAACCATTCTAAGTAGTTTATCCTCATCAACATCTAATAAATCTTTAAAAGCTAATACAACAGCTTGTGAACACGTATAGCCATCATTAAAATACTTTTCAGCAAGTTCTTTTCTATCCATATTTATTCTTCCTTTACATATATTTTATCATACTATTCAATCAAAAACAATCAAAATAAAACTTTTAAAAAATATTGCTTTTTATTTTATGCTGATGTATAATTAATAATATGCAGGTGTGGTTTAATGGTAGAACACTAGCTTCCCAAGCTGGTTGTACGGGTTCGATTCCCGCCATCTGCTCCATTAAAAAAGACTAGTCTTGATACAATGAATAAAAGGGTTCTTACGCATAATCGGGTATGGCTAAACAAATAATTAATGAGATGATTGTTAGCAGTCATCTTATTTTTTTTGCTTTTATTCTTCTCTTTATCGGGTATTTGTGATATAATTAATCCTAAATTCAATATGAAAATGTACACATACAAAAAAGCATAAGTATTACCTATAA
>CAYMGD010000051.1:0-9967 GCA_964389905.1 uncultured Coprobacillus sp. | reverse complement strand
TAGTAGAACTAGTAATAGTAATAGCAATAATAGCCATACTAGCTGCAGTACTAATACCAACATTTAGTAATTTAATAACAAAAGCAAATGAATCAGCAGATGCACAAATGGTAGCTAATCTAAACAAACAATTAGCAATATCAGAAATAACAGATGGCAAGAATGAAACAATGCAAGAAGCAATAGAAGATGCTAAGAAAGCAGGATATAATACAGGAGCATTCCTAAGTACAAGTAATGATATCTTATGGGATCAAGAAACAGATAGATTTCTTGCAGTGAAGAAAGGTAATAAAGTATTTGCATGTGATGAAAATCAAAAAGCATATAAAGTAACAGGACTTTGCTATAATGATTATAGATACTGGAAAGTATATAAAGATTCAATACCAGAAATAGGAGAGCAAAAATATTCTATATATTGGGCAGGTGGCGAACTTGCTAATAGTAGTCAATCATTAAATGTACAAGTAGGATTTGATGCTGGAAATTATAATAAAGAATATAACTATACTGATTTAATGATAGTTGTTTATACAAATATTAATAACATAAAAATTAATTTAAACCGTGGTACATTAGTTGTATCATCTGATAGCCAACCTACTATTGATTGCTATGGAATAATAGATATGTTGTATTTTGAATTTGAAGAAAATGATAGAGGTGGATATGGAACTATTAATCTTCATAATGCATATATAGGATATTTAAGTAGTAATTGTACTGGTAACTTAGTATCAAATGGTGCAAAATTCCATGAAAAATACGAAGAATTAAATGATAAAAAAGAAATTGAAGGCTTAAAAGAAACAGATTGTAATATACATTATCCAAGTGAAGAAAATTGTTATTTCTGTGATAATAACGAATCAGAAGATAAAGACCACGTACATAATTTTACAACAGCATATATTGCTCCAACATGCGAAGAAGATGGAAAAATAGTAATTACATGTACAAATAGTGATGGTAATTGCAAATATGGTGATGATAATTCTCATTCTAAAACAATAACTATTCCTGCATTAGGACATGCTATGGTAGAAAATCAAAAAGAAGTACTTCCAACATGCGAAGAAGCAGGACATACTGCAGTTGAAATTTGTATACGTTGTGAAAGCTATACTAAAGGTGGAGATGTAATAGCTCCAAAAGGACATAATTTTGTTGATGGACGATGTACAGTATGTAATAAAATAAGTGCTGAAATATCACATATGACATTGAGTATGGTTGAGGGTAAATTATCAATTGGCGGTAATATTGATGAAACATTCGATAAATCATATCAATTATTTACTGTTCAATTAAGTAGTGATATTGAAATAGATGTCGATGAATTAAGAGAAATACTAGGAAGTGATAAGAATTTTATTGGTTATGATGAAACTGGAACAGCTGTATCTATTCCTAGAGGATATTCAGGAATTTGTTTTGTTGATATTGATTTAAATGGGCAAAAACTAATTCTTAATGAAAAAATTGAATATGAATCATCGTGCTTTGAGTATGGATTTGGTTTAAACATTGAAGCATATGGTGGTTATTTACGTATAAGGGATAGCTCTTTGACCAAGAAAGGAGAATTGATTTTAGATGGTCAATCAGAAATGTTTGGATCTATTATAGTTCTTGCAAATGAAAAAGTAAAAGTTGAGTTTGATAGTATTAATTGTTATAGTATACTTGAACCTATTTATGTAGGATATGAAAACAATAACGTTATAATAAAGAATTCTACATTAAAAATGCCTAATAAATATTGGAAATATGATTCGTGGTATGATAAAGACGAAAAGGTGATTAAACAAAGTTGGATTGAAAAATTAAGAGAAAAATCAGATATTGCGTGGTTATGTGGCAAAAAAGGAACTAATATTATTGAGAATTGTTCTTGTGAATTAAAGTCAGAGTAATTGTTATTTAAACATTATATTAATTAAGTTATTTATAAAAAACCATATTCTAAAGTTTAGGTTCTTACGTTTAATAGGGTATTTAAAAAACATAAAAACTGTTGTTCAATTATTTACAAATCTTTATTTGTATAGAATAACAGTTTTTTTGTTCAAAAGTTTAAATATTACTAACTATAACTACATTTATAAGTAATAAATGCTTATTTACTATAACAGTCAATAAATGTATTATACCCGTTCATGCGTAAGAACCAAAGTTTAATGCTTTAATTTATGGCTTTTTTACTTTCAAAAATCATTAGAATTCCTAATTGCTTATTTAAGGCAAATATGGTATAATGAGTATTGCTAATAAAATAGTATAAGGAGCATTAAAATGAAAAGAAATATAAGTAGAATAAAAGCAATGATAGAACTTTATCAATTGGATTTATTAAATGATGATGATAATATTGATTTATTTGATGAATTGTTAGAAGAGTATATACAAGAAACAGGTTCTGATGAAAAAGAAATAATCTATGATCATCCATTCTCTGATGAACTATTAAATGGTGTGAAGGAAAACTTGAGTACAATTGATAGAAATATTGCTTTAGCACTTGAAAACTATTCATTAGATCGCTTAAGTTATGTTGATAGAGCTCTTTTACGTATTGGTACATATGAACTTATGTTTACTAGTACACCTGTACCTATTGTTATTAATGAAATAATTAATATTTCAAAAGATTATTCTGAAATAGATAAATTATATTCATCAAAGTTTAATAATGGAGTTCTTGATAAAATCGCTAAGAGAGTGAAGAAGTAATGCGTGATGAGAATAAATATTATACTGTCAGTGCTATTAATAATTATATAGCATATAAATTATCTACTGATATTGCTTTAAAAGTAGTTTATGTAAAGGGCGAATTATCAAATGTAAGAGTGTCTAAAGGACATATATATTTTGTCTTGAAAGATAGTGAATCCGAACTATCTGGTATTATATTTGCTAATATAGCTTATAAACTTACTTTTATGCCGAAAGATGGCATGAAAGTGCTTATTACAGGTTCTATAACTCCTTACTCAAAGAAAGGAACTTATAACTTAATTGTTAATGAAATTATAGATTATGGTAAGGGATATCTCTATCAAAAGTTTTTAGAGTCAAAAGAAAGACTTGAAAGTATTGGTTTATTTGATAGTAATCATAAAAAACGAATACCAATGTATTCTGAAAACATTGGTGTAATTACATCATCAACTGGTGATGCACTTAATGATATTATTAGTACGATAGAAAGAAGATTTCCTTTGGCAAAAGTATATTTATATCCTGCACTAGTACAAGGAAGTGATGCTCCTAAGTCTTTGTGTAAAGCGCTTCTAAAAGCAAGCAGGGACAAGAAAGTTGATGTGGTTATTATTGCTCGAGGCGGAGGAAGTTTTGAGGACTTAAATTGTTTCAATGATGAAATATTAGCTAAGACAATTTATGATTTTGATATTCCTATTGTTAGTGGTGTAGGTCATGAAAATGATTATACTATTTGTGATTTTGTTTGTGATGACCGCGCTCCTACCCCAACTGGAGCAGCAGTTAAGGTTACTCCTGACAAAGAAGTTTTGTATCAAACACTTGCTAATGTCAATAATAAATTAAATATAATCTTAAAAAAAACAATTGATCATAAGACAAAAGATTTGGAAATTCTTAATAATAATTATTATTTACGTAATTTTGATAATATTATTAAAGAATATAATGAAAAATTAGAAAAAACTTGTTTGAAACTAAAACATAATAGTCCTTTAGTAAAAATAGATAATTATATTTCAAATGTAGCTTCTTTAGAAAAAAGATTAAACTTAATTGATTTACCTAAAAAAATATCTTTAGAAAAAGATAAAATAGACTTAATTACTAATAATATATATAAGTGTTATGAGAAAAGAATAAATACTTACATAAAAGATTTTTCTTTTCTTTTAGATAAATTAACTTTAGTTAATCCCTTAGATATTATGAAAAAGGGTTACACAGTTGTATATAAGGATGATAAAGTCATTTCATCATCCAATGATATAAAAGAAAATGATGAATTAACTATATCATTTTATGATGGTAGAAGAGAAGTAAAAGTATTAAAGTAAAAGGAAAATACAAATGGAAAAATTTGAAGATTATTTAAAAGAATTAAGTGAAATTGTTGAAGAGTTAGAAAATGGTAATTTAACTCTTGATGAATCTATTAATAAATATAAAAGAGGCTTAGAATTAAGCAAATTATGCAAACAAAAGCTTGACGAAGCAAAAAATGTCATTGTTACTAAAGTTGATGAATAGAATATAATAAAGGTCGTGTGATGTATGGAAAAGTATCCTCATATTGTTAATATTAAGTCTCCTGCTGATATAAAGAATAAAAGTATTAGTGAACTTGAAGAAATTGCAAAGGAAATTAGACTTTTCCTAATTGACACTATCAGTACAACAGGAGGACATTTAGCTTCTAATCTAGGCGTTGTTGAGGCTACTATTGCAATGCATTATGTTTTTGATAGTCCTCATGATAAATTAATCTTTGATGTTGGCCATCAAGGATATGTGCATAAAATATTAACTGGTCGAATAAATAGATTTGATAGTTTACGAAAATATGGAGGTTTAGAAGGTTTTTTGAAGTATTCAGAAAGTCCTCATGATGTATTTGAATCTGGTCATAGCTCAACATCTATTCCAGCTATGTGTGGCTTTTTGAAAGCCAAAGAAATGGGCAAAGATATTGGCGAAGTTGTTGCTTTTATTGGTGATGCTTCATTTCAAAATGGTTTATCATTTTCTGGCTTGAATTATCTTTCAAGTCAAGAAAAGGCTAAAGGAATAATTATTCTTAATGATAATGAAATGTCTATATCTAAAAATACTGGAGGTTTAGCTAAGGTTTTTAATCGTATTAGGATAAAAAAATCATATCGCTTTTTCCGTAAAATAACTCCTAAACCAATTCGTAACGCTTTAAAAGGTTTTGTATATGGTAATGTATCTTTGTTTAACCAATTAGGATATAGATATATAGGACCTATTGATGGCCATAATATCCGTGATTTGATTAAATATATGCAATTTGCTAAGGACTCAAAGGAATCAGTAATTTTACATATTAAGACTACAAAAGGAAAAGGTTATTCATATTCTGAAAGAGACTTAATTGGAAAATATCATGGGGTTTCTCCCTTTGATATTGCAACAGGATTACCACTAGATAATGATGATTTGATTACTTTTGGTGAAGGCGTAACGGAGATACTTTTGGAAAAGTTTACTGAAAATAAAGATTTATTCTGCATTACTCCTGCTATGACATATGGTGCAGGACTTATTGAGCTTCAAGAAAAGTTTCCTCAGCGTTTCACAGATACTGGAATATCCGAAGAAAGTAGTATTATTATGGCTGCTGGTCTATCTCGTAATGGTATTATTCCGATTGTTGTATCATATGCAACCTTTTTCCAAAGAGCTTATGATGAGATTAATCATGATATAACAAGGTCATGTAATCATGTAATAATGCTTGCTGATAGAGCTGGCATTGTTCCTGGAGATGGTGACACGCACCAAGGTATATTCGATGTATCTATGCTAATGGGTTTACCTAATATTGTTATTGCTGAAGGACGAAATTTAAGCGAAGTTGAGGCTTTAATTTCTTTAGCAATTTCTGAAAATAAACCTTTTTACATTCGCTATCCTAAGTGTAAAATATCTAAATGTGAAATATCTCATATTGATATTGCTCCATATAAGTGGCTTATCTTAAAAGATCTTTCCGATATTAATATAATTTCATATGGAAAAGTATTAGATGAAATAGAAGAAGCTTTAAAAAATGAAAATGTGGGAATAATAAATGCTTTATTTATTAAACCACTAGATATTGAACTTATTAATAAACTACAAGGGACAAAAGTTATTGTTTACGAAGATATTATTAGCCAAGGTTCATTAGGTTCTGAAATTAAAGTGTATTTAAGTTCAAATCGTAAACTAAATATTGATATATATACGTTAGCACTAAATAATTATGTTGGTACAGGAAGCGTTTTAAAAATACGCGAAGAAAACAAAATTAGCATTAATGATTTAATAAAACTTGTAAGAAAAATACAATCTAAGGAGTAATTATGTTACTTTCACTAAACGTAAAAAATTTTGCAATTATTGATAACATCCAAATAGACTTTAAAAAAGGTTTAACTGCTTTAACAGGTGAAACTGGTGCGGGAAAATCTTTGATAATTGATGCAATAGGATTACTATTTGGTGATAGAGCATCAGTTGATTTAGTTAGACACGGTGAGAATAAAGCATATATTGAAGGTATATTTTCTTCTTATAATGAAGAAATAAATAATATTCTAAATGAATATGATATATCTTGTGAAGACTTTTTAGTTATCAAAAGAGAGATATACCAAAATGGTAAAAGTGTTTCGCGAATTAATGGAGAAGTTGTTAATGCTAGTTTATTAAGCAAGATTGCTAATTATTTGGGTGATATCCATACTCAATTTGACTCAATGAAACTTGTTAACCCCCAAAACTATTTTTCTTTTATTGATGATGATGAAATTAATGCTTTAATTACGAGTTATAAATTAGCTTTACAAAACTATAATGAGATTAATAAAGAATATAATCAAAAAGTAAAGAATAAAAATGAACTTTTTGAGAAACTTGATTATTTAAAATATCAATCAGAAGAACTTACAAAAGCAAAATTAAATATTAACGAAGAAAATGAACTAAAAGAAAAATTTGAAATACTTAATAATCATGGTAAGATTATTGAAAACTATCAAGAGTTTATAAAAATATATAAGAATAATAATATTTTAGAAGGTATTTTTAATTCAATTAGTTTTCTTGAAAAGAATGCAATATATCATAAAGATTTAGAAAAAAGAATTTCTTTGCTAAAAGATGAATATTATGACCTTGAAGATTTGTTCGAGGAAGTAAATAGTTTAATCAGCCACGATGATTTTGATGTGCAAGAACTTGATAATGTTAATATGCGTTTAGATATGTATAATAACTTAAAAAAGAAATATCATATGGATGTTGAAGAGTTAATTGCATATCTTAATAAAATCAATAAAGATATAGAAGAAATAACAAATTTTGATTTTTACATTGAAGATATCCAGAAAAAGTTAAATAAATCTTTTGAAGAAGTTAAAGAAATTGGTAATAATATAAGTAACAAAAGAAGAATTAACGCTCAAAAATTAGAAAAAGATTTATACAAAGCATTAGATGATTTAGAACTTAAAAATATATCTTTAAATATATCTTTAAAGAAATCAGTAAACTTTTATCCTAATGGCTTAGATGAAGTTGATTTTCTAGTTTCCTTTAATAAAGGAGAAGCAATGAAGAGTTTAGCTAAGATTGCTTCTGGTGGTGAACTTTCTCGTTTTATGTTAGCTCTAAAAGCTATAAATACGCAAAAAGATTTCCAAAAGACTTTTATCTTTGATGAAATAGATACTGGTGTTAGTGGTGAAATTGCCCAAAAGATTGGGGAAAAGATTAAGAGTATTTCTCTTTATAACCAAGTTATTTGTGTTACTCATTTACCTCAAGTTGCCGCAATTTGTGATAATCATTTATTTATTTCTAAAAATGAAAAAGAAGGAAGAATATATACGAAAATTGAAGAACTTGCTTATGATGAAAGAGTCAAAGCTATTGCTTTAATGCTTTCAAAAGGAAATATAACAGAAGCAACAATCAATTTGGCGAAGGAATTGTTAAGTTAATTAGGTGTAATATACAATTATTACATCTTTTTTTCTATTGTTTTTGGGAAATAATAATATAAAAGGAAGTGATTAAAATATATAAAAACAAAGAAAAATTAACTTTTAAAAATATTATCCTTAAAGTTTTAGTTTTATGCTTAGTTACTGCTTTTACAATTCTTTGCTTTGCTGGTAAAAACTTTGTTGTTAAAGCTAGTGAGATAAATGATTTTGTAATTCTTGGTGGCGATTCAATTGGCTTAAATCTTAATACTAGTGTCTATGTTACTGGTAAATATGAAGTTCAGACAGCAAATGGTTCTGTAAAACCATGGTCTAATAGTAATATAGAAGTAAATGATATTATTTATATGATTGATGATAAAAAAGTTACTAGTGTTGATGATTTAAAAAGTATTGTAAAAAGGGAAGGTAAGCATAGCATGAAACTTTATCGTGATGATGAATCAATCATTACAACCATAAATGCTTATGTCAATAATCAAGGTAAAATTGCTTTAGGCTTATATGTTAAAGATAATATTTTAGGCGTTGGAACTATGACATATTATGATAAAGACAGTAAGAAATTTGCATCATTAGGTCATTCAGCTGTTAGCGGCACGACTTGCACAGGTATCTTGACACGTAGTTATGTTAGTGGTATAACAAAAGGTGTACGTGGTATACCTGGTGAAAAGAAAGCATATTTGGATAGTACTGAAATTGGTACGATAACTTTAAATAATGATTATGGTGTTTTTGGTACAATAACAAATAATTCTATTTCAAATGATTTAATTAACTCAGATGATTTAATTAAACTAGGCTCAAAAGATGATGTACATACTGGAAAAGCAACAATTACAACAGTAATTCAAGGCGATAAAAAAGAAGAATTTACTATTAACATTACGGAAGTAAAAAAACAATCAACACCAAATATTAAAGGTATTAAGTTTGAAGTGACAGATCCAGTATTACTAGAAAAAACAGGTGGAATTATTCAAGGAATGAGTGGTAGTCCGATTGTTCAAGATGGTATTTTAGTTGGTGCTGTAAGTCATGTTTTAGTTGATGATTCCAAAACAGGATATGGTGTATTTGTGGAATTTATGACAAGTTATACGTGATTCCTTCTTTTTCCTACTATTCGACATTTTTCGACAAATCTTCACGTAATGAGACAGAATAATTTTAGTTAAATTGCTTCTTTTCATAATTTCTAATGAATTTATCACGAAAAAACTTGAAAAGAGAAGAAAAACAAGATAAATTATATATGTAATAAATTTTTGGAGGGTAGAACAATGGAAAATTTAAAATTATTTATAACTGATGATGGCAATGAAATTGTCCAAACAATGTGCTCATTTTTCAAATCACAAAAGGGTATAGAAGTAAAAGGAACATTTAGTGATGGTATTTCTTTACTTAATGCTTTAAGGACAAAAGAGGTTGATGTTCTTTTATTAGATATCTTTATGCCTAATCTTGATGGAATAAAAGTTTTAGAAGAACTTAATTCCAGTAAAGAATATATCAAACCTAAACATATTATCATTACTACAGCATTTGCTAACGATAAAGTGATGCAACGTTGTGCTGAGCTTGGTGCTGATTACTTTGTTGTTAAACCAATTAACTTAACAAATTTACTAGATATAATCAGCAATCTTAAAACAAGTAAGAAACAAAACGTAAACGCTGTTAATCTAAATGTTAATAATGCATTTGATTTAGACACCGAGATAGCAACTGTTTTGCATGAAATAGGTGTCCCAGCACATATTAGAGGATATCTATATATACGTGAATCAATTAAAATTGTTTACTATAACATTGATGTTTTAGGCTGCATAACAAAAATATTATATCCAGAAGTAGCAAGAAAGTTCAATACAACTGCTTCAAGAGTTGAAAGAGCCATAAGACACGCTATTGAAGTTGCGTGGATAAGAGGAAATGTAGATGCAATAAGTGACATATTCAGTTATACAATTAGTTACCATAAGACCAAACCTACGAATTCAGAATTTATTGCGATGATTGCTGATAGACTAAGATTACTTCATAAAGAAGAAATGTTAGAAAAACCAACAGATATTATATAAGATAAAATAAGTTAATTATTGATAAACTCCCAAGATATTTGGGGGTTTTATTGTATAAAAAAAGCTTACGAAAGTGGCAATTTTTAGCCCTTGACAAAACAATTTCGGGGGGGGGGTATAATACTTTCATCC
>CAYMGD010000050.1:0-10294 GCA_964389905.1 uncultured Coprobacillus sp. | reverse complement strand
AAAAAGTAATTGTTTGTTCATAAATCCTCCTTTAATAATATATTTTATAAGTATAATAATAAATAATTAGACAAAAAAACTCTCCTAAGTTACCTCAAGAGAGCTTGTATTTTCTTATTTTTAGGCTTACTTTAAGGTAATATAAATATGTATTATCTTATAAAGTCTTGAAAGCTAGCATACTTATGTTCTTTATTTTGCTATTATCTATACTTACTAAGTATATTTTATAATATATTTAAGCTATAGTCAATAAGAAATTTAATATTTTTTTGATAATTTTTTATAGCAAAAATATTGAAAAAGCGAATATATTTTATAAAATATAAACTATTAAACAAACAATGTATAATAAAAAATTAATATCCTCTTAAATAAACATTATCTATTTTTTTTGAAAGCATTTCTTTATACTTTAAAGCTTTTTCTTCAGAAACCTCATGCAAATTAGGATTTATGCAAAACTCACTTGAAACAAACTTTTGTAAATATAATGTTTTTGCTCCAGCAAGAAGATTAGAGATATCATTAATAGATTCTTCGTGATGAAATTCTTCTACTAGCGTTGTGCGAAACTCATAATTATAATTACTATTAATAAGAAAAGAAATCATTTTTTCAATGTTTTCTTTTTTATTATTATCAAAACTTACTCCAATTGTCTTAGAATAATCTTTGAAAGAATTCTTGATATCCATTGCAACGTAATCAATTATATTATTTTCTAAAAGTCTTTTTACCATCAAATAATTTGTTCCATTAGTATCTAATTTAATAAAAAAGCCTCTTTTTTTAATCTCTAATAAATTTGTTTCTAAGTCACTATTAAGTGTTGGTTCTCCACCTGTAACGCATACAGCCTCAATTTTGCCTTTGCGAAGTTCCAAATATTCTAATATTTCTGAAAAAGAAAACTCTTTATTGTCTTTATTATCAAAAGCTAAAGAGCTATTATGACAAAAAGGGCACCTAAAGTTGCAAGAACTCAAAAAAATTGTTGAACCAATTTTATCATTAAAATCAACCAAAGATAATTTTTCAAAACCAACAATCTTCATTACTTTCTCCTCAAAGTTTTCAAATATTCTTTTGTTTCTTTCGATAAACATAAAGAATCAAGGCACTTTTGAATTGTTTTATTATGTACCCATTCATCTAATATATTATTTTCTAAAACTGTAATAGTCTCATCATAGTTTTTTACAATCGCCATACTTACATACCACGATATTGCCATTTTTACATAATAATTATCTTCAAAAAAGCTATAATCTATCTTACAAATTGTCATTAAATCGTTACTATTAAAGTTATCACCTAGAAAGTAGTCTAAAAGCATAACAATACCGAATCTACACACATATGTACGTTTATCTAAAGCATATGAAATTAACTTTTGCCTTATTATTTCTTTATTACCCTTTTTAAATAATTTACAGCGAAAAATATCACAATCAGCCCACGATATAATATATGGAACAAAAGAATCTAATTCTTCAAATACTTCTTCTATACTTTTGCATTTTAAATCAATTAGTATCATATGCAAAATATTTTCTTCTAAAGACTTATGAGGTAAACTTTTCATAAATATAAAAGCCTCATCGTTAGATAAGGTCTTTGCATATTTCCTTATTTCAGGAATTTTAATACCTAAAATCAAATCTTTAGAAATATTAGGAATTATTTTTTCATTAAACTTTTTTGTTTCTTGCGAAGATAATCCAATTAAATCTTCATATATTTTATTCATTTAAATGGCCTCATTTTAATAGCCCCACCGTTTTTATTTTGTTATTACTAGTGATAGCATATGAAACAAAATATACGATTGTGGCAAGGATAACAATTGTTGCTCCACTGGCAATATCTAATATATAAGAAAAGAATAAACCAACTAGACTATAGCATATTCCTAAGCCTATAGAAATAAATATTCTTTTGCTAAATTTATTAGTGTATAAAGCAGCTGTACCAGCTGGAACAGATAACAAAGCAATAACTAAAATTATACCAACCGCTTTAATTAAAATTACTATTGATAAAGCTACCATTACTAGTAATAAATAATTAAGAAATGTTGTTTTTACGCCAATTACTTTTGCAAATTCTTCATCGAAAATAATCATTTTAAAATCATTAAATAACATTATGAATATAAAGAGTACAATTAGAGTCAGTACAAGCATTATTAGCACTTCTGACCTTGTTACAGTAATAATATTTCCAAATAAATATGTGGTAAGATTAGGAGGATATTTATCCATAAAACTAATAAACAAAACACCTAATGACATGCCTAAAGACCAAACCAAAGCAATAAAAACATCTTGGTTTTTACTGTTTTTATGTCGTACAAAGCCAATGCCAAAAGCAGCTAAAATACTGAAGAGAATCGCTCCAACCATTGGTGAAAAGTTAAGCCAATAAGCCAAACCAACGCCACCATAAGCTGTATGAGCAATACCTCCACTCATCATTATTAGTTTCTTTTCAACAATTACAACTCCAATAACACCACATATAATACTTACAAATATACTTGCAAGAATGGCATTCTGAAGAAATTGATATTTAAAGATAGAACAAAACATCTTCCTATCACCTTTCATTTATTACAGAATTTATTAATATCATCTATTGTTATATTAGATGTTCCATAGTATGTTACTTTATTATTCAAACAAATAATTTTAGAAGCCATATTTAAAACTTCTTCTAAGTCATGTGTTACAAGTAAAATCGTCATTTTACCTGATAAATCTTTTAATAATTGATAAATCATTTCTCGTGATTTAGCATCAATACTAGCAGTTGGTTCATCAAGTACTAATATTTCAGGTTCAACTGTCAAAGCACGAGCAATTAGCATTCTTTGAAACTCTCCACCAGAAAGTTCAGTCAGTTGTCTTTCAGCTAAAGCATCAACGTGTAAAAGTTTTAATTTGGCCATAGCAATTTCCTTTTGTTCCTTTTTAAGGTACGAAAAAGGATGGATTCCTTTACCAAATGTTCCTAGAGCTACAGCATCTAATGCTGTAATGGGAAAGCTAGTATTCATTTGTGAGTATTGAGGAACATAACCTATTTTTACATTTTTGTTGTTCCTAGAGCCATCAATCAAAACATTACCATACTTAACAGGAATTAAACCAAGAATAGCTTTTAAAAGAGTTGATTTGCCACTTCCGTTTTGACCAACAATACCAACAAAATCATTTCTCATTATATTAACTGATATTCTTTCAAGTGCTCTATTGTTATTTCCATAGTAAATTGTTAAGTCATCAACTTTTATTATTTCATTCATTATTATCTTTCACACATTATCCTTTATAGATATTATTCGATTAAAGCAATTTTCTTAGCCATATTAAGTAAATTATCAACATAATCAGCAGATAACGGTTCTAGCATAATCGCTTCACCGTTTATTTCTTCAGCGAACGATAGAGCTTGACTGCTATCAACTTCTTCCTGGTAAAATATAATTTTAATATTATTTTCTTTGGCAAAATCAATCATATTCATTAGATGTTTAGTAGTAATTTCTTTGCCATCTTCTTCTAAAGCATACATTGTTAAATCATAATCATCTGCTAAATATCCAAAAGCAGGATGAAAAGCAATAAATTCTTTTACTTCTGATTCTTCTAAAGCCTCTTTAATTTTTCCATCTAGGACTATTAATTCTTCAATAAAAGCTTTAGCATTTTGCTTATATATTTCTTGATTAAGTGGATCTATTTTCGACATTTCATCTCGTATTGTTTCAACCATCACAATAACTCGTTTTGGGGAAAGCCATATATGAGGATCTCTACCACCAGTTGAAAAAGTTAAATCTTCATATTTCTCAGAACAAGCTTTTTCTAGATGAACTATTTTAGTATCCTTAGGAATACCTGAAATAATATTTGTTTCTTCTGTAGGAACACCGATAGTAAAATAGATATATGATTTATCAAGCTTAACCATATCCTTAGGTTTGGGTTCATATGTTTCAGGGCTTGAACCAGTAGGTACCATCACAACAACATCTACTAAATCTCCACAAACTTTATTTACAAATGTCTTTTGAGGAATAATAGTAACTCCAACAGTTAGTTTTTCATTATCCTCTTCACAGGAAATAAAAGTTCCAACAATGAACAAAAGAAATAAACAAATTATTATTTTTTTGATATTCATAGATAACCTCATTATTATTTAATTTATTCCTATTTTACCATATTTTTTACTTACATTCAAGAAAAAAATTGAATTAATTCACCCTATTATGTATAGCAATATGTTTCATAAAAAATGAATATAAATAGGAAAAATTTTTCTAATTTTGTTTAAAATATAAACAAAAGATGAAACCATACAGATTTATCTGTTATAGATTCATCTGTTACGATTTCATCTTATAATACTTTACTAAGAAATTCTTTTGTTCTTTCATTTTTAGGATGATTAAAGACCTCATCTGGAGTGCCATCTTCTACTATTTTACCATTATCCATAAATAAAATTCTATCAGCAATTTCTTTGGCAAAATTCATTTCATGAGTAACTATAATCATTGTTATGTTATATTTTGCAACAATTTTAATTAGTTCTAAAACTTCTTTAACCATTTCAGGATCAAGAGCTGAAGTTGGCTCATCAAATAAAACAACTTTAGGATTCATTGCTATAGCCCTAATAATCGCAATCCTTTGTTTTTGTCCTCCTGATAAAGTTATAGGATAAGCATCAGCTTTATCTACCAAGTTAATTTTTTTAAGCAAAGCTAAAGCCTTTTTCTTTTCTTCTTCAATAATTTGTTTTTTTGTTACTGTTATTTCTTTTTTTACCTTTTTATTCTTTCTAAATATGTTAGTTAATGGCAAAAAGAAATTAAATGTTTTGTCCTTTTTTAATTGCTTCTTTTTTAGATAAACAGGAGCTAGCATAATATTTTCTAAAACAGTTTTATTATTAAATAAATTGAATTGTTGGAAAACCATTCCCATTTTTTGGCGTTGAACGTTGATATCAACTTTAATATCAGCTATATCAATACCATCAAAAATAATTTTGCCTTTAGTCGGATCTTCCATGCAATTTAAGCACCTTAGAAATGTAGACTTTCCCGAACCTGATGGACCGATAATACATACATTTTCACCTTCACGAAATGTAACCGATATATCATCAAGCACTAATTGCTTTTTATCAAATACTTTAGTTAAATTAATTACGTCTATCACTTTTTGAAAGTCCCCTTTCCATAAGTCTTATTAGAAGTGTTATAATTACAACTAAAATGATATAGATTAGTGCCATAACAATATATGGAATAATAACACTATATAAATTTGTACCTATCATATTAAAAGCTGTATATAAGTCTATTACAGTTATAAAACTAACAACAGAAGTTTCTTTAATTAAAGAAATAAATTCATTTCCTAAAGTTGGAAGAATGTTTTTGATAGCTTGAGGAATAACAATTTTAAGCATTGTAACAGGATAGTTTAATCCAAGCGCTCTTCCCGCTTCTAACTGGCCTTTGTCGACAGAATTTAATCCTCCACGCATTATTTCAGATACATATGCAGCACTATTTAAGCCAAAAACAAGGATTGCAACATTTAAGGCCTCAACATTTTTTATTCCTAAGGTTGGAACTAATACATAATATGCAATTAGAAGCTGAACAACAATTGGAGTGCCTCTAAATATAGCCACATAGATGCTACAAATTCTATCTAATATTCTTATACCTCTTTTGTATTTAGGTGAAACTTTGATGATAGCAATTAAAGTACCTATTAATATACCAATTAATAAACCTAATAAAGCAATAACAACAGTGTTTTTTAAACCAGTTATAATTATATCACGAAAAGTTTCTTGCTTTATAGCATTAACAAAATTATCCCATTTTTTAGTTAATATCATTTATAGCTTTAACCATTGCTTCTGCTGGAGCTTCATCAACAACAACAGCATATATTAATCCATTGGCAATATCTTGGATTGCTAGTTGAGCAGTTTTATAGCCTGTTGGAGTTAAGTTACTAAATCCATCGAAGCCCCAATCTTCATCACCAGCAACATACCAATTTCCTGTTGTACCAATTTGATATCCAACTTTTTCTTTATTCAAACTTTTTAATACTTCTTCGACATCACTTGCAGTTTTACAATTATCAAAATCAGTATTATCGTAAGCAACAACAATCTTTTGACTTGCTGAATAATATGTATCAGTAAAATCACATACTTCTAATCTATCTTCTCGAATTGTCATTCCTGCCATACCAATATCAGCATAACCTACTGAAATTTCATTTAAAATTGTATCAAAATCTATATTTTTAATAACTAAATTAAGATTTCTTGAAGTAGCATATTCATAAGCAATTTCTATATCAATTCCATATGCTAAACCATCTTTTGTATCAATATATTCAAACGGTTCAAATGGACAGTTTGTAGCAACAACAAAGTTTTCTTCAATGTTACTGACACTTTCAGTTGCTATAGCATAACCTTTTTTTGTTCCTTCACCTTTAAAGTATTTTGCAACAATTTTATCAAATGTTCCATTTGCTTTAATTTCTGATAAGAAACTGTTAAAATCATCTTTTAAAGCAGTATTACCTTTTTGCACTGCAAAAGCATACTCTTCTTCTGTTAAATCAATATCAATAACTTTAACAACATCGCCTTCTTTTTCATTACATGCAACAAGTGTACATATTAAGAAAAAAGCAAATAATAAACTAAATATTTTTTTCATCTTGACCTCCAATATATTTATTGAATAATTATATTATTTTTTTTATAAAATTTCCATAGATTTACATAAAATACCAAATGTAAACGTATTCGATAAAGAGAATTTAAAGAAAAAGGTAATTTTTATCATAAATAGGGCATAATAAATATAAACAAAACGGAAGGAATAAAACAATGAACAAAAACAAAAAAATTATAATAATAGGAGCGGGTATATCAGGATTAACTGCTGGTATAAATCTTTTAAAAAAGGGATATAAAGTTGAAATATACGAAAAGAATGCTGTAGCAGGTGGGTGTTGTAATGGATGGATGCGTAATGGCTATTACATTGACAATTGCATGCACTGGCTCACAGGAACAAACCAGCATACAAAACTATTTAAAAAATGGAAAAGTATAGGGGCCTTAAGCGAAACTAGTAATTTATATCAAGAAGAATACTTTTACAAAACAAATTATGGTTCAAAAAGCATATCATTATATTATGATTTAGAAAAAACAAGAAAAGAAATGTATGAATTATCAATTAATAATTCACTGATAGTCGACAAAAAAGAAATTGACTCTTTTATTAATGTAATTATGCAGGTTAAGAATATAAACATAAAAACAAAACCTCACCAAAAAATTAAAGGATATATTAATCCAATTCTAAAATATAAAAACTTATCATTAAATGAATTAGCAAATAGATTCAAAACACCTATTTTAGGTAAATTATTTACCGATTATTTTCCTAAAGAATATTCATCCTTAGCATTAATATACTCATATGCTGCATTTTGCAGTGGTAATGGAAAAATATATTCTAATGGTTCGCAAGAATTTGCTAGAAATGTTTTAAACAAATATATTTCTTTAGGAGGCAAAATATATTATAATGAAAATATTATTAAAATAAATACAAATGATAAAAAAGCTTATAGCATAACAAATGATAAAGGCAATACATACTATGGAGATATTTTTATCGCAACAAGTTCTTTAGATTACACTTATAATAATCTTTTGAATACGAGTTTACCAAAAATGTATGAGAAAAAATTAAATAATAAAAACTATCCTATCTTCTCTTCTTTTCAAGGTGCATTTATAGTTGAATTATCCAACAAATTAATTAATAATACAGAAATCATAGAAATTCCTAAAACAAAAATAGGCACTACTTTTTATGAACGTGTTATTATTAAAGAATATTCATACTTAAATAAAGACAAAAACGCTTTATTATACGAAATAATGGTTATGCAAAATGAAAACGACTATGACTTCTGGAAAAAACTTCCTAAAGATATATACGAAAAAGAAAAAGAAACAATCTTACATACAATTATTAGTTATTTAGAAAAGACATATCCAAACATAGAAGGAAAAATTCATTACTTAGATTCATGGACACCTCTAACATATAACAAATATTATAATCTTTATAAAGGCTCTTATATGGCATTTGCTTTTACTAAGAAATCATCAATTAAGAAATTGCCATTTGAAACACCTTTTAAAAATGTTTATACCTGTACGATATGGCAAGATTATACTGGAGGATTGCCAGTAGCATTAAAATTAGGCTATAAAGTATCTAAAAAGATATAAATTAAAAGAGAGTTCCCAATCATAGGAACTCTATATTTTTATTTAGGCATAATAACTTTTTGTCCACCCATATATGGTTGTAATGCTACAGGAATATTAATGCTTCCGTCAGCATTATAATTATTTTCTAATACCGCTATTAATCCTCTTGGTGAAGCTAAAACAGTGTTGTTTAGTGTATGAACTAAGTAAGTACCACTACTTCCCTTCGTACGAATGCTTAATCGTCTAGCTTGTGCGTCGCCTAAAGTTGAGCAACTTCCAACTTCAAAATACTTCTTTTGACGTGGTGACCACGCTTCTACATCGCATGATTTAACTTTTAAATCAGCCAAATCACCACTGCAGCACTCTAACGTACGAACAGGAACATCAAGATTTCTAAAGAATTCTACTGTGTATGAGTACATCTTCTTATACCATTCCATTGATTCTTCTGCTTTACACAAAACTATCATTTCTTGTTTTTCAAATTGATGAACACGATAAATTCCTCTTTCTTCTATGCCATGTGCTCCAACTTCTTTTCTAAAGCATGGTGAATAAGAAGTTAAACAAATTGGTAAACTCTTTTCAGGAATAATTTGATCTTTAAATTTTCCAATCATTGAGTGTTCACTTGTTCCGATTAGGAATAAATCTTCACCTTCAATTTTATACATCATTGCTCCCATTTCTTCAAATGACATAACACCATTAACAACATCACTATGAATCATAAATGGAGGTATACAATATGTAAATCCTTTATTTATCATAAAGTCTCTAGCATATGAAAGCATAGATGAATGAAGCCTAGCAACATCTCCCATAAGATAGTAAAAACCATTTCCCGAAGTTCTTCCAGCACTTTCTTTATCTAAACCATTTAATTTAGCAATAATATCAGCGTGATAAGGAATTTCATATTCAGAAACTTTTGGTTCACCAAATACTTCATTTTGAACATTAAAACTGTCATCTTTACCAATTGGAACAGATGCATCAATAATATTTGGAATCACAAGCATTTTTTGTCTTAATTCTATGCTTAGTTCGTTTTCTTTCTTTTCTATTTCAAGAAGTTTTTCATTTATTTTCACAACATTAGCTTTTGCTGTATTAGCTTCTTCCACTTTCTTTTCACGCATAAGTTTTCCAATGTTTTGACTTGAAACATTTCTTTCTTGTCTTAAAGCATCCCCTTCTTGCTTTAATTTTCTTATTTCAGCATCAAGTTCAATAACTTCATCAACTAATGGTAACTTTTTATCTTGAAATTTCTTTTTAATATTTTCTTTAACAATTTCAGGATTCTCACGAATAAACTTTATATCTAACATTTTATAACCTCACTTATTTTTAAGTTTGATTTAATTTTATCACAATCTAAGACTTTATGCAATTAGTATTTGAAAAATCTTAGAGTTATCGCATAATAATAATTTACCTTAAGTATAAACTTCACTAATTAAATATACTATCCTTAACATGAAATTAGATTATTTAAGCAATAGCAATATAAGTTTAATCCATTAATACTACTAGGATCTAAATATTCAATATCATCTGGTGAAATCCATCTACATAATTCAGGTGAATAGTAACGTGAGGATACCCAATATAGATGAGTCTCAACTGGAGTATTCCAGTGCAACTCTATTTTTAATTTTTTAGAATTAATTTAATCTGGGTATCCCAGTTAAAACAGAAGCTGTATAATACTATGTTACAAAGTGTTACACAGCTTATCCTGTTTACAATTTAGTTAATTTTCAACTTGTTTATTTGCTTTTTCAACCTTTTAAATTGTCCTTCTTCCACCCTCGAAATTCTATAAAATTTATATTTGATTCTTTCGGTATAACCATCTTTATATTTAATAACAAAAGGGGCTGTAAAAAAATACATAATTTTTGATTAGTTTTACAGTCAAAATCAA
>CAYMGD010000049.1:0-11458 GCA_964389905.1 uncultured Coprobacillus sp. | reverse complement strand
AACAGAAATAAGCTATTCCTAAAAATAACATCTTTATTAGAAAAAATAAATAGTATAATGTTTTACGCATAAAAGGCCATAATTCCTAAGTTTTTTACTTTGAATTATGGCCTTATTCTCATCATAAGAATTCTTGACAATAAATTGTCACAAGAAATCGTAAATTAGATTGATAAAATTTATTAATAAAAATGTTTAATTATTAAAAGTGACAAAAATAATATTTTATAGTGTGTTAAGGTAATCTAAAGCATTAAAACTTGCTATTGCACCATCAGATATGGCGGTTGTAATTTGTCTAATTTGTTTCACTCTGCAATCACCTATAGCATATAAACCTTTAGTTTTGGTTTCACATTTTTCATTTGTTATTATGTAACCATTATTATCAACTTCTACAAAAGGAATAAATTTATTATTATCAGGTATTTGACCTATAGCAATAAATAATCCTTGAGGCTTTAAAATTAATTCTTTGCCTTCGCTTGTTTCGAATGTGCACGATTCTAATTTGCTTTGTCCTGTTATTTTTTTTATGCTAACATTATGAATAATTTCTATATTTTCTTTAGTATTCATTCTTTCAAGATATATTTTTTCACAGAAGAACTTATCAAATAAAGTACAAATAGTAACCTTTTTACACATATTTGCAAGCATTATGGCATATTGGACAGCAGTATTACCGTCGCCTACCACACATACTTCCTCACCTTCATAGAAAGCACCATCGCATATTGCACAATAAGATATGCCCTTGCCTACAAGTTCAGCTTCATTTGGTATATTTAATGTTTTATGCTTTACACCTGTGGCAATTATGATAGCTTTGGTAGTGTAAGTATTATAATTCGTTGTGACTGTAAAAGTGTCATTTTCTTTAGAAATGTTAAGAACTTCTTCAAGTTCAAAATCAGCACCATGCTCTAGTATTTGATTAAATATTTTTTCACTAAATTCTAAACCGCTGATAGAAGTAATTGAAGGATAGTTTTCAACTTTTGGGGATGTTGCTATTTGACCTCCGAAGGTATTTCTTTCGATTATCAAAACACTTTTATTACCTCTTAAAACGTTAAGAGCAGCCGTCATACCAGCTACGCCTGCTCCTATAATTATTGTATCATAATGTTTTGCCATATTTACTTGTTTTCCTCGATGTAACGTTTAATTTCACTAGCATTATCGTAGTAGTCATAGTGATTACCAGCTGGTACGAGAAGTGTTGGTGCTTTCATAACATTATATTTTTTGGCTAAGTCCTTATTTTCTGTAGCATCAATAATAGTATATTTGATTCCAGTTTTATTTAAAATAGTTTTGGCCATCATACAGTTAGGGCATGTTGGTGTTGTAAAGAGAAGAAGTTCGTTTGAAACAGTTATTTCTTCAGAACATTTTGTTTCTGTTTCTTCGCTTTGAACATGCTTTAGTTTTGATTTATCAACATCATATGTTTTACGATCTTTAAATTCTTGAGCTTTACCATCGTTCCAGTTTTGAACAGGACGATAGTAACCTGTTATACGACTGTATACTTCAGTTTTCCTTCCACAAGTAGGACATTTATATATTTCACCAGGAATATATCCATGTTTTTCACAAACAGAATATGTAGGAGAAATAGTATAATAAGGTAATTTATAGTTTTCAGCAATTTTACGCACTAGTTTAGCACATGATTGCCATGAAGGCATCTTTTGACCTAAGAATGTATGGAATACAGTACCAGAAGTGTATAAAGTTTGAAGTTCATCTTGAATATCTAAAGCACTAAAGATATCTTCTGTATAACCAACTGGAAGGTGGCTGCTATTTGTATAATAAGGTGTCTTTCCTTCATCACTAGCAGTGATAATATTAGGATATTTCTTTTTGTCATGTTTTGCTAGACGATAACTTGTTGATTCAGCAGGTGTAGCTTCTAAGTTGTATAAATCACCATATTCTTCTTGATAATCAGAAAGCTTATTACGCATAAAGTTTAAAGTTTTCTTTGTAAATTCGATAGCTTCTTTGTTTGTTAAGTCTTTACCAATCCATTTTGCATTAAGACATGCTTCATTCATACCAACAAGACCTATTGTTGAGAAGTGGTTATTAAATGTTCCTAGATATCTTTTTGTATATGGATATAAGCCAGCATCTAATAATTTAGTGATAATATTTCTTTTTATTTTAAGCGATCTTGCGGAAAGATCCATAAGTGCTTCCAAACGTTTGAAGAAATCAGCTTCATTTACGGCTAAATAAGCAATGCGAGGCATATTGATGGTAACTACACCAACAGAACCTGTGCTTTCGCCACTTCCAAAGAAACCTCCAGATTTCTTGCGAAGTTCCCTCAAGTCTAAACGCAAACGGCAACACATACTGCGTACATCAGATGGTTCCATATCACTATTAATATAATTAGAAAAATAAGGTGTTCCATATTTGGCAGTCATTTCAAAAAGAAGACGATTGTTTTCAGTATCTGACCAGTCAAAATCACGAGTAATAGAATATGTAGGAATTGGATACTGGAATCCACGGCCATTGGCATCTCCTTCAATCATTATTTCAATGAATGCTTTATTTATAAGCGCCATTTCATTGACACAATCTTTATATTTGAAGTTTTGTTCTTTTCCGCCAACAATAGCATTTAATTCGGCTAAGTCATTTGGTACTACCCAGTCTAAAGTAATATTAGTGAATGGTGCTTGTGTTCCCCATCTACTTGGTGTGTTAACACCATAAATAAATGATTGGATGCATTGTTTCACTTCTTTATAACTAAGGTTATCAACTTTTACAAATGGAGCAAGATATGTATCAAAAGAAGAGAATGCTTGGGCACCAGCCCATTCATTTTGCATTATACCTAAAAAATTTGTCATTTGATTGCAAAGTGTTGAAAGGTGTGAAGCAGGAGAAGATGTGATTTTTCCAGGAACACCTCCTAAGCCTTCTAAAATTAATTGCTTAAGTGACCATCCTGCACAATATCCTGTTAACATTGATAAATCATGAATATGAATATCTGCTTCGCGGTGTGCTTTTTCGATTTCTTGGTCATAAACTTCTGATAACCAGTAATTAGCTGTTATCGCACCAGAGTTCGAAAGAATTAAACCTCCAACTGAATATGTAACAGTTGAGTTTTCTTTTACACGCCAGTCATTTATTTTTAAGTAATTGTTAACAGTATCTTTATAATTAACGATAGTAGCTTTGGCTTTACGCATATTATCGTGTTGTTTTCGGTAAAGGATATATGCTTTTGCCACATCATCATAACTTGCTTGGATTAAAACTATTTCAACAGCATCTTGAATTTTCTCGACACTTATAATACCATCTTCAACCTTTGAAGAAAAATTAGCAGTTACACGAAGTGCAAGAACTTCTATGATATCATCGGTATACTCTTTTCTTACAGCTTTAAATGCTTTTTCAATTGCAGCTTTGATTTTATTTAAATTAAATTCGACTATTGAGCCATCACGTTTTTTTACGTTGTACATATTTTTTACCTCCATTTTGCACGAAAATTATAGCATATAAAAATGAACTTTGTCAACATGAAAATGAAGTGATTTTTTTCAGGAAAACGGAAGAAAAATTGCAAAAAAAGTAAACGTTAACAAATGTTTTTTTATAAAAAACTATAGCGTATTTAATACAAATATGATAGAATTAATTGTTGAAATATATATTATAATGAGGTAATTATGCTTTTTGGGAAACATATAAATGAATATTACTTGAAATACGGATTAGTTTTAATCATTGGAATTATCGCTTTGCTTCTCGTCGACTATTTTCAGCTTAAAATCCCTGAAATAGTTGGTGATATTGTTGATGGCTTACAATATGGAACATTAACTAAAAATCAGCTTAAAGAGTTTGTTTTATCGCTTGGAATTGTAGCTGTAATAATGTTCTTTGGTAGATTTTTGTGGAGAATTTGCTTGTTTGGAACAGGAATAAGAGTCGAAAGTGATATGCGTAACAAATTATTTAAGAATATGCAAAACCTTTCACAAAGATTCTTTTCAGAAAATAAAACAGGATCGCTAATGTCAATTTATACAAATGACCTAACTATGATAAGACAATCATTTGGCTCAGGAACAATGATGCTTGTTGATGCTGTTTGCCTTGGGGCTATGGCACTTTATAAAATGTTTAAATTAAACATCCTTTTATCAATATTTTCATTATTTTCTTTACTTTTAGTTGCTTTTATTTCTAGTTTATTAGGAAGAAAAATAACTAAAGCAACTGAAAATAACTTTAAAGCGTATGGTGCATTAAGTGATTTCGTTCAAGAAGATTTTTCAGGTATAGGAGTTATTAAAGCCTTTGTTTTAGAAAAATTACAAGTAAAACTATTTTCTAAATATAACACTGAAAATATGGATTCTACTTTAGTAATGACTAAACTTAATGTCAAACTTAATATAATTATAACAATTATTTTATCGATAACAAATATTGGTATAGTTATATACGGTGGATATTTAATTTATTTATACAAAAATGGTACAATCACTGCTCAGTTTTCTGTTGGTGATTTAATAAAGTTTTCAGCTTATTTTGGAACCTTAGTTTGGCCGATAGAAGCTGTAAGCCGTCTAATTGATATGCGCAGTAAGGGAAAAGCTAGTTTAAATCGTGTTACAAAAATTATTGATGAAGATAAAGAAATTAATGATATGTTAGTTGATAGTAAATATCAAAATATAACAAGTTTAAGCGGTAAAATCGAATATAAAAACTTATCATTTTGTTATCCTAATACAAACGTTAAAGTATTACAAAATGTTGATTTACAAATAAACAAAGGTGAATTTGTTGGTATTATTGGGGCAACAGGAAGTGGTAAAACAACTTTAGTTGATTTGCTTTTAAGAATATATAATATTAATGAAAATGAACTTTTTATTGATGGAATAGATATTATGCATTTACCAATCAAAGCTGTTCGAAATAGTATTGCTTACGTTCCTCAAGATAATTTTCTTTTTGGCGATAAAATATCTAATAATATTGCTTTTTCCGAAGAACAAGGATATGAAAATATTGATTTAGAGAAAGTTTATTCTTCAGCAAGCATTTCAGGAGTAAAAAAAGATATCGATGATTTCAAAGATAAATTCGATACTATTTTAGGTGAAAGAGGAATAACTGTTTCAGGTGGTCAAAAACAAAGGATATCAATCGCTAGAGCACTATACAAAGATGCTAATATTCTTATCCTTGATGATAGTTTAAGTGCCGTTGACACCGAAACTGAACGAGAAATAATAACTAACCTTCGTAAAGAAAGAAAAAACAAGACAACTATCATTATTGCTCATCGTATAACAACTTTACAAAACTTAGATAAAATTGTGGTAGTGAATAATGGAACAATAACAGGAGTAGGAACTCATGAAGAATTATTACAATCAAATTCTGAATATGCTCATGAAGCATATTTACAAGAATTAGAAAAAGAGGTTAATGATAATGAGTAAACCTGAAAGAATTATTCCAACAAAAGTTTTAATTAAGTATTTATATAATTATATGAAGGGATATTATAAACAATATTTATTAGCTATCCTTTTTATGATAATTACAGTTAGTTGCGATTTGGCTTTACCTTATTTAATAGGTGTATCGCTAAAAGTTTTAGGTCAAGATTCATTTTTACTTGAAACATTAATTTTATTAGCGGTACTAGGACTTATAATTATTGCTGTATTATGTATTGCAAGTTACGCTTTAACAATGACATTACATTATACGAGTCATAAAATTATTTATAAAATGCGAGAAGATGTTTTCGCTCATATTCAAAATTTATCACACGCTCAGTTAAGTGAAGTTCCAACAGGAGCATTAGTTACGAGAGCAACGAGTGATGTGAATGTCCTTTTCTCAATGTATACGGATATTCTGATAAATTTATTAAAAAATGTTGTAACAATTATATTTGTTTTCATTACAATGTTCATTTTAAATTATCAATTAACTTTGATTTTATTAATAATTGTTCCAGTGATATTAGCCTTTTCATATTTCTTTCGTAAATATTTAAGAAGAGTACATCGTGAAGTACGTTCTAATGTCTCTGAAATGAACTCATTTTTAGCTGAAAATATTTCAGGTATTAAACTTACACAAGTATTTAATCAAGAAAATAAGAAATTTGATGAATTTAAAGCTAAAAATAATAAATTAAAAAAGAGTTTAATAAAACAAACATTCTTATTTGGTGTTTTTAGACCTTCAATATTTGTTATGTATATTATCTCAGTGGCAATTGTTTTATGGTATGGAGGTAATCAAGCAATTGAATTTAGTTTAGGCTTTACGACTGTTGCAGTAACATATGATATTTTATATACTTTCTATCAATATGTTTCTAAATTCTTTAATCCTATTCAAGCTTTAGCTGACCAGTTTAATGAACTTCAATCAGCTTTTGCTGCTGCCGAAAAGATTTTCTATGTTTTGTCAATTGAGCCAAATATTGTTGACACCGAAGATGCTATTGACATAGAAATAACAGGTGACATTGAATTTAAAGATGTTTGGTTTAGTTATATTCCTAACGAATGGGTTTTAAAAGGTGTTTCTTTCCACATTCATAAAGATGATACAATCGCCTTTGTTGGGGCAACAGGAAGTGGTAAGACAACGATTCTTTCTTTGATTGTTAGAAATTATGACATACAAAAAGGTCAAATATTAATTGATGGTGTAGATATAAAAAAAATAAAACTTTCATGTTTGCGAAAGCAAATATCTGAAATGTTACAAGATGTCTTTATGTTTAGTGGAACTGTTTATTCAAACATTCAAATGAATGAAAACAATATAACATTTAATGATGTAAAAGAAGCATCAGAATATGTTAATGCTTCAAAGTTTATTGACAAATTAGAAAATAATTATTATCAAGAAACTCGTGAAAGAGGAAATAATTTTTCTCTTGGTCAAAGACAATTAATATCTTTTGCAAGAACAATTGTCCATAAACCTAAAGTATTAATATTAGATGAAGCTACAGCTAACATAGATACTGAAACTGAAGTACTAATTCAAGAGTCACTAGAAAAAATAATGGCAAGCGGAACTGTTATTGTTGTTGCTCACCGTCTTTCAACAATCCAACATGCCAATAAAATATATGTTTTCAGTAATGGCGAAATTGTTGAAGAAGGAACACATCAAGAACTATTGAAGAAACAAGGCCGTTATTACAATTTATACTTGCTTCAGTTTGCACGTGAAAAAGCTTAAAATGAAGAAAAAATATAAGCGTTTAATTTTCTTATTATTAATGTTTATTTTTTCGCCTTTATTATTAGTTTTTATCAGTGCTATTGTAATAATAGAAGTTATTATTTGGCCTATAGAACTACTGATATACAAGAAAAAATATGCATTTTTGGGAAAGTTTTATCCTTTAAGCTGGTATTTTAATAGCATCATAATACATACGAACAATTTCTTATTGGAAAATAAATACATTTTTGTTTATGATAATGTAAACAAAGCATTTATTGTTAATAATAAGATTGTCTACTTTAAAACATCTGATATTAAAGATATCAGAAATGTTTATAGTCAAAAAGAACAATATAAATTTATACGAATTAATAAAAAAGAAGAAATTATTCAATTGAGAAAGGAACTTTAATATATGGATATAGTCGGCATGATTTTTGCCTTACTAGCAGGAATAGGTGTTTTATTACTTGGCTGTAATATTCTTTCTGAGAATATGGAGAAAATGGCAAGTGGATGGCTAAAAAAACTATTCTTTAAAACACAAGATAACAAATTAGTTGGTGTGCTTATTGGAGCAGGTTCAACAGCGATTGTTCAAAGTTCAGGATTAACAACTGTTATGGTTGTCGGATTAGTTAATGCTGGTATAATGACTTTAGCCCAAGCAACAACGATAATTATTGGTGCTAACATTGGTACAACAATAACAGGACAAATAGCCGCATTAGGTGCGTTCGATATCTCAGGGTTTTTTGCAGGATTTGCTGGCGTAGGAATGCTTATAAATATATTTGCGAAAAGCGACAAAACCAAAACTATAGGAAATTCTATTTGTGGCTTTGGAATGGTCTTTGTTAGCCTTTCCCTTATGAGCAGTGCTATTGGAGGACTAAAGGAAAGTGGACACATTGAAGCGTTATTTTCAAGTATCACTAATCCTTTCTTGCTATTTCTAATCGGAATTGCCGCAACAGCAATTATGCAAAGCTCATCAGCTATTTCAGCGATTCTTATTTCGATGGCAGCTGCGGGAATCCAAATAGGAACGGGAAACAATGAAATATTATACATAATTTTAGGATCAAATATTGGAAGTTGTGCCACAGCTTTGATTTCATCAATAGGTGCTGGGGTAAATGCCAAGAGAGCAAGTATTATTCACTTACTATTTAATGTATTTGGTTCGTTAATATTCTTTATCTTCCTAATGATATTTGATAATTTTATGAATGATGTTGTGAAGCAATTATTTGCTCACCCAGGAACGCAAGTTGCGATGTTCCATACTTTCTTTAATGTAACATGCGCCATCATATTCTTGCCTTTTACAAAAGTACTTGTAAAGCTCTCAACAATTATTATTCCTGAAAAAGAAACGGAAAAGAATTCAACATATCTTGATAAGCGTCTAATTATGACACCATCAGTAGCAATTGAATCAGCAATTAAAGAAACAATGAATATGCTTGATATTGCTGTTGAATCACTAAAAAATTCTTTATTTGGTTTCATTGAAAGAGATAGCACTTATATTCCTAAAGTACAAAAAGAAAACAAAAAAGTCAATGCTTTAGGCAAAGAAATCACTAACTACTGCATTCTCATATCATCAAAGAACTTAGATATTAATGCTGAAACAACTATTTCTTCATTACATGATATAATCAGTGATATCGATAGAATTAGTGAACTAGCTGATAATATTATTAAATACACTGATAGAGAAATCAAAGAAGATTTAGTATTTTCAGATAGAGTTAAATGCGAACTACAAGATATGTTTTCACTAATAAGTATGATGCATATTAATACTAAAAAATATATTTTGGAAAAAGATACAGATGTTTTATCAGAAATAGATGTTTTAGAAGATAAAATTGATGCAATGCGTAAAATGCTAGTAAAAGAACATATTGAAAGATTAAATAAAGGAGAATGCCGACCTGAAAGTAGTAGTGTATTCATCAACTTATCAAACAACTTGGAAAGAGTTGGAGACCATATCTCATATATAGCTCATGCAAATATTATTAAATAAATTTAAGGAGAAAGTCACAAGATTTTCTTCTTTTTTTCATTTCCTTATTGACAACAAATATGAAATATCATAAAATAAGTTTATAGATTATTTTTTTAGGAGGATTGTAAAATGCTATTTAAGAATCTTTTAAATAAACATAAAGTAAACAAAAACTTAAAAGAAATAGTAAAAAAACTTTACAAAAATGAAATTTTAATTAATTTTTTCGGACCAAAAACTTTTCATCCATCTAATAGTAAAATTGGTGGGAATCCATATTTACCTAAAGATTTTGTTTGGCCAGTTTTCACAAGTAAAGATGATAATATAACACGTCCTTTAGCATTTCTTTGCCAAATAAATCTTGAGCAAGTAAAACCATTCGATAAAGATAATATACTTCCCTCAAAAGGAATGTTATATTTCTTTTATGAATGTGAATCATCTCGTTGGGGATTTGATGTAGATGATAAAGGTGCCGCTAGAGTATTTTATTATGAAAATTATAACGATTTTGCTTTGCAAAACTTTCCTTCTAATTTATCAAAAGAATATATTATGTCAGAGATAATCATAAGCTTTGATTCAAGAAATTCTTATCCTCAATACGAAGAGTTTGCATTATATGATAACTCTGAACCAGAATGGGATGATTACGATAAAGTGTTAGAAAAACTAGGAATCAATTTAGACGAAGAAGAAGTAAATAAATTATTAGGCTATGCAAATATAATTCAAGATGAAATGCTTACCGAATGTGAACGCATTAATCGAGGATTAAATTGTGGAGATTCTGAAAGTTATCAAAACACACCAGAAGAAGTTGAAAAAGATATCGAAAAACATGCAGTAGATTGGATTTTACTTTTTCAGTTAGGTACAATTTCAAAAGATGATTTTGAATGGATGTTTGGAGATAGCGGAATGATTTATTTTTACATAAAAAAATCAGATTTAGCCGAAAAAAACTTTAATAATATTCAATTTTCAGTACAATGTTATTAAGAAATTATTATATAAAATTAGACTTATAATAGTTTCTTCTTTTTTTTACAATTTTTTTAAATTCTTTTTGTTATAATTTTATAAATACTATATTAGGAGAATTATATATGGCTGAATATGAAAAAAATATTTTCTTTGGATTAATTTCAAATGGAATGCTAAAGGAAGCAATAGAATATTTAAGCAAATTTCCTCAATGTGAAAGATTATATCGAAAGTACAAAAGAGTATTTGAAAATGAGAAATATTACAGTAATAAATATTTAAATAAAAAACATACAAAAGATGAAACAAAAAAAGAAGATATAAAAGAACTACTAGAGATTTATGCTAAATATTATCATCAAACATTTTATAAAAAAATAGATGAAAGTGAAGAAATACTAAGGAAAAATCTAGAAAATTATCTTTTAAAAAAGAAGAAAAATGTAGATAATCTTTCAATTGATGAATTAGAAAAAATATTAGAAGAAACAATTGATAAAGAAAAATATATCTTTATTCCTGGTAAAGTAAATGGCTATTATGGACCATATATATTTAAAATCTTTTCCTCAAAAGATTATAAAATAGATTTAATTAACGAAAATATCACTTTACGAATTTATTTTATTAGTGATTTTTTATCTAAAGGTTGGATTGATTATTTATCATTTGGTAAATTAAAATTAAATTATATGTTAGGAGAAGAGAATAATATTTTTATCTCTTTAGCATTCTTAAAAAATAATCCTCAAAATATTGAAAAACCAAAATACAAAAGCACATTATATTATTTAGCTGAATATATCACAACAATAAAAAGATATAAATTTATTGATGTGAAAGATGTGGAATATCGAAGTAAGTTAGTGGAAATAATCAAATATAAGAGCATTTTAAAGTTTAAAGAAGTACTTAATTTAGCTTCTAAAAATGAATATAATGAACTTAAATATGCTTGTTTTGTAATTGTAAACAAATTGTCTTTAATAATATTAAATAAAGAATTTGAATCTGATTATGAAGCTTGGAAAGGCAAAGGAAAGCAAATAAAAGAAGGAGCAAAAAAGTTATATAATGAACATACAAACAAAATTAATAATACAAAATATGGTTATATTAATCCTTAATTCCGCATCAAAATTATACACGTAAAAAACAAGCAATAATTTTCCTATA
>CAYMGD010000048.1:0-11681 GCA_964389905.1 uncultured Coprobacillus sp. | reverse complement strand
TACTAGTTAACGCCTTTTATTTTTGTTTTTGATGGCTATTTTTTTACAGCCCCTTTTTTATTTTTTAAAGTATTTATTATACTTAAATTCATTAAACTCTTTAATAGCTTTTCTTATTTTCATCTCTTTCCTTGCAACTTTCCTTTTGCTTTTAGCCTTAAAAAGATTACCGTAATAAATTTCAATTATTTTACCATTTTTCTTAGTAATAATAAATTTAAATATCTTTCCGTTACGATACACATTTTTTCTTAGTTTAGGAAACAGTCCTATCGCTGGTTCAATAGAGGAAAGAAAAGTACACTTCTTCACACGATTTTTTTCAACTTCAATAAATTCCATTGTTTTTATTTCGTCCATTTTAATTATTTCATAATTTGTCGTTGTTAGAATCTTAACAACTTCTCGGCGATAATTAAATGTCAATCCATAACTCATAGAACTCATTAATAACACTACTGAAATAATTATAACAACTGAGATTAGAACATATTGAGTGAAATCATCGCTAGATATTATATATCTTTTCACATATGTAAGCCCAATAATAATCAAAAGATATATCATTTTTATGATAATTCTGTCATCAAATTTAATTCTTCTTTTTCTCATTGTTGTTTACTTTAACCTACCTATCAATATTTTATTAAATCCCATAAAGAAACTCTTCGAAACCTATTTTCTTATCGACTAAACCAGTTTTTATGCGATAATCCAATTCAGCAAGTTTCTTGATGTAATTTTCAATTGTCTCCAATGATATATTAGAAACATCTTTCATCATATAATATACTCTATTAGAATTTAAATTCATTTTGACACTTATATCATTTTGATTATATTTTTTTTCGACCATTGATTTTACTAAATAACTATCTCTAAATGATTTAGAAATAACATTAATAAAAAAACTTGTATCTTTCTGATATTTACTTAAATCAAGATATAAATTGATAGCTTTATCTTTATCACCTTTCAAAAGAGCATTAACAAGTTCGTAAACATCACCATTATTACCTTTACTCATAAGTTTTTTTAATGTTTCTTCTGTTATTTTACCACCAGAAGCAACATAACTTGTTAACTTATCAACTTCATTTTTCGTTTCTTCTAAATTAGAACCAAAGGCTTTATACATAATTGATATTGCATTTTTATCAATGCTCACATTTTGTACTGAACATTCGCGTTCAAGCCATCCACGAAATTCCACTTCGCTGATACCATTTGTTGTTACAACAGAAGCTTTTTTCATGAGAGCTTTGGTTACATCTAATTTCTCATTCACTTTGTTTCCACTTGCATTTATTATTAAATATGTTGAATCACAAGGCTTTTCAAGATAGTTAATTAAAAGTTTAGTATTTTGTATACTAGCATTTTTTTCACTTGTAAGAAAAATAGGATTAGTAATAATAACAACTTTATTGCCACCTAAAAAAGCTGGTGTAAGAGCATCAAAAATAGCTTTTTCAAGGTTTGGTTCAGAACAGTCATATGTTGTTATATTTATTTCATCTGCTTTACTTTCCTTTATAACCCTTTGAATTTTAGCACTTGTTAAGTACTTTTCATCACCCTTATATAAGTATATTTTATTATTAGCCATAAACATTCCTTTTCTTGATTATTTATGTTTATTATATCACATGTTAACCATAAATAAAATAATAAATTTTTAAAACTTATTATTTGGCTATTTTTCTTTTATTTATGTTTATAACCATTTTGAAGTAAAATATATTGATGACATTAAATAAAAATAAAAGGCTAGAAATAAAATCCAGCCGATATATATATACATTATAAGAAAAACCTAAAGTTATAACTTCTAATTTTTCTCTAATGGACAAGAATATTATTTACCCAATTTTATAAACTATACTTCCAATACTTGTAAATAATACATTTATTTGATTATCTTCATCTGTTCGATATATTTTTTTACCATTTAATGTGTTTAAGGTGTCTTTGTGAGGAAAACCATATTTATTATTATATCCCGAGGTAATAATCACGTATTGAGGATTTATTTTACTATAAAACGAAGGACTCGTTGAAGTGGAAGAGCCATGATGTCCCGCTTTTACAATATCAGCATCTATTATTGGAAGTGCCTCTTCGACTTCTTTTCCAACATCTGCCAAGAATAAATATTTTAGAGATCCTAATTTGGTATATATTACTATTCCATTATCGTTAGTATTTTTGTTTTCGTTTGGTGCTAAAATATTAAACTCATAACCATTTAAAAGAAACTTGTCTCCGCCCCGTACAATAATTGTTTTATTAGTGTACCTATATCTACTATTATCATATTCACTAACTATAACTTTGGACACATTAAATTCTTCTAAAATTTCTCCTGCTTTTCCGTTATGGTCATCATGATTATGAGTTAACACCAAATAGTCAATTTTTCTTATGCCCGAAGCTTTCAAATAATTTGTCATATCATCTGTTGTACTTACTCCCGTATCTATTAGCACTATTCCTTTGTTAAGCGGCAAATCTATCACAATTGCATCGCCTTCAGGTAATGCTATAAAAGCAACTTTCCCCATTATATTTAAATTTGCTTTATTGTAATAAACAAATATTCCTATTAAACATAATAAATATATTTTGAAGTTTTTGTAATTATTTATTAATAGATACAATAACACATAAAATATTATTCCAGCGATAACAGTCATTGAAGGCAACGTAATATTAATGCTAAACCTTGCAAATTGAACATTTAAAAACTCAAAAGTTTTTAAGATATATTCATATACATATTTACCGAATGGAAAGAAAAAAGTTAAAAAAGACATCGGTAATATTATATATGATACTAAAGCAATAAATATGATATTCACAAAAGGAGAAAGAAGATTAAAAGAATTATTCATATTTATTGTCATAGGAAAGGTCATTATTTGAACATATACTGTCATAACTAAATTATTGATAATGTTATTTGACGTTATATCTTTCTTTGGTAATACTTTAATACTTTCAGAGTACAAAATAATTGAAAAACTTGCTAAGAAACTTAACTGAAAACTTATGCTATAGAAGAGAAAAGGATTAAGTAAAAGAAAGAAAGTAAATGTAATTGATATGATATCTAAAGATGAAAACTTTAGATTTTTTCTTTTACTAAATATTTTTAAATAATACATAACAATAGCTCTTGATATGGATACTGCGAAATAATTAACTAACAAATATAAGGCAATAACAATACAAATTATATTTTCTCTTTTTTTATCATCTTTTATTATTTTTGTCAGAATCTTTTCAAGAATACTTATGATAATACTAATATGAAGCCCTGAAATAGCAAAAAGATGAGATATACTATTTGTTTGAATGCTTTGACTTACTTCTTCAGAGAAAAGAGATGTATCACCAAAAAGAAATCCCTTTATATAACTTTCTGAAAGCATATCTTTGAAGAAATATTCGATGTAATCATAAATATATCTTTTTAAAGTATAGATATTAATACTTTTCTTAACGTCTATTGCTTCGATGTTAATTATTGAAACTGTTTTTTTGCTTAATAAGTATCTTTGATAATTAAAAGCATATTCATTATGGTTTTTACTTAAAGCAACATTTTGTCCACTAATGACTACTTTATCGCCTATCTTTAGATTAGTAAATGATTTATCATAAGCTATTACTCGTTTGAAAAAGTTTGTTACTTCTATTTTATTCTTGTTATCACCTCGCTCAATTGCACAAACAATTCCTTCAAAGCAATCTAATCCTAAATCTTTTATTGTTAGTTTATAAATAAAATATATGATAAGGATTAATACATCTATAACAAATATAACTTTTAATAATTCTTTTTCTCTTCTATAAATAAAATATAAGTAGATGAAATATAAAATAAAAAGATAAAGACTATTTAAAGCAATTATTAGAATAATTATGCTGAAAGCAACATAAAGATAATTGTTTATTAATACTCTAAATAATGAGGTATTCTTTAATCTTGTTATAAACATTTTCTTTCATATCAAGAACAGTAACTAGTTCATCTTTTTCTTTAAAGCCTATTTCATTAGAGTAAGCTACTATTTTTTTGATTTGAGTTGCTGTGAGGCTGTAAAGAGTTTTTAGCCACTCCCAATCGTCTTCGGTACAATCATTTAAATTTATCATGTTTTTTTCTGTGCTTTTTGATACTGTTATTTTCATACCATCATAAACCTTATCTGCTAAATTTATTTTAGTATCATCTCCTAATCTGGTTACTCCACCTGCCACTCTTAAAGCATCTTCTACTCTATCGCTTGATGAAAGGATATATGTTCCAGGATAGTTAACTTCCCCTTGAACATAAATCATTACTTTGTTATCTGTTTCATAATATGTTTCTTCTTTGCTATTTAAAAGTATACCTGCTAAAACAAGTCCTAAAATTAAAACTAAAGTAATAATGATTTTTTTGTTTTGCTTTATTATTCTCATTGTTTTATCCTCCTACTTATATATTATATTTTTTTGGTTTTTTTGCTTTAAAAAAGATGTAACTTTTGTTACACCGATTTAAAATATTGCTTTCACTTTATTGTAAGCGTCCATTCCGCTTTTCTTAAGTTTTTTTAGTTTTCTTTCGACTGAGTTTTTATTACAAATCATCATACTAACTACACCATATGTGGCGGCACCAATCATCATATATGCTATTGCCTTTTTCATTCTTTCACCTCACTTGGCATTTATATTATTATTTTGCCCTTAATCAGTGAATTTATGCAGTTTTTCTTCATATGATGACAATGATTCTAATATTTTTTGACACAATTTAGTATTTCTTGAATATTCAGTATTATTTACTGCTGTTCGTAAAGCTTCAAAGTCTCCTATCATAATTAGATATTTTTTAGCTCTTGTAATAGCCGTATAGTAAAGCCTTCTTTTAAGCATTATATAATAACTTCGAGAAAAGACAATTATTGTTGTGAGGAATTCACTACCTTGTGACTTATGGATTGATATGGCATAAGCTAGTTTTAGTTCGTCGTAATTTTCTTTGCTATACTCCACAATTCCACTATCAAACATTACATACATCCCAGTAATGTTACTACCATTATATTTGAAGGATTCAACGTAGCCAATATCACCATTCATAACAAAATCTTCACTTCTATTTACTAATTGAATAACTTTATCATTAATACGAAATCTTTGTTTGTTATAAATAATTTCTTCTGAATTTGTAAGAGGATTGAATTCATCTTGTAAAATTCTATTAATATTATCTATTCCTAGTGGTCCTTTATACATAGGAATTAATACTTGGATATCTTTTAGAAGAGTCATTTTTTGGCTTATAGCTTTATGAATTATTTTCTTTAAGTTTTCAATTATTAAATCATCTTCAACAATATAAGAAAAGCTACGATCTGGCATTTTATCCATTATATCTAATGGTATTTTACCACTATTAATTTCATGAGCCAAACGAATAATTGTTGAGTCTTGAGCCTGACGATGAATCTTATCTAATCTTATAGTTGGTACTTTTTCAGTTTTGATAATATCTTTCAAAACATCTCCAGGCGAAACCGAAGGAATTTGGTCAACATCACCAACAATGATTATCTTGGTATTAGTGGTTAAAGCTTCAAATAGTTTAGAAGCTAAAATAACATCAACCATTGACATTTCATCAATTATAACCATTTTCCCACTTCTTTGATTGCGTTCGTTATTACGAAATACTTTTCCATCATAGCCTAAAAAGCGGTGAATCGTTTGGGCATCTTCGCCTGTTACTTCGGTAAGTCTTTTGGCGGCTCTTCCTGTTGGAGCTAGCAAAAATACATCTTCGGTTATGCTTGATTTAGGATATATAACTTTATACATATCAATAATTCCCCGAATGATTGTTGATTTACCTGTTCCTGGTCCACCAGTTATAACCATTATTTTCTCCTCAAAAACTCTCTTTATAGCTTCTTCTTGTTTAGGACTATATTCTATTTTTCGTAAGTCTTTGATTTTCTTTAAGGCATTATTAATCTTTTGTTTTGATACTTTTCCATCGTTATGGACAATTCTTGAAGATATTAAAGCAGCAAGCTTTCCTTCTGCTTCGTATAAGTAATAATCATAAACATCATTTTCCTCAACTACTATTTTACCTTCACTTATTAAAAGTTTTAAATACTCTTCAAATTTACCCTCTTCGATTTCAGAAAATTCTAATAATCTTGTGTATAAGTTTTTTTTATCGATATAACAATTGCCTGTTTCAAAAGTTAACATATTAAGAATATATCTTATACAAAACTTAACTCTTATCGGATCATTTTTTTCAATCCCCATTAAGTAGGCTATTCTGTCTGCTTTTTGAAAACCAATTCCTTCAACTTTATCTATTAAAAGATAAGGGTTTTTCTTAACTTCTTCGATTTCATTATTTGAGAGAGAAGAAATAATTCTTTGGGCCATCTGAATTGTAAAGCCCAATTCAATAAAATCAAGAGTGTTTTTTTCTCTTTTTTGGTTATTGACTAATGCTTCATAAATTGTATCTTTTTGAATAGCTGTTAATCCTTCTATTTTATCTAGTTCTGTTTTATCTTTTCTTATTCTTTCCAAACAAGTATTTCCTAAAGTTTCAAAAATCCTTTGGGCTATTTTTTTACCTATTCCTGGAAAGTAGTCACTCGATAAATAGGCTATAACCGATTCTAAAGTATCAGTGTTAATGCGGGAAAACTTACTAGCCTTAAGCTGTAAGCCATATTTACTCTCAACAAACTCACCAGTAAATTCAATCTCTTCCCCAGCTACTGGTATTCGATCAAAATAGCATGTTACAGATAACAAATTAGTATACAAAAGATCTTTATATTTAGCCATTTTCTTGTCAGAATAGTTAATTTTAATTCTTATTACAGCATAACCATTTTCTTCGTTTTGATATAATACCTTCTCTACAGTTCCAGTAATTTTCTCCATCTCTAGTATTTTCTTCTTTCGTCATTCATATATACTTCATCAATAGTTGAGCCACCTAATAGTTCATCACCATCGTAGAAGACTGCTGCTTGTCCTGGAGTTACTGCTTTGAACATTTGAGGATAATATATTTCAAATCTTCCATCACCTAAATTTGTTACTTCAGCAGGAATATCTGAACTGCGATAACGGAATTTTACATTTATGTTACGTTTGGTAAATGGTTCTCCTAACCAGTTGATATTGCTGACGATACATCTGTTAGAGTACAAATATTCATTGTTCCCTCCCCTACCAACGTACAAAATATTTTGTTTGACATCTTTACCCAAAACAAACCATGGGTCACCTTCGCCACCTAAACCTAAGCCGTGCCTTTGTCCTATAGTATAGTACATAAGTCCATCATGTGTGCCTACTATTTCTCCATCTAAAGTTGTCATATTTCCTTTTTGAGCTGGTAAATAGTTTTCTAAAAAGGCTTTGAAGTTACGCTCGCCAATAAAACATACACCAGTTGAATCTTTCTTTGTAGCGACATCTAAACCATATTCCTTAGCAATTTCCCTTACTTCTTTTTTTGTTAAATCGCCAATCGGAAATAAAGCTTTCGAAAGCTGTTCTTTTGAGAGCTGTGAAAGGAAATATGTTTGGTCTTTATTGCTATCTAATCCTTTATACATTTTTAAAGGATTATGAGTTATTCTCGCATAATGACCCATAGCAATATAATCATAGCCCATTTCCATTGCTTTTTCTAAAAAGGCTTTGAATTTTATTTCTTTATTACATAGAATATCTGGATTAGGAGTACGATAATGTTTGTATTCATCAAGAAAGTATTTAAAGACTCTATCCCAATATTCTTCAATAAAATCAACTCTATGAAGTTTAATTCCTAACTTTTCGGCGACCTTCACCGCATCTATATAATCCACTTCCTGAGGACATACGGAGTCTAGAGTATGAGGATTACCTAAAACATCATTGTTTAAAAGAGAATCCCAGTTTCGCATAAACATACCTTCAACTTCATAACCTTGTTTTTGTAACATTATTACAGCTACAGCAGAGTCAACACCTCCACTTAAGCCAACAACTACTTTTTTCATTATTCACCTGTACCTGCACTTTTTATTTCAAGAATCAAATCTCTTAAAGCCATCGCTTCCTCAAAGTTCAATTCTTTGGCAGCTTTCTTCATTTGTATTTCTAATTTTTCGATTAAGTTTTTCTTTTCTAAATTGCTCATATTAGTCATATCATTGAGATTAACATTATCTTTTTCAATTGCTTCAGTTTGCGTGATAACAATCAAATCACCAATATCTTTATAAATAGTTTGAGGAGTAATCCCATTTTTAAGGTTATATTCTTCTTGAATTTGTCTTCGTCTATTAGTTTCAGTAATAGCATAATTCATTGAATCAGTTATTTTATCAGCATACATTATAACTTTACCATTAGCATTACGAGCTGCTCTACCGATAATTTGGATAAGTGAAGTTGTACTACGTAAGAATCCTTCTTTATCTGCATCTAAAATAGCTATTAAAGAAACTTCAGGAATATCTAAACCTTCTCTTAAAAGATTTATTCCGACTAAAACATCATATACTCCTTGTCTTAAACTTCGAATAATTTCCAAACGCTCTAAAGCTTTTATTTCTGAGTGTAGATAGGCAACTTTAATATTTAAATCCTTTAAATAGTTAGTTAAGTCTTCACTCATTTGAATAGTTAAAGTAAGTACTAAAACACGTTCATTTTTAGCTTTACGTTCCCTAATTTCTTTTATCAAATCATCAATTTGACCATTTATTGGTCTTACTTCAATAATAGGATCAAGAAGACCTGTTGGTCTAATGATTTGTTCGACAATTTCGCCGTTTTTACGCTCATATTCGCCCGGAGTTGCACTTACAAAGATTACTTGTCTAATTCTCTCTTCAAACTCATCAAACGTTAGAGGACGATTATCAAGGGCAGAAGGCAAACGAAAACCATTGTCTACTAAACTCATTTTTCGTGATCTATCACCATTATACATTGCTCTTATCTGAGGAATAGTCACATGAGACTCATCAATAACTAGTAAATAATCATCGCCAAAGAAATCAAGCAAAGTGTATGGGCTTTCTCCCTCTTGCCTCAAACTTAAATGCCTTGAATAATTTTCGATACCACTACAATATCCTATTTCTTCTAGCATTTCCATATCGTAAATAGTTCTTTTGCGAATTCTATCAGCTTCAAGAAGAAGTTTCTTTTCCTCAAAATATTTTACTTGTTCTTCCATTTCATCTTTAATTCGCTTTATAGCTTCTTTTAATTTATCACTATTTACTGAAAACAATGTTGCAGGATTAATAGTAATCATCCTTTTAGATGATATAACTTTTCCTGAAACACTTTCAATAATCTTAATTTTTTCTAATTCATCATCAAAGAATTCTAATCTAATCCCTTCACCTTTTTCATATGTGGGAAAGATATCAACCGTATCTCCCCGAACCCTAAAAGTTCCTCGTGAAACATCATAGTCATTGCGTTCATATTGCATTTGAATAAGTTTTTCAAACAAAGAGTTACGTTTAATTGACATACCTTCTTTTAAAACAATCATACTTTCCTTGTAATCATTAGGATCACCAATTCCATATATACAAGAAACGCTTGCTACAACAATTACATCATCATAAGTTAGTAAACTGCTAACTGCACTATGGCGCATTTGATCAATATCATCATTAATGCTAGCGTCTTTCTCTATATATAAATCTCTACTTGCAACATATGCTTCTGGTTGATAATAATCATAGTATGAAATAAAATACTCCACATGATTATTAGGAAAGAATCCTTTTAACTCACTATATAACTGTCCAGCCAAAGTCTTATTATGAGCTAAAACAATAGTTTTTTTACCTGTGTTTTTTATTACATTAGCAATCGTAAAAGTTTTTCCTGTGCCCGTAGCACCTAACAAAGTCATAGCATGCAAGCCATCGTTTATTCCTTCGGTAAGCTTTTCTATGGCCTTAACTTGATCTCCTGCTCCGCTATACTTACTGACTAACTCAAATGCCACACTAGCACCTCCTTTTATTTATGATATTTTATATTATTAATTATTGACAAAGCCCTGTATAATTGTTCCATAAAAATAACTCTCATCAGTTGATGAGGAAATGTCATTTTTGAAAAACTTAGCTTGTAATTACTACGCTTCTTAACTTCTGGTGATAAACCATTGCTACTTCCTATCACAAAAACAAGTTTGCGATTTTCATACGTAAAATAACGGGAAACAAAATCAGCTAGTTCAACGCTATCAAGCATTTTCCCTTCTATTTCTAATGTCACTACAAAGTCACTATCATCAATACTTTTTAAAATATCTTTACCTTCTTCATATAAGTTCTTTACCGCTTCATTACTTGTAATTTCTTTAATTTCATTGATTTTTAAAGTAGCATATGGTTTTATTCTCTTTGAGTATTCTTTCACCGCTAAAGTAAAATATTCTTCTTTTATTTTGCCAACACAAATTAATTCAATAGTCATCATAACTCTATCACCTTAGTAGCTTCATTTTGTAAAGCAATTATTATTTCACCTTTATAATTATAAAGCCTTTCAATAATATCTTCATACAAACACTGTTCAGAATTACAATCTTCACTTATATGAGCTAAAATAACATACTTTGTTTTATCTGTTAAAACATTTGTAAGAATCTCATAGCATCTTTGATTTGAAATATGTCCTTCAGGACTTAAAATACGATTAATCAAATTATAATCACGATTGCTATTAAGAAGCTTCTCAACGTTATGATTAGCTTCAATAATCAAAACATCTAAATCACTTAAAAATTTCATATATTTGTCAGGAAGAATTCCAGTATCAGTAAAATAACCTACCTTTTTTCCTTCCCCTTCAACAATATAACCTAAAACTTCCATACAATCATGATTTAGTTTAAATGTGTATATATCAATCTCACCAATATGATATTTTCCTTCTGGCTCGAAAAAACCTATTTTCTTGCCTACTAATTTATCTCTCATTGCAGGTTTAAGTCCCAAAAAACTTCTTTTAGACATATAAATATTAGCATTAGTTTTTTTAGAAACTGTATCTAAATACCCCACATGATCACTATGTTCATGAGTAACAATAATATCAGTTGTATGCTCTAAACCTAAAGATGAATTTCGTTTCATCGCATTTGTTAGTGTTATACCTGCATCAATCAATAGTTTAGTCTTCCCACATTCTATATATGTCATATTCCCTTTCGAACCACTAGCTAATACACACACCTTCATATATTTCTCCAAATAATATTTCTAAATCTTTTATTTCTTGTTATGTTAATTATACACTTAATAGCAGTTTTTTTCAATAACGATATTCAACTTTATCTGGATTATTAGGACAATTTCAGACACATTTTACAATTAAGAAATGTGTTTGTTTTACCGACACACTTCTAAGTCCTTCAATAGTAACGGACATTTAGTGTCCAGAGTGTCGGGTCAAAAATGAAAAAAAGTTTAATTTTTTAATAATTATTATTTCTAATGTTTATAAAATAGAAAAGGTAAGCCTACCCATTGAGTAAACTTACCTATTTTTGCTTGTAAAAGTAATTTGCTATTTTAACTTTTTGTAATATTTTTTTAATTTAATTCGCCTTT
>CAYMGD010000047.1:10845-12991 GCA_964389905.1 uncultured Coprobacillus sp. | reverse complement strand
TGCTTCCTGCTTTTGCGTTTATACTATTCGCTAACTCTGTCATTTGCTCGGTAAATTCTTCTTTTGGTGTTAAGTCCTTGACTTGTGTAGCGTTTGTTTCTAACCAACTTATTAGTGATGAATTTGTTACATCTGTGCCATCTGTGAACTCTAGAGTTGCGACAGTACCTGAAGAATAAGTTCGATATCGTTCGCCATCATCTAAATTTATATAGTTTTTATTTGCCCCATAAGCCCCACCATCATAGCCTTCATAACCTATGCAAAGCTTACTATAACCATTAACATTAACATTAAACACACCATACCCAGAAGTTGCTGTCCAATTGCTATTCAACGTCCATGTTGTGTTTGTCAAATCTGTTACTGCCATAATTAACTACCTCCTCCTGTAGCACTTCTAGTCGTATAACTATTATTGGCAATAATTGTTGTAGTAGCGGGTGGATTAGAGCCGACTACAATATTACCCGATTTTTGAACCGCTTCATAACCCGCTGCAGAACCTATCGTATATTCGCCTGTATTGTAATCACTATTACCCCATTGTGTCTAAGTCATTTCTTCTTCAGCTTGATAACTTGTGCCAGCTATTGTGAATGAAATTATCGCCTTATCACCATATTTAGTATTAAGAAGTTCAGTATATATATCATCTTCGCTTACACCTGTTTCAATGCTAACATTTACCTTTTCATAATTCTTAACATCATGTTCTCCATTAGCAGTTATTTCTAATGTACCACTAGGTATAATGTACGAACTAGGAATAGCATTGACCGTTACTTGGCTCAACACATACCCACTATCAGGTTTTATCGTTTGCGAACTTGTAGTCGGTGTTGCTATCTTAGTTTGTGTAGGTAGTGCAGTATCAATTTTGCCGATTTCATATGCAAAAAACTGAGCGTTAATATTATCGCTAGTTCCCTTTTTAGTTCTAATAGCGTTTGCTATTTCTGTAAGATAATCACTTAATGTTACACCAACAATAGTTATATTTATGCCATGTGGGTCTACCGAATCTGGTATGCTTACTGATGCTACAGTTATATTTAATTCCAAAGTTTCATTCTTCTTAATTTCAGCACTATAAAACGAAGGTGGAGTATATTGCTTTCCGTTAGCACTACCTTCACCTAATACCAACATTCCTGACTTTTCTACTTCCAATATCAATGTATTAGAAGAAGTATTAGTTATATAATCAGTTAATGGTATATCATTCCACGATAGAGTTATACTACCAGCATTTTCAAAATTATCACACATTTGTTTTATAGTTCCACTAGAAGTTACAATTTTTATCGTAGCCATTAATAATCAGCCTCCAATGCGTTGCCTATAGCCGTTTGTATTTTGCTATCAATAACACTATCTATATCAATACTACTTTGACTTGACACACCCACAGCATTATATGTTGTGCCACCTACTATTAACTTATTGTTGTAGTACTTCTTGCTAGTGCCATCATAACTTGCAACATTAACATTCGTACTATCAATTGTTACACTACTAACAATGCCTTTACTTACTAATGCTAATTCATAACTATTAAGAACAATTGATGGACCACTATATGCTTCTCCTGCAACTGTTATCTTATATTCCTTATGTTCTGTTTGCAAAGCGAATGTTGCAATATCGTTTTCTTCCCAACTTATTTTAGGCAATATAATAGGTAATCCCACATCATCAATGGTAATCTTGACTTTATCGGCATTGATAATCTTTTCGATAGTTGTGCCAGTTGGTAAACTTATAGTTGCTTGTCCCTGACTAATTGTTACCTCGCCTAAGTCAATAATATTATCTTCAGATAGTAGTGTGTAGTTATTAATCTTAACTTGAATATTACTTGTTGCTTCATATTCGAATTTTACTTCTTTTGAATATGATATATACACACCAGTTGTATTCGTATAATCTAGCATTAAGATAAATGGTTCGTTGCCATTCTTAATAGTACCTCTAAAGTAACTATAATCAGCGTCAACATATCTAGCGTGATTAATAATACCAATTAAAGTATTTTCAACACCATCATTTTCGAATGAATAACTAAAACTATTTAATTCTTTGAAAATCAACTCATCAGTTTCTGTTTTTGAGTAATAACTATTTAAATCAACTTTTCTTGTTT
>CAYMGD010000047.1:0-10745 GCA_964389905.1 uncultured Coprobacillus sp. | reverse complement strand
TAGTTGTATCAACTTTATTGTCTAATAACTCATCAGTTTCTGTTTTTGAGTAATAACTATTTAAATCAACTTTTCTTGTTTCTAATTTTGTTAATGAGATATTTCTTGTTCCTGATACTAATATATTATTACTTACCCATCTATCAGGTATATCTGTATCTGTTAATAATAATATATCTCCTACATTTAAATCTTCTGTCTTTATTTCAGTTCCATAACTATCAGTTAATGTATCTCCTGTAATTGTTATTATATTCTCTTGAGAATTAAATTCACTTCCTGTTTTTTCTATTGAACATACATATGTTTTTGTCTTTCCTTCTGCAATTGAAATAACATTATTAATCTTAGTATCAGTTTCAGTCTTAGAATAACTAGCAACATTTAAAACATTACTTAATCCTACATCTGCTTTTGTTACACTTTCTTTATATGCTAATGCTTTTAAATTAGCCTTATCTTCTTTTAATGCTAACTTACCATCAGTTGTTGTTTTATCATAATAATTAGCTAAAGTAGTTGTATCAACTTTATTGTCTAATAACTCATCAGTTTCTGTTTTTGAGTAATATTCTCCAGTGACTATTCCACCTTTAATTTCAATGTCTCCTTCACCTAGAATACTTTGACCATTTATTGTTTTAAAAGTAATTGGTTGCCAAGAACTTGTATCTTCAAGAGAATTAGAATTGTCATCAATTAATGATATATAATTAATTCCTTTTCCATTAACAATAGCACCTTTTGAATACTTAACATTACCACTATATTGTGTAATTCCGTTTACTGAGTAATTATTCTTAACCCATTCATTCCATGTAGAGCGAATATCTTTATCTCGAACATGATAGCCTGTTGCACTGCTTCTTATTTGTCTTAATACATTGCCACCAGCAAGTGTTGATACATATAAAATGAAAACGTCACTATTATTAAGGTTAAATTTATAAATACCAGGTGTGGTATAATTGTCAAGCTCACTTAAATCAGAAATATTATGAATTTCTAAATCTTCAATTTTTATTCCTAATTCATCTGCTTTTTTGCTAACTTCTCCCACAATATTTATTAAGTAGTTATATTCTGTTTGATTAATTGTAATTTTGTTTTTTGTCTCACCAAAAGTCTTTTCTACATAAAGTTGTATTAATCCTTTTGTAACAATACTTTCTACTACTTCGTTATCTTCACTTGTATCTTCAAGTAATCTAACAACAATATTAACTGTTCCATATTCATCTGTTAATCCAACTGTGGAATCAGCAGTCCAAGTATATACTTGATATTCTTCACCTTCTATTAAATCGTATGTTAATTCATTATTTTTTACTTTTTTAAATACTTTTAATTCTGGTACTTGACTATCAGGGAAGTAATTTGTGTCATTAAAATAATCTTCTCCAGGTCGTTTAAACCTAATATCTACAATCTTTTTTGATAAATCATAAGTTTTATTAAATGCAATATATAAATGGAGAGTACTCCCTTGACGAGGTACTTCTCCATGATCAATTTGAGTTGTCAAAACACCTTCATTATTAAAATATATGTACATAACAATCTTCATCTCCTTTTAATATATTATAACATTATTTAATCTTCATTTTCAATATAATATTGGCTTTTGTCGGAGTACGATTTATCACTTTCTAAGTAATTTACGATAGTTCCAGCTTCTAAATAATTATCATTAAATACTATATCATCCTTATTTGATAATGTGGAAATATAAATGTTTATATATTCTTTGTTCCAATCTTCTTCTCTAATATTAACTCCAAACACAAACTTCATTGAGTTTGAATTTGTATCAAAATACCAATATTGGATTGATTTTGTATTCTTGTTTTCGATTTTGCTTAAATCTACTTTGATAAGATTTCCTTCTAACTTAAATATATCTGAAACTTTTAAATCTGATAAAGATATTTCACTTGATAAATATTCATCATATATTAAATGATTTTTTAATGAATCTTCACTTAACTTAATAAACATATTTTTTCTATAATAAAATACATATCCATTTTCATCTATATAATACAATTTGTCCCATATGCTATTCTTTTTTGTTAATTCTATTGATAAATCATTTATTTCATTATTAGGAGTCCAAAAATTGAAATTAACAAAGCTAATTGTTACATTAGAAGGTATTTCCAATGTGTTATCATAAAAAGTAATATTTTCTATTAATGAACTACTTTCAGGATTACATGCTTCAAAATAAACATTATCAATGTCAGAAGAATTATTCTTTACTTTAAAATTCATAATTGTCTCATCTTGATAAATTTTGTTATTATAACTAATTGTTTGTATTCCTTTAATTGCGATTTTATTTTCTAAAATATCTTCTATTTTCTTAAATTCAAATTTATAATAATGAATTTTACCTGCTTCAGTTCCACCACCTATAGTCATAGGATATTCAATAACTCCTTTTATATTATCTCCAATATTAACAATATCAAATAATTCTTTTTCTATAGATAATAAAATATAAGGAGTATAAGTACCAAAACTTGTTAAATAAGAAGTATATTTTATATCAAAATAATATTTATATTCTTCTGTATTATTAGATCCATAATCTTCTTCAATTTTATTATAAAACGATAATAAATCACTTAATTTCATTATCCAATTGCTAAATAACACATCATTAGTATTATTTGTATATGGTTCAAATTGAAATGTCATATCTATTACTTCTTTATTATCTTTTCTTAATACAATATTATTACCAATAATATTGCTATTATATAATGCGTTATCTATTTCTAATGTTTTTGAATATGAATAAAAATTGTTTTCGTTATCTACAATATTGTCATTTGTGCTATTTATAAATTGTTTATCTAATGAATGAGCACACCAATTATTGAAATTATATATTTCATTATCATATATTATTTCATTTATTTTACAAGAAAAATATTTGTTTGTGTCAGTATTGCCATAAGAAATTTTTGTTCCTGAAAAATCAATTGTATCTCCAGTATATTCAAATGACATTTTTACATTTTTTAAAGTCTTTTTAGAAGGAATACTACTAATTGCATTAGTAAATTTTATTTGATAATTAGCATTAACTATTATTTTTATAATATCTCCATTATCATCTTTTTCTATAGAATCAATATGTGTAATTGTAGGTTCAAAATATATAATCTCTTTTGGATAAGATTTTGTTTTATTTAATTTTCCTACTGTATCAAATGTCATATCTATAATCATATCTTCTCTTAACTTATTTAAATCTTCATTATTAAAAGAAATAATATATGTTGGTATAACATTATCATTTTCTTTCCATGTTACACTTTTACCATTCAATGTTACATATTGTATTTCATCATTTGTAGGCTCAACATATTCTTCTTTATCTTCATCAAATAAATCATATTTAATTAATGGCAAAGCAAATAATTTATTATAAACATTATTTTTTATCTTATCTTCATCACAATCTAATAATTCATTATTATATTTCTTTTTATCTTCAATATGGCAAATATAAAATCCCATTTGTTCTGCATAACCTGTTTCTATATCATCAATCATCATATACCATTCTTGAAGACTTCCTGTCCAATCATCTTTTACTACTTCTGAAGCATCTTCAGGAATTGTCGCATTAAAATCAGGTTCTAAAACTTTTACATAAACACCACCAGAAACATTGTCAAACATTGATAAATTAAAGCATAACGAATTACCACTAACAAATGAATTTATATCACTTAAATACCTTTTATTATCGAATTTGATATATCCATTATTTATTTTTTTCTCTTCAATTGTATCATAAACATTTTTTATTTTTGGAGAACTTCTTAAAAAACTAAATAAGTCAGTTAATGGCTCACTTTCAAAATGAGTGAATTTTAAAACATTATCCACATCCTCATAATATAATTTATCTTTTGAAAATAAAAACATTAATTTTTTATTTTCACTTCTTCTTACACTTTCATTGTATGACATTAAATTATATGGTCTATGTTTAGCATATACAGTTGTGAAATAATTTTTTAATACATAATTTTTTGTTGCATAATATACACATTTTATTTCATTGTCAAAAATAGAATATTCTCTTCTATATATAATATAATCTTTTCCAATATCTTCTCGATTAATAACAGTTCCAACATCTTGTAATTCATCAATGTTTTTATATGTTGCATTGATCATAATTCCTTTATTGCCAAATCTGTTAATCTTTTCTTGTTGCAATAATCCATCTTTTTCTAGTAATGTTAAAGAAGAACTTGAATTATCATTTATAGTAGCTTTATCTTTTCCATAAGATTTAGAATGTATTATTGTGCCATTATAAAAAGCATTATAATCAATTTCAAAGAAAATTCCTTTTAATCCTAATGAATCATTTGAAAATGGATTAATATAATTTTTGAAAAAATCATCTCCAAATACAATAGATTCTCCTATCGCTAAATTTTCTTTAAATGCATTTTGATTGCTATATATTCCATAAGGATATATTTCATCCATAAATTGTAATATATTTTCCAAATATGTTTTAGTATATGACCAATGACCTAATTTATAATCTTTTAAATAAGAGTATTTTTGTCCCCAACCAGAAATAATATTTGTTCCAATATCATATCCTACTGTGGAGATTTGATATTCAGCCAATTCTTCAATAGTATCAATAGATTCTTTTAAATTCTCAAAATCATTCCAGTTTTTGTTTAATAAATTTCTTTCACTATTTAATTTTACAAGTGGAGTAATATCTTGCTTACATAAAAACATTTTTTGAGTGTTTCTATATGATCCACCATAATATAAATCACCTTTTTTGTAATAGCACATATATACTTTATTTATTTTATAAATAGGATAGCGTGTTTCTAAACGCATATTTCCAATAGTCATTAATGCTGTACTACTATTTCTAAATCCTATCTTTTCTACCATTCGACAAGAATAATCTTGAGATAATGCATTGCTATATGTTCTTTTTAAATTATCAGCATAATTTTCATTAGTTTTTGCTCCTTCAATATTATAAAATATTTTACCTATATCAAAATTAAATTCTTTGCCTCGTAATGATATATCCATTGCATAAATTACATTATTATTTACATATGGTATCATATCTTTTGTGATAAACAGTTGTGATAAAATATCTCTTAAATTTGGATTATTCAAACTAAAATCTGGTGAATATGCATCACTAAACATATCTTTTATAGAAGAATCTAAAACATATTTTTGTTTATATTCCCAAATCTTATTTTCTTTATCTATTACCATTTTAATTTTTGGAGAATATAAATCAACCATATTCTTAGCAATATCATATATACTTAATTTTTTATCAATATTTAAAGATTGTGTTATTGATATATTAGGTAATTGTACAACTTCTAATCCTTTAGTTTCACTTATAAGTTCAATTTTATATTTATATTTATTTTCTATTAAATTAATAGTATTTTCAGTAAAAGTTCCTACTAATAAATGTTTGAAAAACTTAGGCAAACTATTGTTTGAAAAAGGAACATAATGAATTTCAGCAGTATCATAAAATAAATTCGGAGTATAAGGAAAATAAATGCTACCATCTGGATATTCTGGAAATGCTCCCATAGGAAATTTACCTATTAAATTATTTTCTTCTTCTACAAAATCACTATAAATTGGAAAATTTTTGTTTTTTGGAACTAATGAATATTTTCCATTTTCATACACAAAATTATAACTTACATATGCTACAGGATTATTTTCAAATGGATAAATATTAGTCATTGCCATTATAATGTTTTGCTTCTTTATAGTATTGTTTTTTAATTTATCAACTAAATCAATAAAATTAATTTCAATCCATCTTTTCCAATTGCTAGTATTTTCTTCATAATCTGAATTGTTCTTAATTTCAATTTGTGTGTTCAATTTGAAATTTATATATTCTTTCTCAGTGAAATTTTTATATCCATTAAAATCTTCATCTGCATTATAAATATATACATCATCATATATGTCTAAATCTTTTATTTTATTTACATTAGAAATAATAATGCTCCCACTATCTAATGTTTCATTAAATTCATCTGCAAAATCATTTCCTTGTACAAAATCATATATTTTATTTTTTATTCTACATTTTAATTTCATATTAATTCTCAGTTCCTCTCGAATTATTTGTTAATCCTGCTCTTGTTCTAGCAAATGATGTTTCCATAGTAGATGAATTTAATCCTTGATAATAACTACTCATTGTAGATTGATTTGAAGATATTTGCCCAACTAACCAAGTTGTTCCTCCAACTATTGCTCCTATCGGTCCTCCAACTAGTGCTCCTCCTGCAACTGCAGACCATCCACTAGCTACTTTATTAATGGCAGATTTTGCATTATTATATGTATTTTCTCCTAAATAATCTTCTTTGATTGTAAAATATCGATTTAAATTTAATTCCACTGTTTGAATTAAAGCGTTTTTTATTCCATCATATGCTTGATTGACTATAACATTTTTACCTAAAACTTTTGATTCCATTGTTTTTATAGGATGTAATAATTTGCTTAAATTTATTCCACCCTCTTCTTCAATATTCTTTTTTTGACTTTTAGAATCACTATCAACAACCGTATCTACAATTTCTATTACTAATTTTCTTGTATCTGCCATTGATACTCACTCTCCTATCTTGTGAATGTTAGTGACACAGTCGGCATATTCGCAATTACACTTTGCCTTGTAACATTCGCTAATTTAAACTTTTTACTCATATACTTTTTACCATTTTCATATTCTAAGTCAAAATAAAATGGAGTTTCAATATCTTGTGGCTGTGCTTCTAAATTCTCAAATTCAATGTCCATTACCTTATTTAATAAATGACTATTAGTTGTGTTATATAATGTAATATTGAATGAAAATGTTGCTACTTTATTTGTTGTTATTGTTCTATTATTTGAATTAAAATATGCTTGTGGATCAGTTTGCACATCAAATGAAGAAGCAAAATTAATAAAATCAATTTCTTCTCTTTCTCCACTTTCACTTAAATATTCATTAGAACTAACATATAATTTTAATGGATTCATATTTTCACTTATTAAATATGTTCCACTCATAAAATATAAACTTCTTAAACCATCTTGTATATCTATGAAATTCGACATTATACTTGGTGAAGTATAAACTTGTCTTATAATTGAATTTCCTACTTTTTCTTGCTTTAAATTATATGTTTGTGCAAAATCTAAAAGCAATCTTTGGCATACATCCAATTTATTTCTTTCTGCAATAATATTAAAATTAATAGGCAAAGTAACTTGATTATAACTAATATCACTCTCTAAAAATTTAACCACAACATATATTTTCCTAGGATCTCTTTCTTTATCTCCTACATAATATTGTTCATTAGATAATTCTATATCATATTTTTTATAATATTCATAATCATTACCCATTATTTCCAAAAATTGCCTTGTTAATAAATTCATTATTGTTTGAGGTTCTATCATACTTTATTCACCCTGACTTCCTTTCCTTCTAATTTATAATAATCTTTTGTCCCTTGCTCTACACTTCTTTCAAAAAAACCTGTATGCTTTCCACTAAATCCACCATATGTGTCTACTTCGGAAGCATAACTTCCTTCTCCTGTAAAAATAAATACTCCTTCTTCTAAATATTTTTGTACATCATACATACTTGCAGGAATTTCTATTTCTACATTATTTCCTACTACTCTTACATTAATAGTTGATGCTAAATTACCAGATAAATGTACTTCTTCAAAATCTTTTTTTATTCTTTCTACTATTAATTCAGCTAATTTTAATTTTTCTTTTATACTTGCCATGTTTTTATCTCTTTAAACTTATATAATAAGTATAAATTTGTCTCTTCATAAATTGTGAATTTTTCCTAATTGGTTTTTTTTGAATATCTATTACTCTCCAAAATTCTTCATTATATTCCACAATATCATTCTTTCTCATATTTTCTATATCATCATTTGTCTTTAATGAAACTGTGTTATTGTCAAACATAAATACTCCACCAACAACTTGAGAAGAATTTTGTTGTGAACTTACTTCCTTTGCATAAAATTCACCTTCAGCCTTTTTTTTGTATCCTATTTCATTTTTATCATAATATTCAGTTTCATCTTGTTTCCAATATCGACACAAATGCGGCATATCTCTTCTACTCGTGAATATACTATTTATCATAATAATGTCATCTCCTTATTTATTATTATAGCATTTTATCTCAAATTAAAAAAGCCTATTTTAATTTAGGCTTTTTTATTATTTCTATTATTTTGCTAATTCCAAATGCTGTTTCTTCAATGTTATTTTCAAATCTCCATTTTGGTATTGGATTTACTGGAATTGCTATTATATGACATACAAATGTTACACATAGAAATTCTACTAATTCTGTCATCCAACTATCTAATAATGAACATACAACTATTACTATTATTAATGGAAATAATGTCCCACATATTCCATCTAAACATTGCTTTACAATGCCAAATTTCATTCCTTTTCGCAATGATGATATTAATTTCCAAAAGAATATAATTGTAAATAATATTAATAAAATTCCCCATCCACCAATAGACAATTTACTTACTTGTCTAAATAATTTGAATCTCCAAATCAAAAATGCTCCTGGTACTGCAAATCCAAAAAAGATATATAAAGTTAATCTAATAAGAAAATTTCTTGTGCTTTGTTTCATTTAAACCACCCCTTCTATAAGTGTGGTAGTTCTTCTGTAGAATTATTAATTGTAGTTGTGCTATTATTAACTTCTTTTAATTCTTCAATGGCTTGTTCTTTATCGTGTAATTCTTGTTCTTTCTTTTCCATTTCATCATGAATTAATTTCTTTACTTGATTGCTTAATTCTTCTTCATCTGTTTTTATGCTTTCAATTTCTTTTAAAATTGCAATTCTAGCTTCAGGTGTTCCTTCTTGCATTAAAATCATGCATCTAGTTAATACTCTTGTTATTTCTACTACTCCATCAATCTTTTCTAAAAATTTAGCATCAAATGGTCCAAAGAATTCTTCTAAAAATTTAATTAGTTGCTCTGGTATTTTCTTCTCTAAAATGTCAGTAACATTATCATTTACATCTTCAATTGTCTTTGCTTTTATCTTTTTATATTTTAACATTGTTACAAAGAATCCACTACCAAATACTAATGTGAATAAAAAACTAATTAATTTTAATAAATTGTCTAAAGTGAAAATTGCTTTCCAATCTTTGTTTTGAATGTTCTTTAATAAAACTGCAATCTCTTCTAATTTTTCATCAGATACAACAAAACTAGATGTAATTGTGTTTGCTCCTTCTACCATTTGGAATTGATATACTTCATTCCCGTTAACATCTATCTTAGATTCTAAAATAACTCCATTAACACTTATACTTTGTAATTCATATAAAACATCAGGTACTACTGTAATTGTTACTAAATCACCGACATTTCCTTCAAAAGCATCTACATATATTTCTCCATTTTTGCTTTCCACAATTACTACATTTGCTGTATAAATATTAGTGTTAGTATCTGTATAATTTGAATATGTTCCATCTTCATTATTGATCATAATTGACATAAATAAATCTTCTGAAACATATAATTTCAAAATGTCATTTGTTTTTTGATATGTTCCTTCAAATTCTTCACTTTCACCAATATATCTAAATTCAGTATCAGAAATCAATATTATTTGTGTGTTATCATTTGTGTATGTTTTTTCTTCATAACTAGGTATTACTACACTCGTGCTATTAATACTACTATTATCATTAGCACTTAATTGCATTGGTTTCATTGCAGGAATTGCAATTGTTCCTAATAATCCTATTGTTAATAATAATTTCTTCATTTTCTATTTTCCTCCTTTTATAAATTGTTCAACCATTGTTATTAATTTATCATTAATTTTTTTATTCTTTTCTACTAAATCATTGAATTTATTTTCTAATGTTTTATATTGTTCATCATATCTTGATAATAAATTGTTTAATTTATTCTCATATTGACTAAAAAATTTTTCAGGTGTTGTCCGATAAAAATATTTATTAGTTTCATCATACATTAATATGTCATTATCTTTTAAATTATTTAAGTTTTCTCTTTTGACTTCAATTAATATCTTCGCCATTAATGTTCCTCCTTTTCGTAATTATTTTTTTTATTCCTAATGTCAATGCTAAGCATATCGCTAATAGTGGTGTTCCTGGTAATGACCAAAATGTAACAACTGCTGTCGCTATTCCTATGAATAATACCGATTTTGATAAGAACCCTATAATATAACATAGCCATATTGGAGAAGTCATTACTAAATATACAATGTAGAATATTCTTCTTGTCTGTTTGTCCTTAACATTATCAACAATCCACTTGAAGAACTTCTTAATAGCCCTTATCATATTTTCTCCACAATTATATCATCAATATCTTTTATTTCTGGAATTACCATAAACACCATATAACTTTTTTGAGTGGTATCAATGTTACCATCTTCATCATAGAACTCTACTGATTTGTCATAAAAACGATATCCTTCTTCTGCATATAATTTTCTAACAATTTTGCCATTTAAAAAATATGAAGTCATTAGTAATCCCTCTTGTATTTTAACAGCATTTTCCATTTTTATGCTCCTCCTTTAATTTAGATTATCTTCATAGCCACCACTACTTGTACTTGGCTTCT
>CAYMGD010000046.1:0-13031 GCA_964389905.1 uncultured Coprobacillus sp. | reverse complement strand
CCTATCTGTAATGTAAGAAGTTAGCCTTGTAAGAGTACCATTAGGTGCTTTTGCGGGACTTTTTTTATTTTTACAATAGCACTACGGAACGAAAGCCCTGTCAGCGAAATGAAAAGTACTTCAACGAAACAAATATATTGAAAAATGCGAGATTTGGCAGTATAATGAATGTAACGATAAATTTGAATTTGTGAGGCCAGTTATGGGATTTATATCGTTCAATGAAAACTACTACCGCAGAAAACTTGAAGAATATGAGAATATGATTCTTTCAGATGCAGATGTCTATGAAGCAAAACAGCTCCTGAAGGTGCTAGACGATCTGACCGATGAAGGATATACAAATTTGAACGATACAATGGAAACAAATTTCTCATGTCTCTCAAGACTGAGATATGTTCTATACCGATTCGGAGAAGCCCCATTTCCTATCGATCATAAAAGGTTGTCAGAGACCAATTACGGAAAGAATGAATATGAATTTGAGGCTCTGATTGGAAATCTGATTGAAGATGCTGGGAATCACAGCGGTGTTTCCGCCAATCCGTTTCTTGAAGAAATTTACAGGTACTGCGAATGGATCGGATATGAAGAAGATATCGCCTATGTTTTTCTAATGAGAGATGCACTACTGCCGTATGTGTTTTTCCGCAGTAGAGGAAGAACCAATATTCATCCGTGGCTGATCAGCCGCCACTTTTTGGAAGACATAACAGAAACGAAATGCATGGATGACGATATACGCCTTCCTTTATACGAGGCCCTGGAATCCAGTCGTATCCAGTTTGATGAATACTCTGCTTACTGTAATAAGAGAATACTTCAAGTTATGGATGAACATCCAAAACTGAAAACAATCCTTCTGGATCTGCTGAGCTCAATCAAACAGAGCAGAATCATTGTAATTGAATCTGGTTATATGGGAACGATTCCAATGATGCTGAAAGCACTGGATGACAGAGTGGACTTCAGACTGTTCACGACAGCGCCTTTCCTGTATGAAACCTATCAAGGCAGAATATTCTGCAGAAAATATGAAGATATCCGCAGATTTGAAACGTTATATTCGCAGGATCTTTTCATGAAGTATTCTTCGTATTGCAATAGAAGGTTCTATGTAAATATATCCTCAGATGAATCGGTGAAGGAAAAAACGTTTTCTGAAATAGCAGGATTGATGAGGTGGCATAAAACATAAAGATAAACCGGAATTTGTTGAAAAAGGAGTAATATATGGAATTGGATTAAGTGAATTAAAAGATGTTTTAAAACACAATAATCATTTACAACAAGCGTATAAAATGGGAGAAAATTGCTAATTTTTAAAAATTTATCTAGTTTATATTATGTTATGCACAAAAGGACTTACCTTAATTACTGGTAAGTCCTTCAAAATTATTAAATTTTTTTCTAATTGCTCCATTTCCAAGTCCACATAGGACCACCAACCATACTTTGAGTATAGTCTATTTGATTTAGTTTACCATACTTATCATCTGCAGTAATTCCATTATTATTTAGAATTGTATTATTTTTAAGAGTTATTGATATTGTATTATTAGCAGTAAAATTATTAAATGTACTTCCATATTTTTCTGTCAAATCATTATATCGCCACCAATAAGGATTATTGGCTTCTTTTCCTACAATTTTACCAATCATATATTTTCCATTTGCAGTTTCATTAATGTCTGTTGCAGTCACATTTCCAGTACATTCCACATCGCTAAGTTTCCATCCGGCGCAACCTACTACACCACCTGCAGCAGCTTCTTCTCCACTAACAATAACATTTATATTTGATTTTATGTGCGTAATAGTACCATGTGGAGTGGAAGCAAATACACCACCAATTACACCAGTACCTTTTACATAACTATCACTATTAACATCAACAGTAATATTAGTACCTCCAATTTGAAAATCTGTCCATTCGGTACCAATAATTCCGCCAACATTTTCTCCTTCAATAGTCACTTTTCCAGTAAGATTCAAATTAATTAATTGTAAAGCTCCACCATTTCCCGCATTTCTTGTTGTTGTATTAGCATTACCAACAAACGCACCGCTATTATCTGCTTTTATGTTAACATTATTCAAAGTAAGATTTTGTATTCCTGGAATGTAGTTATCTGGCCCAAGAGTAATGTGTCCAAATAAACCAACATTTTCTCCTGAAGTAATTTTAAGATTACTAATTACAAAATTATTCCCATCAAAAGTTCCCTTAAAAGGTGTTTCAGACTTGCCAATAGGTGTCCATTCTATATTACTAAGATCAATGTAATTATCTAAAACAACTTTTTTATTCAAATAATTATTGCCATCATTTACACTTTTTGCAAACGCTGCTAATTCTGAAGCATTTTTTATATGATATATGCCATCACTATCTGGTTCTTGCATTGTACCAATTGTACCATCCCATGATAAAGCATTCCCTTGTACTGCTTCTACTATGTATGAAATCTCACATTTTTTATCTACGTAATCATTACCACTTTGTAAAGGCATTTCAATTTCCACAGGAACAATTATATCATCAGATCCAACTTCTAGTTTATCATAACTAGAAGTTATTTTAGTACCATTATACTCTTCATTATTAACTTTTATTAACAAACCATCAAATAACCCTTCGTCATTAACACATTCAATTATTGTATGATATAAAACGATAACATTACTATTATTCTTAATTCTAATATTAAATGCTACTTTATCTCCAGGTGTTAATAAATTTAAGAATAATTTATTTTCTTCAACAATTACATTACCACCATTTTTAAATGAATATTTATAATCGTCAACTTTTGTTTGTTCTAATCCTACAGAATAAGTTTTGAAATCTTCTATTGTTGCTTCAATACTTACTTTACCTGATGTAACCGCAACATTCACCTCTGCTTCTGATGTGAATAATGCATATGTTGCTCCAGATATTAAAGTGATGCAAAGCATTATCAATAACAAAGATGAAATAATAATATCCCTCTTAATATTCTTCTTCATTTTAATCACCTTTAATTAATAAACTTTTTGTCCATCTATTGTTACACTTAAGTTATCACTATTCATTCCATCTTTGTTACTCCAAATGTTTGTATTAGTTGGAATGTTATTTTGTTTTGTTGCATTAGCATTTGATGAGAATCCATTAACTGTTATATTTGCAACTATTAAAGTGTATGATTGATTATAATCATTTCCTGTTTCAATTGCTGCTTTACCAGCATCTGCTGGATCATTATCATTAAATACGCAATTATTAACTACTAAATCAGTAGAAACAATTCCGTACAATAATAATGCTTTACCATCACAATTAAATGTGCAGTTATTAAATTCAACTTTGCTAGCTCCCCATGTCCAAATATTATAAACATCTCCTGAAATGTTAAATGTACAATCGTTAAATACACTGTCTCCATATAATGTATATGTTCCATTAAAAGTACAATTATTATATGTTGCTTTTAATCTTGCGTATCCAGCATATGTATGACTGTCAGTTGTAATTATAATATTTTCAAATATAACATTTGCGCCATCAAAACTATAATCGCACTGTTCATAAGTACCATCATTTTGCACTTCAATACTTGAATTACCATTGCCGATAATAGTTAAAGTTTTATTTTTTGCTGAATCAGGAATAATATATTTACCATTTCCTAATTGAATCATAGTTTCACCAGATTCAATAACTGTGTTCAATTGATTATTATTTGCTGCTTCAACTGGGTATTTATTATTTTCTAAAACAGGATGTTTACTATCAGTTTCATATACATAAGGAATTCCTTTTAAGGAATTATCTTTTGCATCTCCTGCTTGTGTATTTTTAAAAGTACAATTTTTAATTGTCAATTCATTATCATCAATTGTACCAATAACAACACCTGGTTTTTCACTTAAATTTTCAAATACACATTTATCAGTAATTACTTCCTCAATATCAGAACCATAAGCATTATGAACTTTTAATCCTCTTGTACCTGTAAATAAACAACTATTAAAATATGCTTTACCACCATAAACCCAAGCGCCATACATTGTAGCATCACCATATGTTGATGAATCATTATTATGTCCAACAAATGTACAATTATTAAATGTTGATTCACCAGTTTCAACCATAACACTATCGCTAAAAATCACATTATTAAATGTATTTTTTCCACCAACTTCTAAATAAGTAAATTCCCATGCATTTTCACCGTTTTCTGCGATATAATATGTTGCATCAACAATAGTTAAATCTTTTAAATTCATATTAGAGAATGTTCCAGTTCCAGTTACAGTACTTCCAGGATAATTTACAAATACAAGTGTTGCATAATCTAATCCTTGAATTGTTACATTTTTCAAATCTGTTATTTGATTTGTACCTTCAATACCAGGAATTTCAACTGTACCTGATATCAAAATAGTTCCATTTTCTTCAACTGCTGCAAATGCTTCATCCCATGTTTGATAAGATTTTTCATTAACAACGAATGTTGATACAGCATTTCCTTGAATTGCTTCAATTACTATTGTTGCTGTTGCTGTTTTTTCTTGATATTCATTTCCAACTGTAATTGGAAGTTCAATTGATACTGGTATTACAACTTCATTAGTACTATCAAATTCTTTCCATGCACTTACATTTTCAACAGATGTAAGTTTTATATCAGTATTGTCTATTGTCACAATTGCTTCTAATGCATTAGCAAGTGTTCCTTCCGTAATCATTCTAATTCTGTATGCAACATTAACATTACTTTTATTTTTAACTGTAATATTAAACTTTGCTTTATCTCCTGGAACTAATTTATCCAATATCATTGTTCCATCATTAAATGTTGCTGTTCCACCTGTTTCAAATTTACCAACTTCTTGTTTCCCACCAATAGAATATGTTTCTAAATTATCTATTGTAGCTTCAACTTTTACTTTACCAGAAGTTATTGCAACATTAACTTCACTTTTTGATGTAAATAATGCATATGTAGCTCCTGATATTAAACTTACACATAACATTATTATTAATAAAGATGAAAGAATTATATTTCTTTTAACTGTATTTTCCATTAATTTTTATCTCCCTTTTTTTAATTTGTTTTTGTTGGTTGTTGCAAAGCATCAACTATTAAATCAAATAATACTTCTTCATTTTGAGCAGCATTATTATTACTTAAATCTTCAAATTCAATTTTAATAGTTAATGTTTCTTCATTTCCAACTTCAGTTGTCATTTCTCCAGTTGCTATACTTACCTCATTATTTGTTTGTAAATAATCTGATAAATACCCATTATCTTCTTCATTCACATATATTTTTATTTGTTTAGCTAATTCATTAACATTTGTTTTTAACTTCAATTTAACAATATATGAGAATGCAACACTTCCTTTATTAGTGATTTTCATCTTTGCTTCATATGCACTTCCAGGAACAACTAACTCATCACTTTCAATTCCAAAAACATTTTCTTTTGTTGCATTTGTGAAATCTACGACTTCACTATCTGTATATTCTTTTAAATATCCAGTTGTTTCATCTAAATATGTTTTTGTTAGACTTGTTCTTTGTAATCCTATTTCTAATGTTCCTGCTTGTAAGTGATTTTCTTTTGTTATATTATCACTAAATAAAGCATATGTTCCACCAATAAATAAGGCTATGCATAATACTATTAGTATTATCGCTATTCCTAATGTTTTCTTTTTACTTTTACTCATTGCCTTCCACCTCCTTTCTTTCGTTTTCCTTATTTTTTAATTCTTCTAATTGCTTCTTTAACTCTTCTATCGTTTTATTTTGCTTTTCTTGTTCTTCTTTAATTTTTTCTTTTTTATCTTTATTGACAACTTTTATAATCTTTATTACTTCAAATGTGATTATTATCAAACAAGGTATTATTACTAAACTTGTTATTCCAACTGGTGTTTTAAATGCATAAACTAATAATCCTAATAAATAATTTTGTCCAACAACTTTGCCTATAATAAAATTAGTAGAATTAGTTTGTGATGTATCAATTACTTGTTGTAATAAATTACTATCACTTTCTTTATTGTCTCCTTCAAGAATTATTATATATCCGCCTGTTTCTTTAGGATTAATTTCTTTTATTCTATGGGTTATTGTTTCTTGTTTTACATATACATATTTAATTGTTAATACATCTCCAACTTGTAAAGAGTCATACCATTCACTTAACTCATCCTCTTCAGTTGGAGCCACTTCTATAAATATACATGTTTTCAATTTTAAACTTTTAATTTTATATTTGCTCACGTCTGTTTGATCACATTTTCCCATTGAATCAGATTGAACAAACCTTAATTGATGATTAAATATTATCGCTGTTCCATCAATATCTTTTTTTGATGTAATACTTATTATTAAAATAAATAATGCTGATAGGATTATTACATAAAATAAAGCATTAATCATTATTTGTAATATTTTTTTTATTTTTTCACTTTTAATTATTCTTTTAGTTTCCATTATTTTTTCCTTAATTTGTTATATTTATATTTAAATAAAATTTTACATCAGTTCCTTGGGCTTCATTACCAACATCTTCAGGCATTTCATATTTTATTATAATTTCATTTATACCTTTACCTAAATATATTTCCTCACTATTTAAATAATAATTCATTGTGTTTTTTAAATATGTATTCTTTGTTTCAATTATAATATTTAAGTATTCTTTTAATCTTCCTTCATTAGGATTTGTAAAGAAAACTGATATATTATATTTATCAATTTCTCCTAAAAATAATATTTTATATTCTTTTTCATATCCAGGATAAAAGTTAGTTATTTCTACTTCATATGTTTCAACTACTTCTCCATCAATTGTTATTATTGTATTTTCTTCAAGTTTTGGTTTTCTATTTAATAATATAAATAATAATAGTATTATAATAACTATTAAAATAATTGAAGAAAATAAGACATCATATTTAATCTGTTTTTTATTATCTTTTTCTTTCACAATATCCTCCTCGTATATCTAATCTAATGACACTTTAATATAATATATTTATTATGAAAAAAATGTAAAAACATAGCTTTTTTAAAAATTTTTTTTTAAAATAATCTTCTACATATGTATTTTACCCCCTCTTTTGTCAAGATTGAGTTATTGTAAACTCTAAAGATTTACACAAGACACTTTTTATGGGAGTTACCGAAAAAATACCTGAATTAAACGGAAACTAGGCGGGAATATGCCAAAAACTTCCGAATGAGCTGTTAGACGCAAAAAAACTTGAGTTTTATCTCAAGATTTCTGTTTTGTTTTTAGTATATGGAGCTCTTTTGGTAACTCAAAATTCTATGATAAAACATCGTTCACTTTTTTGTGGCCTACGTTTTCTATTGCATATTTTATATATTCTTCAGCCTTTAATCCATTTGCTCTTGCTGTTATTATATTAGTTCTTCATATTATAGAAGAATGGGTATTTCCAGGAGGACTTCATTACGCATATAATTTTAGTCACGGCTCAGCTGATCTTGCAAAATATCCTATGAAAAGATTAACATATATGATTACAAATTTTGATGGTATAATTCTAGAATGTGTTGTTTTAAAGTTTGGGAGATTTAGGAATACTGCTGGAATTGCAGTTGTGTTGTTTTCAGCATTTGAAGTAATAATTTATATTTTAATCGGTATTAATTCATTAAATACTTTCAGTAAGTATGGAATGTAAATACTTTATTCGCCTAGACTAGTCACTTCCTTATTCGGTTTTTTACCAATTACAATTGGCTTAACAATTCATTTCTTTTTTAAAAAAAACAGAGCAAGCTTAAAGCAATGGGTAATAGCTGTTGTGACAATGTTTAGTTTTTGCTTTTTATTAATTAATTTACCTAAAATGGTTTTAGGTAGTGAAAATATTCCTTATGCATTTACTGATAGAGGATATTACGAAAAGTTTGCTGAAGAATTTGAAAAAGATAATAAATTCACTTATGGTGATTATAGTTATATAATTATTGAAGAGTAAAATAAGAACTAAATAGATACAAAAAAATGAGATTATAAATAATTTATAGTCTCATATTTTAATTTATTTATATTATGAAGCGTCTTCTGGACGTATATATAATTGTTTTACGAAAGCACGGCGTCTCTTGTGTTGAACAGTTTTAAATCTTTTCCATTGATTGATTATATTATAATTATCTTCAAGGTTAAGGTTTGTTTCAGCGTATTCAATATTAGGTTGGAATAAAAGTTTCATCGCATAAGCTGTAATTGCTGAACTTACACCTTTGTTAGCATATTCTGGTTTAACACCAAATAAACAAAAGTCAATTATCTTAGGATTTTTAATTGCTTTAAGCAAACGTATTATCGTAGGTATTGTTAATCTTCCTCCTGATTTTTGGACAGCTTTAGCAAGGGAAGGAATGCAAACTGCGAATGAAACAACTTTATCATTCTCATCTACAATAACTCCAACATTATTCTTATTGATAAGTAGTTTAAAATTATCAAGTGTCATTTTCTTCATTTTGTCAGTAAAAGGGACTGTACCATAAAGATGAGCATATGATTCATCAAGCAAGTCAAATAATTGTTCGGCATAACGCTTGAGTAAATCTTTTGTGCTTTTAAACTCTGCAAATTTTAAGTTATATCTTTTTAACATCATATTACTAACTTTTTCAAGTTTTTCATCGTAAACATCTGGTGCATAAATTTTTCTTTCAACCCAATCTACTTCTTTTGTATAACCAAGATTTTCAATTAATTGTTGATAATAAGGATGATTATATTGCTCTTCAAATGTTGAAAGTTCGTTGAAACCTTCGATAAGAAGTCCTTCACGTTCTAAATCAGAATATCCTAAAGGGCCACAAATAGTATCCATATTTTTTTCAATAGCCCATTTTTCTACTGCCTCAAATAGTTTATTAGCAATTTCTTGTTCGTTTAAAGCATCAAATCTTGTAAATCTCACACGTCTCTCGTTGTTTTTAGCATTTGCTGCTTTTTGAATGATACCTGAAATTCTTCCTACCATTTTACCATCTTTATAGGCATTGAAGAAAATAGATTCGCATGTATCATTATATACATAATTTTTTTTGAAAATCTTCATTTCATCGCCATAAAGAGGTGGCACGAAAAATGGATTATTTTTATACAACTTTAAAGGGAATTTTACAAATTCCTTTTTTTGTTTACGTGTTTTAACTTCTTTAATTATAATCATAAATTTACCTATGAATAGAATGGAAAGCAACACCTACACCAGAAGGACCACAGTGGCTTCCTGCAGTAGGATTGACAACTACAAATTCAATATTTAACCTTTCTCCAAATTTAGCTTTGATTAATTCAGCCAATTCTTCAGCGATATCTAGTGCGTCAGAGTGACCAATAATAATTCTATGGTCTTGTATGTTATCGCCTATTTCTTCCATAATACTTACTAATTTATTAAGGGCTTTAGCACGTCCTCTTTCTTTTCCAATATTAGTCATTTTACCATCTGAACCAATATATATAATAGGTTTAATACCTATTAAAGAACCAAATACAGCTGCTAAATTGCTAACTCTTCCACTAGCCTTAAAGAATTTTAAATCATCAGCGTAGAAGTAACAAGCAAATTTATCTACTTCTTCTTCAGCCCATTTAATAATATTTTCAACTGTTTCACCTTTTTGGAACATATCGCCTATTTCTTTAACGATTATGTTACTACAAATAGTTATTCCTTTAGTGTCAATTTCATAAAACTTTCTTTGAGGATACTTTTCTAAAAGCTCTTTCACTGCAACATCCATTGAATCAAAAGTTGCTGTCATCGCTCTTGAAAAGTGAACATAAAGAATATCATTTCCTTCTTCAAACACTTTTTCGAAATATTTTTTATAATCTTCAACATTTAAAGCGCAAGTTTTAGGAATAACTCCACTTCTTAGCATATCATAAAAAGGTTTATAATCAAAAGTTTCAAATTCTATATATGGATAATGGATTTCTTCATCAATAACATATGGCATACTAATCATTTCATAACCATATTTCTTAGCTTCTTCTAAAGTAATATCAGTATCTGAGTCTGTAAATAATTTTACCATTTTATCCTCCCTGTATAAAAAAATACAATATAATTATATATTTATATGAGAAAAATGTCAAATCAAGATTTGTTGAGAAAAAAAGAAATATAAAAAATAATATTGAAAAAATTATACTTTTATTATAAAATAATTACATATTACTATTTAAGGAGATATATTTATGATTAAAATAGTTGTTGATGGATTTGGTGGAGACAACAGTCCTTATGTTAACGTTGAAGGAACTGTTGAAGCACTAAACGAGAAAAAAGATTTGGAAGTAATAATAACAGGAGATATTGATATCCTTAATAAGGAATTTGCAAAATATAAATATGACAAAGATAGATTAACAATAATTGATGCTAAAGATGTAATCTCATGTAATGATAAACCAACAGAAGCAATAAGGTATAAAAAAGAAAGTTCCCTTGTAAAAGCTTTTAACTATTTACATGATAATGATGATGCAAAAGGATTAGTTAGTATTGGTTCAACGGGAGCAGTGCTTGTAGGAGCTGTTTTAAAAATTGGAAGAATAAAAGGCGTACAACGACCAGCCTTTTGTCCAATTCTTCCAACAATGCAAGGTGGTATAGTTGGGGTATGCGATAGTGGTGCAAATGTTGATTGTGATGCTTTTAATCTTCAACAATTTGCAATAATGGGAAGCCTCTATATGGAAAAAGCTTATAACATCAAAAATCCTCGTGTGGCTTTACTAAATATTGGTGTAGAGGAAGAAAAAGGTAATAAAGTAACTAAAGAAGCTTATGAACTTCTAAAAAATACTCCTGGTATTAACTTTGTTGGCAATATGGAAAGTAGAGACTTAATTACTGGAAATTATGACTTAGTTGTATGTGATGGTTTTGATGGAAATGTTTTAATAAAAGCTACTGAAGGAACTAGTATAGAACTAATGAAACTTATCAAAAAAACTTTTACAAGTTCTTTCAAAAACAAATTAGGTGCTCTTTTCTTAAAAAAATCAGTCTATGGTATTAAGGATTTAATGGATTACAACAACTATGGTGGTGGTGTAATGTTAGGCACACGCAAAACAATTGTAAAAGGTCATGGTAGTAGCAAAGCAAGTGCAATAAAGCATTGCATTCTTCAAGCATACGAAATGGAAAAAAATAACTTATGTGAAGTTATTGATACAGAAATTAAAAAAATCGATAGTTTTAATTAAAAAATAAAGTCTTCCTATGTTTATAGCATAAGAAGACTTTTTACTTTATGATAATCTTTTAATAAATTTATTGTGCTTGACACTTTTCTAAAAAATCATTCAACGCTTTAATATACTTATCTTTATCAACTAAATATGTGGTTCCATGACCAGCATTTTCTCCAACTACCATTGTTCCTCTTTCTGAAGCATATTTAAAATTTGCATATCCCATTTCTATTGGCACAACTTTATCATTATCACCATGGATAATTAAAATAGGAATTTGATTATTCTTCAAGGTTTCTTCAGTTGAAAGATTATTTAAAGATTCTCCCGTTTTCACAATAAATAATAAATTAATCATTGGAATGATTACTTTAGATAACTTTCCAATTCGTTTTTGAGCAGTATGACTGATAATATCAATCGGTTTGCTGTAACCGCAGTCACATATGGCACATACCACATTTGTTGGAAGTTTTTCGCCTAAGGCATACATCACTGTCGAAGCTCCCATTGATATCCCACAAAGAATAATCTTTTTATCAGAAAACCTTTTATTCAAATACTCTATCCATTTGACTAAATCAAGTCTTTCTTTAATACCAAATGTAGTATATTTCCCTTGGCTTTTTTGATGAGCTCTTTGATCAATAAAGAGCATTGAATAACCTCTTTTATAAAAGTCTACACCACTTACTGAAAAATCATATTTATATATAGAATGATATCCGTGCACAAAAACAATAATTTTATTTGCATTTGAATTTTGACTTACGTATAAATATCCTGTCAAATCAATATTATCTATTGAATTAATATGTACTTCTTCTTTAGGTATGCTGTTTAATGTTTTTATTGATTCAATTATTAAATCTTTTTCTTGGCTAGGAGAAAATCTATTCAACATTTTATTTATATCTTCATCAGTCAGATTACTTCTTCCAAAAATCGATTTAAATATTATTTCAAATATAATATAAATTATAATAAAAAAAACGGCAAAAACAAGTAAAACAATTACTAAAGGACCCAAAATAACACCTCCATTTAAATTATATCATTTGTTTGAATTTTTGTAAAATATAAGTTGAATCTTAAACCATTTAAATTTGAAAAAAATTTATTTTAAAAATATCTTGCAAAAAGTGATAATATCTAGTATAATATATAGGCATACTCGTAGGGGTATAGTTCAATGGTAGAGCAGCGGTCTCCAAAACCGTAGATGAGGGTTCGAATCCTTCTACCCCTGCCATTAATACTTATGGCGAATATGGCGAAGTGGTTAACGCACCGGATTGTGGCTCCGGCACGCAAGGGTTCGATCCCCTTTATTCGCCCCATAAGAAAAGCATAGGTTTAATACGATTTGTGTTAGACCTTTTTTTCTTTTTGTACATAGTGCTACGAAATAAAAGCCTTATCAGCGAAATGAATAGTGAATTATCGAAACAAAAGGTTTTAAGTAGGTGTCAGAATAATTGTTTCGGTCCTCTTAATGCCTCAAAGTCTTGACAGAAGTTTTGATATAAAGAATAAATGTTGTGAGAAACAAACAAATTGAAATTTTCGGCGAATTTAAAGAAATAAAACCTGAAATTTTAGGCAGAGTGTGGCATAATAATATCAAAAATAGGAGGTTTATTATGCCTGAAAAAAATTTTGGACGTAAAATATACCAAAAGATGCTTGATTGGAAAAAAATGTAATTGTCAATAAAAAACTTAATAAAAAAGGTAAAAAAAGTATTAATAATTAT
>CAYMGD010000045.1:0-14056 GCA_964389905.1 uncultured Coprobacillus sp. | reverse complement strand
CCCCCCCCCTCTTTTGTCAAGTGAATGTTAGACTTTTACAAAAAGAGAATAAATTTACGCAAAAAAAGTCAACTAGATCATCCTATAAAGGATATTCTAATTGACATATTATCTATAAAGTCAATTTTTTTACCATTACATATTCGTATTCGTTTTCTTGCTCTATTGTATATCCATCTTTTGAAAAGCGAGCAACTGCTTCTAGCTTCTTATCGACTAAGAGGGAAATTTGAGTATATCCTTCGTTTTGGAGGATTTTGTACATTCCCTTAATTAGCATTTTTTCTATGCCAATTCCTCTGTAGTCTTTATGGACGGAAAGAATTATTGTTGGTGTTTCTTCGTTTATCGAACCCATTCCAACGATAATTCTACTCCAAATCATTCCGATAATACTATCATCTATTTTTGCTAGAAGGGCAAAATCACCTTCCCTTTTCCCAAAATTTTCAAGATAAGCATAGTAGTGAGGATATTTCATCGTTTTAATTGATGGAATTTTATCATCTTCTGATGTTTCAATCGCATCACGAAGAAATACATTTAGTAAAGCATATTCCTTTTCTTCAGCTTTTCTAATTGTTATGTTCATATTCTTTCTCCATTATTGAAATTTCGTTTTATTTGCTTTTATTTTCAATATTAATAAATTAGTAATAAAGACATTAAAAAGCGATTTTAAAGCATTTTTCATTTATTATTCTAAAAGCAAACATAAACAACTTCATCACTTGGTGTTTTTTTAGCTCCAGATTGATAAAGTTTCAATTTGTAACTACCTCCAATTGTAATACTATCAATGTGAACATACATATAATTACTGTTATAACATGAAACATATGCAACTTGTCTATTTGCCACATTGCATAATTCAACAGAATAACTTGTATATGCAGTATTAGAAACTGTTCCAGTAGCGTAAGCTTGCCAATATATACATATTTTAGCTTCAGCTCCTACACTATAATAATAAGGAAAAGTATTAACTAGATTAGTTGCAGCTGTTGACGTAGAAGAATTTGAAAATGAATATAGTCTACCGTATTTACTTCTGGCCGTTGTATAATTAAACAAACCTGTTCCCCATTTATCATTAAATCCATTTAATTCATCGTTTGTTGAATCGACATCGTCACAACTAGCCATTACTAGGGCCATTGTTTTAGTTGGATTACCAATCAAGTCATTAAATTCTGTCATTAATGATGTTATCATACCAGTTGTTACTGCTGTAGAAACACTTGTACCTGACAATAAGCCACTAAAGCCTGGAACAATTACGTAATCACCATAAGCAACAATATTTGGCTTTTCTGGTCCACTTTCCTCAACATAGCTTGAATAGTTCGATAAATCACCACCAGAAGTAATTGAACCAACGCCTAAAACATTATATCCTAATCCTGGATTTATTACTTTATATTCATCATCTTCATCACCATTACCCGCCGCCGCAACAAACATAATGCCATAACAATATGAACACATATCACATTTAGCGCTATCAGCGTTATATGTGCCTTTGCTTAATTCATTTCCAAAACTCATATTGACGATATCAACATCATTACTAACAAACCAGTCTAAAGAATTTATTATATCGGTATCGATATCAGCACTAAAAATCTTAGCATCAGGGCAAATACCACCTGTTTGATTAGCAATAATTGAAGCCATTTGAGTAGCATGGCTTGTTTCCGTTTCTATATGAAGTAAAGCATCACGAATAGTCAAATCTACTCCAGACATACTAGAGTGTGTTGAGTTAACGATTCCATCTTCGAATATGCCTACATTTACACCACTACCACGATAAGTACTAGTTACAATTGATGAGGCAGATGAAATAGCTAATGATGAAGTTATACTTTCCACCATCTTTTCATTTTGTGATATATCTATTGCTTTTATATTTTCGTCAGTTGATAAAGAACTCAAAATAGCTTCTTTATTTTCTTTAAATTCTTTTACATCATATTTATATGTAATAAATGGTAAATATGAAGATACATACTTACTTTTATAATTTTTACCATTAATTTTCTTTACTATAGCATTATTTTTACTTGAATAGTATGCAAATCCTAATTCAGCTCTTTTTTGTTTAAGTTCTCTTGCTTTAGCATAAGAACATCCATCAGGAGGTAATAAATATGTCGTATCAAGTAAATCATAATCAAGATTTACTGAAATACTTATTTCATCATCAGCTGATAGCTCTTCTTCTACAGCTTCTAAAGATTGTGATGATATACCACCTATATTATAAGTTATTTTACTATTATTAATAGGAAAAGGATTGATACTAAACAAAGATACAACAAATATACTAAATAAAGTAATTGATATAAGTTTTTTCATATATAGATCCTTTATACTTTTTAATAATTTAATTGCTTATTGAATAATGCTTTCTTATTCCATTATATATAATATCAAATTCGAATGTCTCAAGAAATTCATTAGATGTAAATATTTTGATTTTTTCATTGTTCTCTTTAAAAGTGAATGCTTCACCATAACAAATAATTTGCATGTCACATGATTCAGAACTAAAGATAAAAGTTCCATAATAGTCTACATTGTTTTCATTATTTTCATAAACTATAATCATTTTATCATTATTTTCAAGACTTATTTCACCAATAATACAAGGCTTTGGATCGCCTTGCTTTTTATAACAACACATCATAATACCATATGTTAAACCTACTACTAGAAGTAAAACAAGTGCCCTAATACAAATATTATTAAAAATCTTTTTCTTATATTTCACCATAATTTTCTTTAATCCATTCTATAAGTTTCTTTTCTGCTGATTTAATTGTGTCTTTAATTTTCCTCTTCGAAAGAGTATAGAAGCAATCATAAATTTCATTATCACATAACTTTAACTTGTATTTCATTACAATTACATCATATTCGTGTAGAGTTAATATCTTCATTAAATCTACTTTTTTGAATGAAATTGAGTACTCTTCAAAGATATTAGATAGGTTATAGTTAGAAGTTTCTTCTTTCTGAAGTGTTATGTTCTTACCAAGTTCTTCGACGAGTTTTTCTTCTTGCTTCTTCTTTTTCAAATAGTTAAAACAAGTATTCTTTGTAATCTCTGTGAGCCAAACATTGAAAGGTGCTTTTGAAGAATCATATAAACCTATTTTATTCCATACTTTTAAAAATACATCTTGCACAATATCTTTTACATCATCAGTATCTTTAACATATTTTCGTGCAATAAAGTATACTAAGTTCTTATATTCTTCAACTAATATTTCAAATGCATACTCATCAGAATCATTTACTATTCGATAAATTAATTCATCAATATCTGTTGCCATTTGCAAATACCTCAAAACATATAATTTACATAAATCCCTAGTGTGTAAAAATGAACAATAGAATTTTATCAAAATTTGTTGATTTAATCAAGAGTTTTGTAACATTTTGTTATATTTTTAAGTAAAATAAAAGTTAAAGTCTGTATTATGAGACTTTAACTATTTTTTTCCAAATAGTTTTGCAAAGAAACCTTTTTTGTTTTCTTTACGATATTTGTTATATGTGCTTTCCATTATCTCAGAAAGTCTTAAATCTTCTTCTTTTATTTCAAGTATTAACTTGACTAAACTCTTGTTTCCGTCTTTATCAAGTTTATCTAAAACTTTATACATTACAGCAACTATTCCTTTTTCAGGGTCAGCATAGTTCTTTTCTTTGTTTTCCTCACTTCTTGATGTTCTGTTAAACATCTTTATGTAAGGACATAGGTTTTCTAATGCCCATAAACTTGCTAATGATTCAATATTAACATCATCTTTACTAAAGTCTCGTATTACGTTACGATTAACTGAAAGATAATCTTTTCGTTTATTGTAAGTGTATTCGAAAAGTTTTGTTAAGTCGTTACAACCATTTTCAAGATAACAATATATTGAAGCAATAGTAACTGCTGAAAAGTGTAAATCCTCGTTTGTATAAGTTCGTGCCTCGAAATCGTCTAATCCATTTTTTAGAGTATCTAGGATTAATTTCATCACATTTCGTGTAAGATTAGCATTAAGGATTAGTGAGAAGGCTTCTTCATTTCTTCCATCTTTAATTAGATTAATTGCATTGCTTGTTATTACAATCAAATCATATGATTCAGATTCTTTAATAAATGGATTTTTCGAAGCAAAATCTAAGATATATTGCACTCCATCTTGTTTTAATTTAGGATTTAAAGCATCTAATAAGTGTTCTTTTACAAATGGATTAATAAAGCTATTTTTTATACTACTGTAATATGTTTCAATATTATCCCAATATAAACTCATAATTTTATTTATTTGGCAATAATCTTTATTTTTAATCGTATTTAATAATTGGTCATCAAAGTCAATTACACTATACAACTTAATACCTTTGAAACTGTTTAAACACTCTAATGTTTTTTCAGTAAATTTCTTCTGAACTGGTGTTTGCATATCATAGCAATATGTCCAAACTTTTATTATTTCATCAACCAATTCGGTGAAATTAAGATTATCTAATGATTCAAGGTAGCGTGTATAAGCACCTCTAGTAGACCAAATACTAAAGATTTTGTTGAGAACTTTTTTCTCAAAAATACCTTTATTTTCTAGTATTGCATTAATTAAGAATCTTGATTTCTTCTTTTCATCATTTTCGCACAAAACTATAATATTATTTTCAATTTTACTTTTATACGAATCTAAATCTCTATCATAATGTGAATCAATAAAAGCAATTAGTTTTCTTGATAACAAGTCATCTTCTCTTAACATTTCATAAAAGGTATTATAAATCATATCTTTTTGTTGGAAAGAGAATTCATCGTAATGAGCACTTAAAAATTCTAATATTTTATCTTGAATATCTTGAGTTCTTATTGATAGTAATAGTTTTTCAAGAATAAGATTCTTTGTTTGGAAAGATTCTCCTTCATAATAATTATTAAATAGATTTAATATTTGAACTTGCAAATACTTACCATAGAAAACTTTGGAAAGTTCTTCGCATATGACACTACGATTTCTTGGTTGTTCTTTACTATAATTTGCTTTGATAAAGTTAAATAGTTTATCTCGCATAGCATCTGTAAGGATTAATTCAAGAATAATTGTCATTACAGTTGTTTTACACTTGCTAATTTCGGTTGGATAAAGTTTTGTAATCTTTGAAAAGATGTTTTGAGGAATGGGAATTCTACTTGTAGCATATCTTTGAAGACATTTAAGGATTTCACAACGATCTTTTTCCTTCATAAATTCACGATATGATTCGTAAACACAAATTATGTTGTATACATCTTTATCCGTTGGTATAACATCACTTTCAGAATACTCGCCACAACTTTGTTTGAAAAGCAAAATAATATTAGCAAATTCTTTCATATCAAAGTTATTGAATTTAGGATTTTGTTCAACTAAATAATCATAAAAATATAGGAATTTTTCTCTAAGATTTTTATTTTCAAATAGTCCATACATGAACTCTATTTCTTTTTCACGAAGAAGAAATTCTGGTTCACTTATACCACTATCTATCATTTTGTTTAAATTGAATTGTAAGGCTTTATTTTGAGTATTATTTATGTAAGATTCTGGTATAAATTTAATTTTTATTAAGTTATTATATCTATTTTGGTCACATAAGAAAGTAATAAATGACAATTTATTTCTTATGCTGAATGGCATTATCTGTACAAATGAATTCATAAACGTTAATGCCGCTTCTGATAAAGCAGTAATATCTTCATCCATTGTTACGTATACCATTTTACCTTTTGATGTGCATGACTGTAAAACAGCATAAATTAAACGTTTAATTATTTCAGGTTCATACTTTGTTACTATATCTTCTAATTGTCCAGCTTTTTCACCACTAATCAATAATTCACTCATATCCTCAATTGGTTTGCTATCATAATTTGTAATAGCAAAAGTATCAATATTGGTGCTAAATAGCTTAGGATTGAACAATGAATTATATGTAGATGAAACTATTTTGTTTCGTTCTTCGTCTGAGAAGATTAATGAATGGACCATATAAGAGCTTCTTACGCCTGTGTAATCAATCGGAATATAACTTATGCAACTATGGATAAGTTTTTCTCCGTTCTTACTGAAATACTGAGCATATGCTGTTGTGTATTTGCCATCACGTATTTGGGTAAGTTCAGTTGGATTTAGTTTGATATTACAAAATGGTAATATATTATCGCTTATGAATTGAGCATCTAAATCACGTGACTTTGCAAATGTGTCGAAGCAATCTGTTTTTTCATACATACTTAATCTTGCTGGAACACGTGAATAAAAATGTTGATATGCCATTAGAACCTCCACACATTTATTTTTTATTATTCATCATTTAAAGTCATTAATTCTTGTATACTAGTATGTCCACTAAATACAAGTTCACGACATGCGTGCCATAGAGGAACCATTCCTCCCTCTTTCGCTAATTCTCTTAATTTATCGATAGTTTTTTCACTAACGATTAAGGCTTTTAGATCATCAGTTACGTACATAACTTCATGTACAGCCATACGACCTTTGTAACCTGTATTGTTACAGAATTGGCAACCTTGAGGTCTAAAGATTGAAACTGGTTCGGCTATATTTAGTAATTCCATTTCTTTAGCATTTGTCTTTCCTCTCTTCTTACAAGCAGGGCAAAGACGCTTAACTAAACGTTGGGCAATAACACCTACTAAAGCATCTGATACTAAGTAGTCTGGAACACCCATATCTTCTAATCTTATGATTGCTCCTGGAGCATCGTTTGTATGTAGTGTAGAGAAAACTAAGTGACCTGTGATAGCTGATCTAATAGCTATTTGAGCAGTTTCCTCGTCACGAATTTCTCCTATCATGATTATGTCTGGGTCCTGACGTAAAATAGAACGTAAGGCTGTAGCAAATGTCATATTAGCTTTATTATTAACTTGTGTTTGGTTTACACCAGTCATTGTATATTCGACTGGGTCTTCAACAGTAACTATGTTTACTGTTGGTTTATTAATTTCTTTTAAGAAAGAATATAATGTTGTTGATTTACCAGATCCTGTTGGTCCAGTCAGTAAAACTATGCCATGAGGACGAGCTAAAATCTTATCAACAAGTCTATTTTCGTTTTCAGTAAAACCTAAGTCAAAACGAGAGAAATTGAAAGATGTTTTATCAAGAATACGAATAACAAACTTTTCGCCATGAATTGTTGGTAAACAAGAAACACGGAAGTCATATTCTTTATCAGCAATAGTCATATCAATACGACCATCTTGAGGCTTTCTTCTCTCAGCAATGTTCATGCCTGACATGATTTTAAGACGAGCACAAACTGCTCCATATGATTCAATAGGAATTTCAGCACGTGGTTGTAAGTCACCATCAATACGATATCTAACTTTAATAACTTTTTCAAACGGTTCAATATGAACGTCACTAGCACGATGTGGGATAGCTTCACGGATAATTGAGTCAACCAAACGTACTGATGGATTGCTCATAACTTCATCACTTTTAGATAATACAGGACCAACATCAAAAGTTTTTGATTGTTCTAGTAATCCATCTTCTTTATCCTTGTTCAAATCGAGTAAAGCTTCTGATGTTTGTATTACGGCAACAATTGAATCGATATATCTTTCAATTTGTGATGGTGGAACTAAGATGTAATCAACAGGTCCATTAAAGTACAAAGATATACTGGATAACATATTAGGGTCAAGTAAAGCACCTGTTGCAACAAGCATTACGCCGTTTTTATCGATAGTAACTGGAACAAACTTGTTTCTTCTCATAATATCATATGAGAACATACTTGTAAGGTTTTCATCAAAGTCAAGCATATCAATTTCGATGAAAGGAATATTGTAATAATCAGCAAAAACTTCATATACTTCTTTTTCCGAACAATACTCTTTAACAACAAGATACTTTTCAAGGGTCATTTTTAGTCTAACAAGATCAGCTTGAATTTCTTCAATATCTTTTCTTTTAACTATTTTCTTTATAACAAAATATTGTAATAATTCATATGTTAAATTCATATTATCACCCCTTAATATGTGGAACCGCTTATGTCACCAATTGATGTCATTATTTGTAGCATTGGTGAATATATAGCAATAAATAGAATACCAACAATTCCACCCATAATTAATAACATAACAGGAGAAATTATTGAAATGAATGATTTAATAGCTGTATCAGCTTGTTCATCGAAAAAGCTACATGATCTTGTTAATACTTCTTCTAATGCTGCTGTACGTTCACCAACAGAAATCATTTGAATTAGTATATCGGGAAATAGTTTATATCCTTCGAAAGCAAGAGTTAAGGACATTCCTTGCCTTACATCATCTGTTGCTTGACGAAATCTTTTTTCGACGTTCATATTGCCAATTAAGGGGCAAATTTCTTCCATAGCTTCGATTATATCCATTCCACTTGATAGTAATAAACTGAAACCACGCGCAAATCTTGCAGTGATTTTTGCCATATTTATTTTTTTCAAGAAGGGAATACGAATAGCTAAAGTATCAAAGAAATACTTTCCATACTTTGTCATACGGAATATTACAATTGCAAATATTAACCCCATTAATATTAATACAATAATCCGCCAATGGAGAAGTATAAAATCACTCATGTTAGAAATGGCTTGAGTAAGGGCTGGCATTTCAACATTCATTGATGATAAAGTTTCTTTGAATGTTGGTATAACAAATACCATCATCAAAACAACAATGCCAACAGTCAATAAAAGTAGCATTGCAGGATATGTTAATGCGCCTTTTGTTTTCTTTTTTAGTGCTGCATCCTCGTCATAATAATTGGCAAGTGAGTTAAGCACTTCATCAAGTTTGCCCGAGGCTTCTCCAACTCTAATCATACTTTTGAAAAAGTTAGGGAAAACTTTTTTATGTACATCCAAAGCTTCAGATAGCATTAATCCACCTTTAACATCGTCATAAACACTATCTAATATAGTTCGGAAATATTTTTCATAATCTTGTGATTTAAGTACATATAAAGCTTGAACAATAGACATTCCAGAATTAATCATAATTGAAAATTGTCTACAAAAAGCAGTTAAATCATTGATGTTTATCTTAGCACCTCTGACACTGAAAAAACTTGGATTTATCTTTTCAGGAGCAAGCTTTGCCTTGGTAAGAAACAAATTTTGTTTGGAAAGCTGTGCTGCTAGATCTTTTTCATTTTCAGCAATAAATGTACCCGTGAATTTCTTCTTTTTCAAATTCACAGCTTCATATTTATATTTTTTCAAGAGTTCCTCCTCTTTATAATATTCACAAAGGATTAAGCAATTAGACTTAAGTATCCTTCAACTAAAGAATATCCAAAGAATAAGGAAACTAAAATTCCTATTACAATGAATGGTGCAAACGGATATTCTTTTTCTCTATTATATTTTTTAATTAATTTAATTATTAATAGTACAATACTTGCTGAGACAAAAGCTATTACAAGAGCTAAAATAGAATTGGCTATTCCTAAAAGCAACCCTAAAATAGCAAATAACTTAACATCTCCGCCACCTAAAGATTCTTTTTTGAAAAGAATAATAGGCACATAATGAATTAATAGTGCAAAGCCTGCACAAAGCAAAAATCCATATATTTTGTTTTGCCAAGTGTTTTGTTCATTCCATTCAGCAAATATCATAACAATTGCACAAATGAGCAAAGCAACTTGTAAAATATCAGGAATAATCATATGTTCTAAATCAATAAATACAATACAAAGCAGTACAGAGCATGTAATCGCTAAAGTACATGCAAAGAATATACTCTTATCCCAAAACATAAGAACTGATAAAAGCCATAAAAAGGCATTTAGCATTTCCACAATAGTATATCTAAATGATATATGTTCTTTACAATAACGGCATTTCCCACCTAAGAAAATATAAGATAATACTGGAATATTATCATACCACTTGATGGGATTTTTACAGTTAGGGCAGTGCGAAGCAGGTTTTGCTATGTTTAACCCATTAGGTAAACGATAGATTACAACGTTCAAAAAACTTCCAACACATAAGCCTAAAATACCTGCTAATATTAAAGCAATAATTTTAATTTCATCCATTATTTACTCTCCATAATTCCATTTAGAGATATAATATTTGTTATCAGTACCTTTTTTATATTCAACAGTCATTACAATCTTATCATTGTTATTGTTATCTTTAAGAATAAATTTGACATTTTCAGATGTTTCATATGGTGTTACAACGCTTAAATATTCATACTTTGTACCATTAATTATTTTTTCAAAAGATTGTTTGAATGTTTTTGTGCTTTTTTTACTATCATTTAAATAATTTAAATAGTTATCAGCAATTTCATCACGAAACTCTTTTGTTTCAACTTGAATTTTACCAGTTTTATTAAACATTGCAGTACCAAAAGTCACAACAGTAATAATAGTACACATAGCAAATATAACAATTCCTGAAGCAATTACACTTTCAATTGCAAAACCTTTATTATTGAGTAGTTTCAGTTTCATAATAATCACCAATCTTGTTATATACTGTTGAATAGATTTTTTTATCATTACTTGTTCTTAAAGCCTCAATAGAAATTTTTTTAGTAAAATCTTCCCAAGTAATTTTATATTTAATGTTTTCGTATGTAAATTCTAAAGGACTAGTTTTAGATGTACTAGACTCATCAGAAATTGAATAAACAGTTTTCAAAAGTGAATAAAAGTCATTTTCATCTTCACTTTTACGATATATGGAAATAATATCAGCTGAAACATTCATTGCATTGAATTCTAAAGTGTTCTTATTAGATGACTTAATAGAAGACATTGATATTGCTACTGCAACTGATGAGATAATAGAAATAATTGTCATTGCTATTACCACTTCAACAATAGTTATACCTTTATTGCCAAGTTTTCTCATAAAGTCACCTAGAATATTTGATTCTTGTTATATTGAGACATAAATAATGTTCCATATAATTCGATGTTTTCTTTTATGTCTATTGGAATACTGCTATCTATTTCAAGATACTTAAATACTACTTTTTCTTCTGCCATTTCACTATTAGCTTTACCAATTACATATTTAAATTCATTAGGGAAATTGCATAATATGTAATCAAAAACTAATCCACTATTTTTCTTTTTATAATCATCTTGAAGAAGTAAAATCCATTTCATGAAAATTCTAAAGTTTTCATAAACTAAATCTTCATCTGTTTCTGGAATTGGACGTTGAAGAAACTTTGGAAGTTTTTTAGGAGCTTTACGTCCTGAATACTCTTCTATTCTTTCTTCTGGATTTCCATCAATTTCTGTTAGAACAGTTAGTTGTCTTGACTTAGCTTTTTCAATAGCATTTAAAACTGTTATTTCACCTAATGAGTGATTATAAAGCATATTTTCATAAACTAGTTTTGTTGATTCTAAGACTTTATAACCATATGGCAAACTATAATAGCCAATTGTTCTTCCTTTGTTACAGAAAGCAATGTATGTATTGCTTTTCTTAATATCAACAAAAATAAAACTATGATTTCTATTTTTTGGCATTAAACGAAATACACCACAAAGCAAAGCGTTAGCAACATATGTTGCTTTTTTCGCTGTCATATTAGCTTTTGCTAGAGCAGAGTAATAACTTGATAAAAGATTTTTCTTTATCGCTGTAACTTCGTAAGTCGAATATTCTTTGCCAGTATAAATAATTTGACTTCTTACATCTAAATCTTTTAAGTTCTTATATGATGCCTCAAGTTTAACTTTAAGTGAAGCATGCATTCTATCTCTCTTTACAGTAGGGATGTTGATAAGGTCAACTGAGAAGCATTCGTTTGGAAGAGTTAAGTAGAAAACAGGATTTTGTTCTGTTTTGTTTTCTTCGTAATATTTAGTTAGTATTTCTTCTACTTTTTCAAAAAAGCCCTCATCGTAAGGTCTAACTTTATATTGAACTCTCTGAAAATCTGCAGTTGTAATATCAGTACCATTCATTTTAAGAATAGTTATATATTTGTTAACAGCATCATTACCAATAATATAAACTGGAGTATTTGCTTTAATTTTCGTGAATAATTTCATTCTAACATCAGCAATCTTTTCCAAAATAGCACTAGTTAAACTAGTTCTAGTTATTTTTTCTTTAGGTTTTGATACTTTTTTATTTTCTTTTTCAGTAACAACTTTTTCTTTTGTTTTTTTAGAGTTGTTTTTATTAGTTTCTTTTGTTTCTTCTTGTTTTATTTCTCGGTTATTGTTTTCTTCAACAACTTCTTCTATTTCTTCTTGGTTATTTTCTTGACTTTTATTTTCATCAGAAATAACTTCTTTTTCCTTTGTTTCTTCTTTTTTCTTTAAGATACTCATAAGTCACCTTCGCTATTTACTATTTTTGGTTAAGATAAAAAAGAATTCTTTTTCATCATATTTTATAATACATTTATATAATCCAATACTTGTATCTGATTCATTTTCATCTTTTTTCATTTTTATGTCTTCAAACTCTATACCTTCAATCCCTTTAAAAATATAATTTCTAAATGATTGATTTGTAGTATCATCAAAGTAGTCAAATGAAACTGTATCATCAGAAGTTGATACAGAAATATAAATACTTTTATCATTTTCATTTGAAGATTCTGTATTTGATGTTTCTTGGTTAGATTTATCTTTGATTTTTAATACATTATTATCAATAGACATTACATAGTTTTCATTATCATATGTATAAAACCATTTTTCAATATATGCTTTTGTTAACGTTAAATCTTCTATGTCTGAAGATACTTCTTTGTTGTATTTAACTAGTGACGATATAGAGTTACACATTAAGACAGATGTTGTAGTAAGAATAGCAAGTAGCGCAAGGGCTACAACAAGTTCAACGAGGGTAGCCCCACGTTGGCCTAATTTTTTTATTGAAAACCTCATGGAATTACCCCCGTATTATTTTGTTATTTAAAGCTTGTTATTTATTATCAAAAGGTACTTTTAGTACCTTTCGTAAATAAATTATTAAACTATGCTCAAGTTAAATTGCTTAAGTTGACACAAAAGCTATTGCTACTTACTAGCTAACCATATAATCAATAGAGTTAGTAAAAATACTAATGCTACTCCACCAACTACAATTCCGCCCAACAAAGTTGAAACATTTCTTTGCATAATTTCTTTGAATGATGCTTGTTCAGCTTTTTCTTCGACTAATTCATTTTGATTAGTTTGATCCTTAGTGCTATTCATAGATTTTGTCTCCTTTCAACAAATGTTATTCAATATCTACCAAATATTTATAAATATATAGCTTTTATAGCTAATAATATATACATTATTATATCATTTTTTCCTTTCTAATTCAATAGATAAATTAAATCTTTTTCATTATTTTGCAAAAATAAAACTAAATCTTTTAAAAAATATTATTTTTTGCCTTTTTTTGGTAGTTTAAAATTTGTATATCTTTCTTTATTATTCTTATATAATAATGATTCTTTAGGAAATATTCCTTAATTTAAACTTATTTAAATTTTAGAATAAATATATTAAATATAAAGGTGTCTTTTCATAAATTTATTTATATATTATCAAATGATTATTTCACTCTTTTTTTAAAGAAAAACACTCCATACTCTTGTATGAGTATAGAGTGTAGGGGTTATATTATTTTGCAGAAGTGTTCTCTTCAGTTCCTTCTGTGGAATTATTTTTTGGAGCAAGTTTTTTAGTTGTAGAATCATATGTATATTCAGTGCCTGATGGTTGGGTTTTTGTTACTTCTGCACCACCATTTTCTGATATTACAACATAATAAGCATCAGTATCAGTACCAAATTGCACAAAGATTACACCTTTGTTATAAACAACATCATTACTTGAATCTGAATCGCTCAAATCTTCAGCTAATTGAGCAGTATATGCATTTTTTACCTCTTGTAAATTTTTTGATTGATTTGCATTTTCAACTATTCCACTAAATGTTGGAATTAATACTCCTGCAAGTATTGCTATTACTGCTATTACTA
>CAYMGD010000044.1:0-14738 GCA_964389905.1 uncultured Coprobacillus sp. | reverse complement strand
TAGTAATAGCAGTAATAGCAATACTTGCAGGAGTATTAATTCCAACATTTAGTGGTGTTGTAGAGAATGCAAAAAAATCATCAGCTTTACAAAACTGTAAAAATACATATCAAGAAGCAGCAATGGCAAGTGCTAATGTAGGTATTGACTTTGAAGAAAAAGTATTTGAATGTGATGGCTTTTATTTTGAAATTAAAGATGGAGCTTTGACAGAAATTGAGAAAAAGCCTGAAGAATATGCATATTATAGTGAATTAGATAATGATATTAAATTATGGAGTGAAAAATCTGGTGAAAGAAGATTAAATAAAGGTGAAAAAATAAATGACCAATCATATGTACATAATTGTGCATTTATTACATTTGCTGGAAATGGCTCTTCAGCATCACTTGTAGTTTATGATGAAGATGGAAATGTTTATTATTCTGAATCTTTGGAATCTACAGAAAGCACTGGAAAATATGGCTTCTGGTTCTGCATGTTTAAACATAGTGAGGAAAACAATTCAGGTAAGGATTCAGAATATCTTCGCACAAACACAACTGAAGCTGCTGCTGAAGGTTGGTATAGTTATAAATTAGTTCTAGGAAATGACACTTATTCTAGTGTATTCTATTATAGTGCTAAATAATTATTAATCAATAAAGAATTAATCTATGAAAGGATTAGTTCTTTTTTATTATTACAAAGAAAAAAATCCATGACTTGCATGGACTATTAATATTTACATTTGCGCTAAAACAACAATTAGTGAAACTACTACACCAAGAACAGTTAGGATAGCTAATGATAAAGCAACTATTTTTCCTAAAGTTGTTTCTGATGGACTTTTTGTAATTTCAACTTCCTTACCACCATCTAATCTTTGTTTTGTTTTGATATAAGGTTTTTTTGTTTGTTTTGAATTATTTTTATTTTTCACTTTTCTCACCTCAAGAAATATGCTATAATTAAATAGCTATTTTTAAAATATTATTTATTGTATACAAGTATTATAACATAATAATGATAAAAAGGGAAGAAAAAAATGAATAAAATTTCAAGAATTATTTTCCATATAGATATGAATTGTTTCTTTTGCTCTTGTGAGATTGCTGAAAATGAAGAGTTAAAGGGTTTACCAATTGTAGTTGCCCATAAAGATATAGTTGATAGAGGTATTATTCTCTCACCAAGTTACGAAGCACGTAAATATGGGATAAAAGCAACAATGAAAGTTAGTGAAGCTAAAAAACTTTGTAAAGAAATTGTTGTTATAGAACCAAATATGGAACTATATAATAAATACTCCAATGATTTTTATAACTATTTAATAGCTATTTCTCCTGATGTTAAAGTTGAAATGGCAAGTTGTGATGAGGCTTATGTTGACGTTTCAGTTTTTGGAAACAAAAGCGTTGAATTAGCTTCGAAAATCCAAAATGATTTGTACGAGTTATATGGACTTCCTTGTAGTATAGGAATTGCTCCTAATAAATTCTTAGCAAAAATGGCATCAGATATGAAAAAACCTATGGGTATTACTATTTTACGAAAAAGAGAACTTCCTGAGAAAATGTGGTGTTTACCAATTGATGATTTAATGGGAATTGGTAAAAAGACTGCACCTAAACTTCATATGCTTGGAATAAATAAAATAGGTGATTTTGTAAAAGAAGAAAATAAATATATTTTAATTAAAGAGTTTGGGGAAAACTTTTACCAAAGTTATTATGATAAGTGTATGGGAAAAGATGATTCTCCTGTTGTAAGTGAAAGAGGTTTATCTTCATCTATATCGGGAAGTAATACTTTTATGGAAGATATTGCTAATACACAAATTCTTTATGACACTTTGAAAGTTATTTGTAATTCCATTGCTTTTAAACTTCAAAGCGATAAACAATTAGCTTTAAATATTGGAGTACAAATAAGATATAATACTTATGAAACAATAAATAGAAGTAAAACACTTGTAAGGGAAACAAATGATGAATACGAACTCTTTAAATCTTGCAAAGAAGTTTTTGATGAATTTTATGATGAAACTAAAGGTGTTAGATTAATAGGAGCTTTTACTAACAGATTGAAAAATGTAAGCGATGAAAATAAACAAATAAGTATTTTTGATGATTTTGAAACACTAGAGAAAGACCAAAAAATAAAATCATTAATTAATAATATAAATAAAACAATCGGCAAAGAAACATTACGGAAAGGAATTAAATAGATATGGATTATAAATATAACATTGGTAAATATGATATATATACAGTAGATCGTGAAACAAAACTTGGTTACGTTCTAACAAAGGAAGGAGAAGAATATTTTCTGCACCACAATGAATGTAATGGACAAAAGTTTATTGCTGGCGATAAGGTAAAAGCCTTTTTGTATGTAGATAAAAAGAATCGTCCTGCCGCAACCCTTTTTAAACCATACTTAACAGTTAATGAAACTAAATTACTAAAAGTCGTAAATGTTCAAAAGAGTATTGGTGCTTTCTTTGATATCGGTTTAAGCAAAGATATTTTAATGAGTGCTGATGAACTACCTTATGATTACGATAAATGGCCTAAAGAAGGTGATTACCTTCCTTGTATGCTTAAAATAAGAGCTAACAGATTAATTCTAAAAATATCTAATAAACATGAGATAATTCATAACTGTGAGAAAGAAATAAAACTTAACAAAGGTGATATTGTTTCAGGATATGTTTATCGTATAACACCAGAAGGTATTAATCTTGTAACTGAGGATTATGAAATAATATTCGTTTATAAAACAAATTATCGTAAAAGTTATCGTTTAGGAGAAAAAGCTGAAATAAAAATAATTGATATTCATGAAGATGATTTTACAGGAACAATCAATAAGAATAAAGAATTTCAAATTGAAGACGATTATAAAATAATTTTAGATTATTTGGAGAAGAATAATGGTGTAATGCTAATTACTGAAAAAAGTTCTCCTGAACTTATTAATAGACTTTTTAATATGAGTAAATCATCTTTCAAAAATGCCATTGGAAAGTTACTTAAAGAGAATAAAATTGAATTATATGAAAATAAAATTATTTTAAAAGAATAATTTTCTGTTTACTTTTTATTCAAAATTTGTTATAATATTATCTATAATAATCTAATGATGAAGAAGAGTAGTATATTTTGCGTATTTAGAGAAAATATGGTTGGTGAAAATATTTATACAATTAATATACGAAGACACTTTTGAAGATTAACAATAAAAGAGCACAATTTATTTGTGAATTAAGGTGGCACCGCGGAATATTTCGTCCTTAGAGAGTTTATTAATTCTTAAGGACTTTTTAAATACAAATATTGGAGGTATAAAATGGGATATCAGAAAATAAAAGGTACTTTAGATTTCATTGGTTTAGATGCTGCGAATCGTCGTTACGTAGAAAGCAAAACTCGTGAAATTATGAAAGCTTATAATATCGAAGAAATAATTACTCCTGTCTTCGAACAAACGGATGTTTTTAATCGTAGTAGTGGTGAATCAAGTGATATCGTGACTAAAGAAATGTATACTTTTCTTGATAAAGGTAATCGTAGTTTGACATTACGTCCTGAAGGTACAGCAGCGATTGTTAGAGCATTTTTAGAAAACAAATTATATGCTAATCCTGGCATAAAAAAGTATTTCTATAATATGCCGATGTATCGTTATGAACGTCCTCAAGCTGGTAGATATCGTGAATTTGTTCAATTTGGTGTTGAATTCTTTGGCGATGCTAGTTATATGCTTGATGCTGATGTAATTATTCTAGGTGATATGATTCTTAAAACTTTAGGCTTAGAAAACAAATATAAATTAGTAATTAATACAATTGGTGACTTAGAGTCTCGTGAAACATATCAAAAAGCTTTACGTGAGTATTTTGCTAGTCAGATAGATGAACTTTGTGAAGATTGTAGAAACCGTTTAGAGAAAAATCCAATGCGTATTTTAGATTGCAAAGTTGATAGAAATAGTGACATTTTAAAGAATGCCCCAGTTATAAGCGATTATCTTAATGAAACTAGTAAAGCATATTTTGAAAACTTACTAAAAACATTAGATTATATGGATATAAAGTATGAAGTAAATCCTCGTTTAGTAAGAGGTTTAGATTATTATACTGATACTGTTTTTGAATTTATTTCTTGTGGAGATGATAAAGATCCAATCACAAGCTTAAAAGATACAGCAATTTTAGCTGGTGGTAGATATGCTGGTTTAACTAAATTATTAGGAGGACCTGATGTTCCTGGTATTGGCTTTGCTTTTGGTGTTGAAAGGGTAACTAATTTATTAAAGTATTATCAAATGATACCAAACTTAGAAAATAAAGTTGATGTTTGTTTATTATCTATTGATGAACCAAATGATGATAAATCTAAGAAGTATGTTTTGAGGCTTTGCCGAAAGTTACGTTCGGCAGGTATTACTTGTGAGATGGATTATATTAATAATAATCTAAAACCACAATTTAAGTTATCAGAGCGTGTAAAAGCTATGTACATTGGCATAATAGGCGAAGAAGAGCGTGAAAAAGAGGTAATTACTATCAAATGTCCTAGTAAAGGAACTCAAGAAGAAATTAAAGTAAAAGAATTAATAAAATACATTAAAGAAAATAAAGGAGATGCTTAAAATGTATAGAACGCATAATAATGGATGTTTAAGAGTTGAAAATATTGGTGAAACAGTAACACTAGCTGGTTGGGTAGCTAAACGTAGAAATTTAGGTGGATTAATCTTTGTTGATTTACGTGACCGTTATGGTATTACACAAGTTGTCGCAAGACCTGAAACAGAAAGCTATAAAGTTTTAGAAACTTGTCGAAATGAATATGTTATTAATGTTACTGGTAAAGTAATAAAAAGAGAAAGCATTAATAAAAATATTCCTACAGGAGAAATTGAAGTTGAAGCTGAAAATGTAAAAATCTTAAGTGAAGCTGAAAATCCTCCAATGATTGTTGCTGATGAAACAGATGCTTTAGAAGATTTCCGTATGAAGTATCGCTATCTTGATTTACGTAGACCAGTTATGCAAAAGAATTTAATCTTAAGACATAATATTGTTAAAGCAGTTAGAAGTTATTTTGATAATTTAGAGTTTGTCGAAGTGGAAACTCCAGTGTTTGGTAAAACAACACCCGAAGGAGCTCGTGACTACCTTGTTCCTTCAAGAGTAAATCCAGGAAAATTCTATGCTCTTCCTCAATCACCTCAATTATACAAACAATTATTGATGGTTGCAGGTATGGATAGATATTATCAAATCGCTCGTTGCTTCCGTGATGAAGACTTACGTGCTGACCGTCAAATGGAATTTACACAAATAGACGTTGAAATGAGTTTTATTGATGAAGAAGATATCTATGGAATCATTGAAGGTATGATTAAGAAAGTAATGAAAGATGTTAAGGGCATTGATGTTCAAACACCATTTATTCGTATTCCTTTTGATGAATCAATGGAACGCTTTGGAAACGATAAACCTGATTTACGTTTTGGAATGGAACTTAAGAATGTTACATCTATCTTTAGCAATATTGATTTTGCTTTATTTAAACAAACAATTGAAAATAAAGGTATTATCAAAGGTCTTAATGCTAAAGGAGCAAGTTCAAAATACTCACGTAAAGAACTTGACAGATTAACTGAAGTTGTTAAGAAATTAAAAGCTAAAGGCTTAATGTACTTAAAGTATGATAACAATGAATTTACAGGAAGTATTGCTAAATATTTAACTGATGAAGCTAAAAACGAATTAATCAAAATCTTTGAAGTGGATAATGGTGACTTATTACTATTCGTTGCTGATAATGCGGCAATTTGCAATAGTTCTCTAGCAACACTACGTAACACTTTAGGAAAAGAATTAGGTTTAATTGATCCAAATAAATATTGCTATTGTTGGATTAACAACTGGCCATCATTTGAATGGAACGAAGAAGAAAACCGTTACGTTGCTGCTCACCATCCATTCACTGATCCAAAAGATGAATTCAAAGGAATGTTATTAACACATCCAGAAAAATGCTACTCAAAATGTTATGATATCGTTTTAAACGGCTTTGAATTAGGAAGTGGTTCAATTAGAATTCATGACCAAAAGACACAAGATGAAATGTTTAGAGCTATAGGTTTAACTGATGATGATATTCATCGTAAATTTGGATACTTTGTTAATGCTTTAAAGTATGGAACACCTCCTCATGGTGGAATAGCTCTAGGACTAGATAGACTTGCAATGCTTTTAACAGGTGCTCAATCACTTCGTGAGATTATTGCTTTCCCTAAGAGTGCAAATGCAATTTGTCCAATGAGCGAAGCCCCAACAAGCATTAGCGAAGAACAAGCTAAAGAATTACATATTAAAATTGATGTAGAATAATTATGGATGAGCAATTTCAAAGATTTGCATTATTGCTTAATCCTAAACAAATAGAAAAAATAGATAAAGCTAAAGTATGTATCGTAGGACTTGGTGGTGTCGGAAGCGTTGCTGCTTTAGCTTTAGCACGTCTTGGAATAACACATTTTGTTTTATGCGATTTTGATGTTGTACAAATATCAAATATTAATAGACAATTAATTGCAAACTTTAATACAATTGGTCAAAAAAAAATAGATGTTTGTGAGAAAATGATTTTAGAAATAAATCCTCAAGCAAAAATCAAAAAAATAGATCAAAAGTATTCAAATGAACTTAATCTTTTCTCATATGATTTTAATTATTTAATTGATGCAATTGATGATTTGGATAATAAATTTAATCTTATAAAAGAATGTTTAAAAAAACGAATAATATTTATTTCCTCAATGGGAACAGCTAAGAAAAAAGATTTATCAAAATTAAAAGTTATGGAATTAAATCAAACGTCTTATGACCCACTAGCAAGAAGATTAAGAAAAATGATGCGTGATGAGAATATTCATGAGCGTGTATATGTGGTTTCCTCAACTGAAGAAGTGATGGATGTTAAAGGACTAGGATCTTATATGCCTGTCACAGCAACTGCAGGAATGCTTCTTGCAGATTACATAATAAATAAAATAATACAGGAGTAAAATTATGCGTGAAAATTACATTAATTGGGATACATATTTTATGGGTGTTGCTTTACTTTCTTCAATGAGAAGTAAAGATCCAAATACCCAAGTTGGAGCTTGTATAGTGAATGAAGGAAAGAAAATTGTTGGAATTGGATATAATGGTTTACCATTTGGATGCGATGATAAAGATTTTCCATGGGATAATAAAGGTGATTTCCTTGATACAAAATATCCTTATGTTGTACACGCTGAACCAAATGCTATTTTAAATTCTAATTCTAAAACTGCTGGTTGTACTTTGTATGTAACATTATTTCCTTGTAATGAATGTGCTAAACTAATAATTCAAAGTGGAATAAAAGAAATAGTTTATATGGATGACAAATACAACGGAACTGATACTAATTTTGCTTCTAAAAAAATGCTTGATAGTGCTAAAATAAAGTATCGCAAAATGAATAAATTAGAAATAGATTTAAAAATAAAGGATTAATTATGATTAAAAATTACTTAAAGAGTGTATATAATAAATTTATTAATAGTAAGGTTGTTACTAAAGTAATTATTATATCCATTTGTTTGATTTTAGTCTTTATGACAGTTATTTCCTTTTGGAAAGTTGATTATATAATTACTACTCCTGGATATCTCGGTAATTCAGCGGGAACAGTAACTATTAAAGAAGCAAGTTCAAATACTAATGTAAGATTTGTTACGGTTATAACTTATGATAATCCATCATTAATTCAATACTGGGCTGCTAAACTTGATAAGAGACTTAACGTTGAAAAGGTTGAACCAGATTATGATTACGATGCCGAAAAGCCTATAAGCATTACCTCAAAATGGATAAGTATTAATAAGGCTATAATGTTTGCCTATGAAAAAGCTAGTGAAGTAAATCCTAATGTTAATTTAGTTAAAACATTTATGGGAGTTATTGTCTACTACGCAACAAGTGAAGCTGAAACTAATCTAGAGTCAGGTGACATTATCACTGAAGTAGAAGGAGTTAGTATCGAATCTTATGAACATTTACGTTCAGTTTATGAAGAAATAATTACTAGCAATAGTAAAAAAGCTGGTGACTATATTAATTTTAAAGTTAGAACTGTAAAAAATGATACCTTAGTCGAACGTTCCGCAAAACTTTATGAAGATGATGGTACTTTAACAACAGGTTTATATTTAGAAGAATATTATAACTTGGATGCTAAAAACTCTACTCCTGAATTTACTATCAATTACAACGAAGATGTTGATTCAAGTGGTAATAGTGGTGGAGCAATGCTTGCCCTTTCTATCTATAGCCGTTTAATAGAAGAAGATATCATCGGCAATTTATATATTTGTGGGACTGGAACAATAAGTTTAGATGGTACAATTGGAAGAATTGGTAGCGTGGAACAAAAAGTAGTTAAAGCATATCAAAATAATGTTGATGTGTTCTTTGTTGATGATACTGTTTATGTTGATAGCGAAGGAAACAAAATAAAAACAGATTATGAATTATGTATTGAAGCAGCTACTGAATACGGATATGATACAAGTTTCATTAAACCAGTAAAAACATTTGATGACATTTTAAAAATCCTCAAAGAAATGAAAGGAGAAGAAAATGCAAAATAATTTACGTAATAACAAAAGCTTATGGAGCCATGGTAAAAGTGAATTTAAACGTTTTATGGGAATTAAGTTAAAACGTAAAACAAATATTGTATCCTTTCTAATGGGAATACTTTTCACAGCAATTCCTATTTTACCTTTAGGTTGGGTTTTGTTTGAACTTGTGGAAGTATTTTGGTTTAATCCAAGTGTTGTTTATATTTTCTTAACAATTGCTTGGGTACTATTTATGTTTGCCAACGGCTTATCAAATTATATTACAGTAAGAATCGTAAAAGAAAGTGAAAAAGATATGGATGATATTCAGACAATTGATGAAAAAGCTATCTTTTTCTATCAAAGTTTAAATATTGGTTTTGGAATATTTATCCTTATTATTTTAATATTCTTCTTAGTAGAGGCAATGTAATGAAAATGAAAAAGATATTATTATATGTCGGTATTGTTGCATTTCTGGTTTTTGTTGACCAAATAACTAAATACTTGACATTTAAGTATATAGGCAATGTGAAAAGCTTTAGTGATTATTCGATATATTTAAGTGGAGGAGTAAAAGATGTTGATTGTATTCCCCATGTTATTGATTTTAAATTACTAACTAATGATGGAGCAATGTTTGGCTTTATGTCAGGACAAAAAGTAATCTTTATTATTGTAACTTTAATAGGTTTAGGAATATTTGGATATATGTTAAAAGATGGTGATATCCAAAAATATCCTTTCTACACTATTGGATTACTTTTATGTGTGGCAGGAGCAATTGGAAACTTCATTGATCGTATATATATAGGTCAAGTTCGTGACTTTATTACTTTTGGATTTATGAACTTTGCTAGCTTTAACTTTGCTGATATGTGTATGTGTGTTGGTATCGTTATGATAATGATCGATATACTATTTGGAGGAATATCAGAATTATGGAAGTAAAAACATTAATTGTAAATAATTCTTACAATGGTTTTCGTTTAGATAAATTCATTAGTTCTGAACTTACTGAAATTTCAAGAACTCAAATACAAGATATAATTAAAAGTGGTTTAGTTACTGTCAATGGATTGATAGCCAAAGCAAGCCAACAAGTAGCAGAAAATGATGAAATAGTTATTATCATTCCTGAACCTGTTACAACTGATGTTTTACCTGAAAATATCCCTTTAGATATCTACTATGAAGATGAAGATGTGATTGTTGTAAACAAACCATCAGGAATGGTTGTTCATCCTGCTTTTGGCAACTATACTGGAACACTTGTTAATGCTCTTATGTACCATTGTACTGATTTATCAGGTATATCAGGTGTTATAAGAGCAGGAATAGTGCATCGTATCGATAAAGATACTTCAGGGTTACTTGTATCTTGTAAAACAGATTTTGCTCATAAAGATTTGTCAGAACAGTTCTTTAATAAAACAGTTCAAAGAAAATATTGGGCCATTTGTTATGGCGTTATAGAACATAATTTTGGTCGAATTGATGCACCGATTGGTAGAGATGTCTTAAACAGACAAAAAATGTGTGTGGTTGAGGATGGCAAAAAAGCAGTTACGAATTTTAAAGTGTTAGAAAGATTTAAAGATTTCACTCTTTTAGAGTTGCAACTTGAAACTGGAAGAACTCATCAAATTAGAGTTCATATGTCTTATATTGGTCACCCTATTGCAGGAGACCCTTTATATGGACCACGAAAAGTTATTGGTGAGCATGGCCAGTATTTACATGCCAAGACTTTAGGTTTTGTTCATCCTCGAACAAAGGAATTAATTGAATTTACTTCACCTTTACCAGATTATTTCGAAGAATTTTTACAGGAGTTAAGAGAAAACAATAAATAATATGAATGAGCAAGTAGAAGTCACTGAAATTAAATACGATGGACCTAAAATGAATAAACAAAACTTTAAAAAGAAATTCTGTGAAAATTTCTCACCTCAAGGAGGTTATATTAAAGCAAAATTTGTTAATGTTGCTGATGGTGATACTGCCTTTTTTGAAATCAATGGAATTAACGAATGTGTCAGATTTATGGTAATTGATGCACCAAAGTATTTTGACGCTCCTGAACCATTTGGCGAAGAAGCTAAGCAATATGTAGCAGAAGAACTTAGCAAAGCTAAAAAAATTTATTTGGAAAGTGATATTTATAATAATTTACGTGATGATACTTTATCACAAAGACTTCTAGCTTGGATATGGATTGATGGAAAATTATTAAACTATATGATTGTTCGTCGAGGATTGGCAACAAATAAATATATTATTGATCCCCATATGCGGCATTTATTTCATCTTAATAAGGCTTTAAAAAAAGCCAAAGATGAAAAAATAGGAATTCATAGTTTGTATTGATTAGTAAAAATTGTAAAAAAATTTAAATAAATTATTGCAAAAAAAAACATATTAATGTATAATATATTTACATTAAATTAATTAGCAGTTAACTTCGTAAAATATATGCTCTTGCTTAAAAAAAGATAGGTCGTATGACCTATCTTTTAACTTTTAGTTGTTATCAAAAAGCTTTGTAAAGTTTTTGAAATTCATTTTTGATATTGTTTTAAATATATTTGTGCCTTGTTCCTGTAAAAGTTTTAAAATTACAGCATCAACTTGCTTTCCTGCACCCTTAGGTAAATCATAACCAATTTTATTAGATAATTCTTGGAGATTTTTAAGAAAATAATAACGTGCAATAATTGAAGCACAGGCTACAGATATATATTTGTTTTCAGCTTTTTCTTCAAGTACTACATCATCAGCAATAATTTCTTGTTCCTTTATATATTTGAAGTAATGTTCAGGAGTTGTAAAGGCGTCAATAACTATAATTTCATATTCATCAGTTTTTTTCTTTAAATTGTTGATGACTGAATTATGCATTATAGCTTTAATTTGATTCATATTAAATTTATGCTTTGATGTTAAATAATTATAATGCAAATTATCAAGAATAGAGTAAGAGTGAATCAATTCTTTAATAAGTATTGGTGCTAATTGCATAATTTTGTTATCTGTTAGTTCTTTTGAATCTTTGATGCCCAGGTGCATTAACTCATTTATTTTATTGCGTGGAACGTAACATCCTGCTACAACAATGCTTCCAAAGAAGTCTCCTGTTCCCACTTCATCTGTTCCGATGGAGTTTTTGAAGACGCTAATGTTAGCAGCATCAATATAAGGAACATCAGCGATTTCATAATCAATGTTTAAAATATCACATATATTTTTATATGTTGTTTTTTCATCACCACCTTGAATCAAGAGATTCTTGGTTTTATAAATTGTTATAACAGAAGAGTTGATTTTTGCACGAAATAGTGTATAATTATTAGTAAGTGGAAGACTAAATTCATTATACTTTTCGATGATTTGATTGATTTGTTTTTCAGTAAGTTTTATTGTGAAACTCAATTTATTCGTCCTAATTAGACCTGTGGACTTTCACCATCCTTCCCCATTATGGCCTAAAATGAATTTAAGTATATACATATTTTACCACAAATTGTAAAAAAATGAAAGATTTTAATTATGAATAAATATTATAAAATTTTAGAGTTAGACAAAATATTAGATATGTTAATCAATGAAATTAGATTAGATGATAATATAGATATCATCAATAATATCGAACTTTCTAATGATATTGATGACATTAGAAAAATGCTTGAGGAAACAGATGAAGCTGTTAGAATTATATATCGTATGGGAAGGTTTGAAATTTTATTTCAAAAAAACATTAACGTATTCCTTAATAAAGTTAGCAAAGGAATGGTTTTAAGTATTGATGAATTTTTAGAAATAGGTAAATTTCTAGATACGGTAAAAAACATTCTTGTTTTCTCTCAAAGTTTGAAAAGTGCTAATATTAATGTTCCTTACTTTAATGAATATATTGATAAACTTATTTATTCAAAAGAATATAATTTACGTTTAAAAGAAGTGTTTAGCCCAACAGGAGAAATACTAGATTCAGCAAGTCCAACTCTTAAACAAATTCGCAGGCAAATTCTTGACTTTGACAAAAATATTGCTAGTAAATTAAATGAAATAATAAGTAAGAATGCTAGTAAACTAACTCAAACATTAGTGACTGTGCGTAACGATCGTTACGTTATTCCTGTTAAAAATGATTATAAAAACTCTATCAAAGGTTTAATTCATGATACATCATCATCTGGTGAAACAGTATTTATAGAACCATTAGTTATTCTTGAAATGAATAATAAACTTAATTTATTAAAAGAAGAAGAAAAGAAAGAAATTTATCGTATTTTATTAGAATTAAGTTTGGATTTAAATAATTATAAAGATGACTTGGATATATCATATAATGTATTACTAATTCTTGATATGATATTTGCTAAAGCAAGTTTATCAATTAAAATTGATGGTAAAAAACCAAAAGTTAATGATAAAGGTATATTTGAATTAATAGAATGTCATCATCCTTTATTAAATGTGGAGAAAGTTGTTAAGAATAATATTATTGTTGGTAAAGACTATAACGGAATTATTATTACTGGACCAAATACGGGTGGTAAAACAGTTTTATTAAAAACTATTGGATTATTATCATTAATGATTAAAGTAGGTATTTTGGTGCCTTGTGATGAAACAAGTAATTTAATGATATTTACTGATGTATATTCAGATATTGGTGATGAACAAAGTATTGATCAAAACCTTTCAACGTTTTCATCACATTTAAAGAATGTTATTGATATCATCAAAAAGGCTGATGATAAGTCGTTAGTGCTTTTAGATGAATTAGGTTCAGGCACTGATCCAACTGAAGGAGCTGCCTTAGCTATTTCTATTTTTGATTATTTCATTAAAAAGAAATGTTTAGTTATTACTTCATCACACTATGCTGAACTAAAAATACATGCATTCGAGTCACCAAATATAATAAATGCAAGTGTCGAATTTGATGTTAATACTCTCAAACCAACTTATAAGCTCTTAATGGGTGTGCCAGGAAAAAGTAATGCTTTAAAGATATCAAAGATATTGGGTTTACCGAATGAAATATTAGAAACAGCTGAAAAGCATGCTTACGATAATGTAAATGAAACAAATCTAACTTTAGAAAAGTTGGTTAAAACATCTAATGAGTTAGAAAAGAAATTAAATGAAATCAGAGATAAAGAATATCGAATTAATTGTAAACTTGAAGAAATTGATGATTTAAAAGATAAAATAAATAAAGAAAAAAGAGAAATAATAAAGAAAGCTGAAGAAGATGCTAAAAAAATTATTTCAAAGAAAGAAAAAGAAATTGAATCTTTAATTGAAGAACTAAAAACTTTAAAATCAAAAGATATTAAAGTTCATGAAATATCTGATTTAACTCATAAATATAATGAACTTAGAACAACTGAAAATAAGAACAATGATAAAGTATACAAAATAAATCGTGAAATACAAGTAAATGATACAGTATACATAGAAAAATTTAATTCTTATGGTAAAGTAATAAGAATTAATAAAAATCGTTATGAAGTTGAAATGGGTAATGCAACGGTAACTTGCTTAAAAGATGAATTGGAACTAACTAATAAGAGTGTTGAAACACCTGTAATTGTTCCTAAGAAAGAAATAGTAATTAAACCTCGCAAAACTGTTTCAGCACGACTTGACTTACGAGGAATGCGCTATGAAGAAGCAGAATCATTAATAGATGATTATATTTCAGATGCTCATTATGCAGGATTAAAATCTGTTTCTATCATTCATGGCTTTGGAACAGGTGTAATAAGGGAACTTGTTCAGAAGAAACTAAGAAATAACCGTTTAGTAACAAGTTATAGATATGGTGGTCAAAATGAAGGTGGCCAAGGAGCAACAATAGTTTTCTTTGAATAAAAAATTATGGTAAAAGTGTCAATTATGGCACTTTTATTTATATTAGTTTTATAAAACACAAATATTCCCAACAAAAAAGCACAAATATCCCCAACAAAATAGCGCAAATATTCCCAATAAAATAGCACAAATATACTCAAAAGTATGTTAATCATTTTTCAATTTTTCAATTTTTCTTGACAAAAGAGGGGGGGGG
>CAYMGD010000043.1:0-14839 GCA_964389905.1 uncultured Coprobacillus sp. | reverse complement strand
GTAATGATATCTTATGGGATCAAGAAACAGATAGATTTCTTGCAGTGAAGAAAGGCAATAAAGTATTTGCATGTGATGAAAATCAAAAAGCATATAATGTAACTGGAAATTGTGATTATGATTATAGATACTGGAAGGTATATAAAGATAAAGATTCTATTCCAAAAGCTAAAGATCAAACATATTCAGTTTACTGGGCAGGAAAAGAATCACCAGCTGAGGATGGGAATTCATTAAATGTTACAGTTGGATTTGATGCAGGTGAATATGAAGATAAAGAATCTCAACTAATAGTTGTAGTTTATACTAGTATGAATGTAAAGGTAAGAATGTACAGAGGCAGTTTAGTAATTATATCAAACTATGCTCCTACTGTAGATTGCTATGGAGTAATAGATACGTTATCAATATCTCTTGGCAATTCTAAAGATAAAGGTACTGCTAACTTAAATAATGCATTTGTTGGTTACATTATTAGTTCAGGTTATTTAAAAAACGGTAATTTAGTATCTAATGATGCAAAATTTCATGAAAAATACAATGATGTAAAAAATATAGTTGAAGGATTAAAAGAAGAAGATTGCGAACAACATTATCCTGATGAAAAAACTTGTGTTTATTGTAATAAAAGCAGTGATTCTTCTCCACACACTCATACATTAACTACAGAATATACAGCTCCAACATGTGATGATGCAGGTTCAATAACAATCACATGTACAACAGAGGGATGCAGTTATAATGTAACAAAAACAATTGATGCATTAGGACATGTAATGATAACAAATGATGCTGAAAAAGGTATAAAAGCAACATGTTCAACTCCAGGTCAAGACAAAGGAAGAGTATGTATACGTTGTGGATATAAAGAAGATGGTGCTATTATATCACCTACCTTTGTTCATGATACAGAAGGAGATGGTGATTCTTGTTCTATGTGTGGGAAATTTGGAGACAATGTTCCTCATGTTACTATAAGCAAAGACGAAAATGGGAATATAGTATTTGGTGATTATTTAGGTGATGATTTTGATAGAGCATCACAAACAATATTTGTTCAATTAAGTAATAGTATTGAAATTGATGTTGATGATTTAAGAAGCGCATTAGGCTGTGATAAATATTTCATAGGGTATGATGAAGACGGTAATCCTCATACAGCGCCAAGAGGACATACAGCATTAAACTTCGTAGATATTGATTTGAATGGTAATACATTAACAATCACTGGTAAAGGAAATTTATCAGATGGATTACTTGTTGGTACTGCAAATGGTTATTTACGTATTAGAGATAGCCAAAAAAATAAAGGTAAATTAATTTTAGATGGAGAAACTGCATGGGGAGGATTCATAGCGTTAGAATCAACAACAGCAAAAGTTAAGTTGGAAAACATTGAAATACAATCTGATTGGGCACCAATTTGTGTAATCTCTGAAAAAAATTCAGTTGTAATAGAAAATTCACACTTAAAAACACCTAAATATTATACGGCGATTGGTACTATTATTGAAAAAATAAATAAATGGTGGAATGACGATGATGTAACTTATGTTAATAGTTCAGATAACTATAAATTTTATTTAAACTATCAAACAATAATTGATGATATTCAAATTGAAAAATTAGAATATGGGAAATTTGATAAAAATTTAATTAAATCAGTGATTAAAAAATATAATGAAGACAATAAAAATTTTAACAATGCTGTAAAATCATATTTCTTTGAAATAGATAATGAATTATATTGGATAGATACGTATAATTTTTATTTAAACTATCAAACAAAATATGATTTAAATATTTATAACTATATTCATAAAGTAAACGAAGAATTTGTAAGCACTAAAGATAATGCATGCACAAAGGTTGAAGATAGTATTTATATGTATACATGGGGAGACGTTGGAAATATGTTTAATTCTTGGACTTATTATACTTATTGTGAATCCAATTGGGTTTATTACTTTTTACAAGATGGTAATGACTGGACATTTAAATATTATCTTTCTACACCAATTCAACGTGAAAGAACAAGTGCTTCATGGATAATAACAAATGTTGATAATTTTAAAGCAACTATTGATCAAGAATCAACAGCCATTTTAATTGATAATAATTCATCTGTAAATTCAGAAAATTAAAACTTATTAAAAAACAACACTACAACCTTTTAGGTAAAAGTGTTGTTTTTTAAATTAATCACTTGTACAAGTTTGTTAATACAATCTTTTATAATAAAATAACAATATTCATTCTTACAAAAAAATCTAAAACAAATTAATAATAGACTAATTAAATAAAATGTGCTAAAATATATAAGTTAAATGAAAGGAGACTATTTTATGCAAGAAATAATGTTTGAAAACGTATCTTTTTCTTATGGTAAGAATAATGAAATTTTAAAAGATGTCTCTTTCTCAATAAATGAAGGTGAATATGTTGTACTATTAGGGCACAATGGAAGCGGCAAAAGTACCTTAGCAAAACTTATTATTGGCTTATTAGAAGCTAATAATGGAAACATCGAAATCAAAGGTTTAAAACTAAACGAAGAAAACATCAAAGAGATCAGAAGAAACGTAGGAATTGTTTTTCAAAATCCTGATAATCAGTTTGTTGGTGTAACTGTTAAAGATGATATTGCATTCGGATTAGAAAATAGATGCATTCCGTACGATGAAATGGTAAAACGTATTGATTATTATGCACATCTTGTTGGCATGGATAAATTCTTAAATAAGAATCCTGAAGAGCTAAGTGGAGGACAAAAGCAAAGAGTTGCAATTGCAAGTGTTTTGGCGTTTGAACCTGATATATTGATTCTAGATGAAGCAACATCAATGCTTGATCCTTTAGGCGTTAGAGAAGTAAATGAAACGATAAAGAATTTAATTGGCAAAAAAACTATTTTATCAATTACACATAATCTAAATGAAGCAATATATGCTGATAGAGTTATTGTTTTAAATAAAGGAATAATTACTTTAAATGGAACTCCAGAAGAAGTATTTAAAGAAAAAGATGCTTTGAAAGAAGCTAATTTAGATATTCCAGAATCAATGAAACTGATGGAATTAGTTGATGAAAGTAATTTGAATAATAAAGATATATTAAGGAGGATTTTATGGGAATTAACTTTTCAAAAGTAAACTTTACTTATAATCCTCAAAAAAAGAAAATAAAGAATACTTATACGTTAGAAGATATCAACCTAAATATTTCAGATACAAATAATAAAGAATTTATTTGTATTGTTGGACACACAGGTTCAGGAAAAAGTACTTTAGTACAACTAATGAATGCTCTTTTAATTCCAACAGAAGGAGAAGTAACAGTCTCTGGAAATACCGTAACAAATAAAAAACAAAAAAATCTAAAAAGCATAAGAAAAGAAGTGGGAGTTGTTTTTCAATTTCCTGAATATCAATTATTCGAAGAAACAGTCTTAGAAGATGTTTCATTTGGCCCCAAAAACTATCGACTAGATAATCCAGAAGAAAGAGCAAAAGAAGCTCTAACAAAGCTTAAAATCGACGAATCTTTTTACGAAAAAAGTCCATTTAGGTTATCAGGCGGAGAAAAGAGAAAAGTGGCTATTGCTGGAATAATGGCTAGTGATCCTAATTATCTTATACTTGATGAACCAACAGTAGGCTTAGATCCTTTAGCTAAAAAAGAACTTATAAAACTTCTTAAAGAAATAAACAAACAAAAAACAGTAATAATTATTACACATGATATGAATGTTGTATGGGATGTCTCAACAAGAGTTTTACTACTTGATGAGAATAAAATAATCTATGATGGTGATAAAATAGATTTATTCAAAAATGCTGAGTTAGTCAAAAATCATTCTCTTGATTATCCTGATATAATAAAAATAATGCAAACAATCAAAGAAAAAACTAATGCAAAAGCTCTTAATATATATGTCCAAAATGTAGAAGAAGCAATACAAGAGATAACAAAGGTGACAAACAATGAACAGTAAGATAATCTTTGGACAGTATTATAATGCCGATTCTTGGATTCATCGTTTAGATCCTCGAACAAAAATTCTTTCGGTAATAATTTTTATGATTGGAATATTCTTTATTGAAAGTATTTATATACTTTTAGGATTATTCTTAGGGATTGCCCTTCTAGTAATTACTTCAAAAATACCTTTAGGAAAGTTTTTGAAAAGTATTCAAATGGTAACATATTTATTATTATTTGCTTTTATATGTCAGGTTTTATTCCGAAAAACAGGAGAAGTATTAACGGAATTCTCATTTACTTTAACAGTTTTAAACTTAACCATAGGAATAGTATTATTGGTATTATACTTTCTTTCGGGAAAGATAATAAAAAAGTTTAGATTAACTCTATTAATAGTAACAGTAATTATAGCTTTTCTTTTACAAGTTTATTTAAAAGAAGGAATACTAATAACAAATTATAAAATAACAATATATAAAGATAGTATTTCTAGTGCTTTATTCATTATGCTAAGAATAATACTTATTCTATTAATGTCATCTTTAATGACATTAAGTACTAAACCAACAGATTTAAATAATGGTTTAGAAAAACTATTAGCTTTTCTAAAGGTATTTAAGATTAATCCTGCAATTATTGCTATGATAATATCAATTGCTTTAAGAGAAATACCAAAACTAATAAACGAAGCAAATAAAGTGTTAAAAGCGCAAGCATCTCGAGGTGTTGACTTTAAAGAAGCAAAATTTAAAGAAAAAGTAATGCAAATAATATCATTAATAGTTCCAATGTTTATTATTTCGTATCAAATTGCTGGTGATTTATCGGATGCAATGGAAGCAAGAGGTTATGATCCAGATCAAAAAAGAACGACTATCAATATTTTAAAAATGCATGTTAGCGATATATTTTCACTAACTATTATGTTAATTTTATTTGCTGCATCAATTGTTTTAAAGGTGATTCTATGAGTGAAATAAGATACAAATGTGTTGTTTCTTATGATGGAACAATGTTTCATGGTTTTCAAGTGCAAACAAATTTAAGAACAGTGCAGGAAGAAATAGAAAATGTGCTAAAAATAATTTGTAAGAAAAAAACAACAATATATCCATCAGGAAGAACAGATACAGGTGTTCACGCATATGGTCAAGTATTCCATTTTGATACGGAAATAGATATGCCTGAAAGAAATATGCAAAACGCTATTAACTCACGCCTTCCAAGAGATATATATATTCGAAACGTTGAAAAGGTAACAAAAGATTTTCATGCACGATTTTCTTCAAAACAAAAAGAATACCATTATCTAATAGGTTTAGATGAGTATAATCCATTAAGAAAAAACTATGTGTTTTATCCATCATATAAAAATTTTGATATCGATAAAATGATAGAAGCAAGCAAAATATTTATTGGTGAGCATGACTTCAAAACCTTTACTAAAAATCACAAAATAGAGAACACAATTAGAACTATATATAGTATAGAGTTTGTACAAACAGAAGATACTTTAATAATTAAATTCAAGGGTAATGGATTCTTACACAACATGGTTAGAATTTTGGTTGCAATGCTTTTTGAAGTTGGATTGAATAAAATTACAAAAGACAATTTAAAAACAATTCTCGAACAAAAAAATAGGGCATATGCCCCTAAAATAGCACCTGCTAATGGTTTATACCTTTATGAAGTAAAATATGATTAGTTTAAACAAATAAATCAATAAAATGACAAACCTTTTAAAAACAATATTTAAGAGGTTTTTTTATATAAGAAGAGATATAAAGATTATTCAAGATAGTTTTCTTAAAAGTGGCCAAAATTAATTGATTATTTTAAAAAAAATAGTTTATAATTATATTATACGAGGAGGAATAACTATGGCCTTACCAACAAATATTAAAAATATTCTAAATAGTAAAATTGTTGAACAAACAAGACTAGAATTTAAAAGCGGTTGGGATCCAGAACCAATTATTCATTCAATATGTGCATTTGCTAACGATATTGATAATTTTAGAGGAGGAGATATATTTTTATAGGAATAGAAGAAGAAAATGGAAGACCTAAATATCCAATTAAGGGACTTGATTATAATGAAATAGATCGTGTACAAAAGGAATTAATAGAATATTGTAACAAATGTATCGAACCACGATATATACCAGTTATTGATGTAGAGAGTATAGACGATAATAATTTTATGGGTTCCAGCCGGAGGTGATCGTCCATATAAATCAAGAGTGGATGTATATGGTAAAAACAATAATTCAGCATATTATATTCGTAAAGGATCAACAACGATTAAAGCAAAAAATAATGATGAAAAAGAATTATTTGAACTGGGAAGTTTGCAACCATATGATGATAGACCAAATTACAAAGCATCATTAAATGATTTAAGTTTAAATTTAATCAAAAATTTTTTAAAAGATATAAAGAGTGATTTGCTGGATGATTTTGATAATAAAACGATTGAAAGCATTTCTGAAGATATGAAAATATGCGAGGGTCCACAAGAAAATTTAAAGCCAAAAAATGTTGGGTTGCTATTCTTCATATATGAACCAGAGAAATACATTCCCGTATTCGTATATTGAATTAGCAAACATTTAAGGGACCATTACATATACAATACAAAGATGTAATGCAATATTTTAAAAATAATGTGATAAAAGAAAAAGTATACAAAATACCTGGGCAAATGGAAGCAAAAAGATATTTTAATTATAGTTATGAAGTAATAGATGAAGTAATAGGCAACGCCTTACTTTATAAAAACTATCAAATATATGAACCAATATCTATTAGAATTAATAAAGATTCCATTGAAGTGACATCATTTCCTGGATTGGATATGAGCATTTCTCAAGAAAATATTGGTAAACTTCAAATAAAATCAAAAAAATATCGTAATCGTAGAATAGGTGAATTTTTAAAAGAATTACATATTGTTGAAGCGAAAAACACAGGTTTTCCTACAATAATAAAATATTCAAATTTAAATGAATCAAATATGCCTATTGTAGAAACTGATGTAGAAAGAACATATATAACAGTGACGATTCCAATCAATAAAGCCTTTATTGACAACATAAAGAAAGATAATAAAGTAAAATTAGATGATAAGATCATATCATTTTTACAAAATGGGGCACGTACTTTAAGTGAAATATCAGTATTATTAGGATATAAATCAATTCCTGGATCACTGAAAAAAAGCTTTATTAAGGCTAATAGATAATAACGTAATTATAGTTGATGATAAAAAATACATTTTAAAGTAATAATTTAAAATATACTTCTAAATAGAAAGATAACTCCATTTAGGAGTTTTTTAATCAAAAACTTAAATATAAAACAACAAGTAACAAAACTAAAACTAATGAAATCAAAAAACTACTTTATTTTTTAATGGATTTGTGAGATAATAAAGTAAAGGTGAATAAAAATGGATATAAAGTTTATAACAATCGAAGGTGGAGAAGGAACAGGAAAAACAAGTATAATTCATTTACTTTTAGATGATTTAAAGAAAAAAGGGATTGATACTCTCTCAACAAGAGAGCCTGGAGGAAGTAAGATTGCTGAAGAAATCCGTAGTGTAATATTAAATGTTGAGAATACGAATATGGATTATATGACAGAAGCTTTGCTTTATGCGGCAAGCCGTAGACAGCATTTAGAAGAAATAGTTAAACCAGCTATTAATAACAATAAACTTGTTATATGTGATAGATATATTGATTCTTCATTAGCTTATCAAGGATATGCTAGAGGATTAGGTATTGATAATGTATATAATATTAATTTCTTTGCCACAAATGGTTTCTTACCAGATTTAACTATTTTAATAGATTTACCACCTGAGGAAGGATTAAAGCGAATCAAAAAAAACAATCGTAACGTGGATCGTTTAGATTTAGAAAAAATATCTTTTCATGAAAAGGTTCGTGAAGGATATTTAAAAGTTGCTGAGAAATTTCCTGATAGAATTGTAATAATCGATGGCAATAAACCATTAGATGAAGTTTATGCTGATGTTAAGAAAATCATTTTTGCGAGGTTATAATTATGGATTATAGCTTTTTACTAAAAACGCAAACTAAACTTGTTAGACTATTTAATAATGGTCTTAAGAAGAACAGATTATCACAAGTATATTTAATCGAAGGAACTCAAGGAACCCCTAAAATGCAAGCCGCAATGTATTTAGCAAATATGATTCTTTGCGAAGAACATAACTTCTGCGGGAAATGCAGTAGTTGCAAACGTTTAGAAGAAGGAGTGCATCCACGTTTGTTTCTTATCGAGCCTCAAAAAGGGGAAGGACAAACAGTTTCCCTCAAAAAGGAACAAATAGATAGCTTAGAAGAAGAATTTTCATATAGTGGCTTAGAAAAAGGCGCGAGAGTATTTATTATAAATGATATCGATAAAGCTACTTTAAGTGCTAGTAATAGTTTACTTAAATTCTTAGAAGAAATGCAAGAAGATTGTTATGGCGTGCTTCTTACGCAAAACTTAGGAGCAGTGCTAGATACAATCAAATCACGAGCCCAAATAATAACACTTGAGAAAATCGGAAGTGATATACTCCGTGAAGCATATTTGAGCAAAGGTATAAGCGAAGAATTAGCTCGTATCCTTTGTATATTAACTAATAATGTGCAAGAAGGATTAATGCTTGCGGAAGATGAAACAATAAATAAAATTATCTCTTTAGTACGTAATATAAATAGAACATTTTTTAATCAAGATAGTTCAGTTATTGTTATGTATGATGAAGGCAAGTTCTTATTACAAACAAATGAAAAAAAATATCATCAAATTTTCTTAAATCTTTTAATAACAATTACAAATGATGTATTATTTGCTCTATTAGGAGAAAAAGATAATATTGTTTTTTGTAATACTATTGAAGATTTATTAGAATATGAAATTGATAAAACTAAAATAGATTATAAGATGTTACATAAGTTAATAGACTTACTCTTAGAATATCAAAGAAAATTAGAATATAATGTGAATATTGAATTATTATACATGGATATGTTTATCTCTTGTAATCAAATAATCAAAGGTGTGAGGTAAAAAATGGCAAAAGTTGTAGGTGTTGTCTTTAAAGACATCGGAAAAATATATTGGTTTAAGCCTGAACCGTATAGTCCTAAAAAGAACGAAAAAGTTGTTGTAGAGACAATTAGAGGCTTAGAATTAGGTTTTATTGAAACGGAAACAAAAGAAATCCCTGATGAAGAATTAGAACATGAACTAAAACCAATTGTTCGTATTGCTAATAAATATGATATTAAAAATTATTTTGCAAATCTTGAAAAAGCTAAAAAAGATATAGAGACTTGTAAAAAGATTGTTAGTAATCGCGGTTTAGAAATGAAACTTCTTTCATGCGAATATACTTTAGATAGACAAAAGATAATTATCTATTATACGGCTGAAGGAAGAGTAGACTTTAGAGAACTACTAAAGGACTTAGCAAGTGAGTTTAGAGTACGAATCGAACTAAGACAGATAGGACCACGAGAAGGAGCAAAAATAATTGGTGGAATCGGTCCTTGTGGGAGGGAAGTTTGCTGCAAGAAGTTTCTTCGTGAATTTGATTTAGTAACTATGAAGATGGCTAAAGATCAAAATATGTCTTTAAGTGCTTCTAAAATTGCTGGTGTTTGTGGGAAGCTTATGTGTTGCATTGGCTATGAAAATGATGTTTATTGTGAAATACGTAAAGAAATTCCTCTTCCAGGAGATATCGTAAATACACCAAACGAAAGAAATTGTAAAGTAGTTGGTGTTGATGTTCTAGCTCGAAGAATAAAAGTAATGGATAAAAATGAAAATATAAGCGAATGGCCAGCTAAAGATTTAGTTAAGATTCAAACTCATAAAGAAGAAGTATCAGCTAAAGATTTAACTGATGATATTGATGATGAATAATCAAGAAAAAATTCATGAATTATTAGGATATGAAAGAATCAAAATAATTCAAAAAGATGATGCTTTTAGTTTCTCTTTAGATTCAATGTTGCTTGCAAACTTTATAGATGTAACTAGAGCAAAAAAAATAATTGATTTAGGCACAGGAAATGCCCCAATTCCTCTCTTTCTAAGCTTAAAAACAAAAGAGAAAATAATAGGTGTAGAAATACAAGAAGAAATATATGATTTAGCTAAAAGAAGTGTTGAATTAAATAACTTAGAAAACCAAATAACAATTATTAATGATGATTTTAAGGGCATTTATAAAAAGTTAGGTGCAAATACTTTTGATATTGTTTGCTCTAACCCTCCATACTTCAAAGTAACTGATACAAGTATCATCAATAAAAACGATACCTTAACAATTGCTCGCCACGAAGTGAAAGCATCTGTTAAGGATGTAATAACTGAAGCTAATAAGTTATTAGTTGATGGAGGAAAACTGTATATCGTTCATCGCATCGAAAGAATGAGTGAAATAATGCAGTTATTAGAAAATAATAACTTTGGTATAAAGAAAATACAACTTATATATCCTAAGAAGGATGCTAATGCGTATATGTTTCTAATTGAAAGCCGCAAAAACAAAAAAACTGATTTAAAGATTATTCCATCGCTAATAGTCCATGAGAATGGTAGATATACAGAGGAAGTATTAAAAATATTTAATTTTAAAAAATAAGGAGGATTAATATGTTATTAAATTTATTATCAAAAGAAGAAAAATTCTATTTTATTGATTTATTAAGTAAAGTATTTACAGTTGATGGTGCTGCAAATGATTATGAAAAGAAAATTCTTGAAATGTATAAAACAGAAATGGGTGAAGAAACTAGTAAACATCGCCACAGTAATTGGGACTTCAATAAACTTATTGAATATTTTGCTTCTCGTTCTAAGACAACTAAAAATATAGTTTACTATAACATCGTATTTGTTTCTTTATCAGATGAATTCTATTCAGTAGAAGTTCATGAAACATTAGATCAAATTCAACACGAACTAATGATAACAAATAAGAAAAAAATAGAATTATTAAAAGTAATATACGCTGAAAAAGACTTAAAAGAAAAAGCCAAAAGGTTAATGTTTGAATGATAAATTTGTATTTAGTGCCTACTCCAATAGGCAATATGCTTGATATAACTTTAAGAGCTATTGAAGTTTTAAAAAGTGTAGATATCATTTATTCAGAAGATACTCGTAATACAAAAGTATTATTAGCTCATTATGAGATAAATACACCACTAAAAAGCTATCATAAGTTCAACGAAGAAACAAGGTCAAAAGAAATAATCGAAGAAATGAAACAAGGGAAAATTGTTGCCATTGTTAGTGACGCAGGTTATCCAGGTATTAGTGATCCTGGATACCTAATAACAAAAAAAGCCATCGAAGAAGGGTTAAACGTATCAACAATTCCAGGTGCTACAGCTTCCTTGACTGCTTTAGTTACTTCAGGCCTAGCTTGTGATAAATTTTACTTTTATGGGTTTTTAGCACATACTGTTTCCCAAAAAAAGAAAGAATTAGTTTCCTTGTTAGACTTCAAAGATACAATTATATTTTATGAATCACCACATCGCATAAATGAAACTTTAAAAGTCATATATGAAGTAATGGGTAATAGAAATATAGTTATAGCTCGGGAACTAACTAAGAAGTATGAAGAATACATTCGCGGAAATGTATTAGATATAATAAATCAAAATCTTGAACTTAAGGGCGAAATTGTTTTACTTTTAGAAGGCAGTAAAAAGAATACCGTTAGCCAAAATCTATCAGAAATGAAATTAGAAGAACACTATAATTACTATCTAAATCAAGGACTTGATTCCAAAGAAGCCTTGAAAATGGTAGCAAAAGATAGAAATGTTGGCAAAAGTGAAATCTATAAAAAATTATTTACAAAGGAGAACAAATAAAATGGAATTAAAAGGATCAAAAACAGAACAAAATCTAATGACTGCTTTTGCAGGTGAGTCACAAGCAAGAAACAAATATAATTATTTTGCAAGTGTAGCAAAAAAAGAAGGATTCGAACAAATAGCAAGTATCTTCGAAGAAACAGCAAATAACGAAAAAGAACATGCTAAAATGTGGTTCAAAGAATTAAAAGGAATCGGAAATACCCAAGAAAACCTAAAAGCTGCTGCTGAAGGCGAAAACTATGAATGGACAGATATGTACGAAACATTTGCTAAAGAAGCTGAAGAAGAAGGATTCACACTTCTAGCAAAAAAATTCCGTATGGTAGCAGCAATCGAAAAAACACATGAAGAAAGATATCTAAAATTACTAAAGAATCTTGAACTTCAACAAGTATTCGAAAAAGCCGAAGAAACAATGTGGGAATGTCGTAACTGCGGACACCTAGTAATCGGCAAAAAAGCTCCTCTAGTTTGCCCAGTATGCAATCACCCACAAAGCTATTTCGAAGTAAGAAAAGAAAACTATTAGATCATAATAAGTTCATAAACTTGTTTTCTAAATAACAAGCTAATGAACTTATTTTTTTCATCTGAAATTATCATAGAGTTACACCCTTAACAATATAAAATGGTATACAAACGAGGTGTTTAATAAAAAAATGACAAATTTTAAACCTAAATTCCGCATCAAAATTATACACGTAAAAACAAGTGATAATTTTCCTATATTTTTAGATAATTAGCGATCATTACAATGAAAATAGAGAAGTAATAGGTTTTTATCTAAATTTGTTATAAACAGGATAAACGCATGAAATTAACTGTTGTTAATATATTTTTTAAAATTTTTCGTGCGTTTATCCTGTTGTTATAAAGTTATACCCTTGACAATACAGCATAAAAAGGGTATAATGGGTATAACAAATGAGGTGTTTTATGAAAAATGATAATATTGATAAAATAAATAAGTTAGAAGAAAAAATAAAATTATTGCCTCAAGGATCTATCGGCAAGAAAAGTGTTAAAGGAAATATATACTATTACCATCGATATAATGAAAATGGAAAAAAAATTGAAAAGTATATTGAAAAAAATAAAATAAAAGAATTAGAAGAAAAAATAAATCAAAGAAAGAAATTAGAAAAAGAATTAAAAGAACAACAAAATTTACATATAACTAATAAAGGAAATACATCTTTTTATTCTAACATACGTATAGGAGAGGAATTAAAAAAATTTGTTAGTGCTGTAAAAAACTATAAAAAAAGAGAATTATTTAATAAAATAAATAATTACATTTATAGTGATTTATATGATAAAGTACTTATTTTATATGGTCTTAGAAGAACAGGAAAAACTACTTTAATTCGTCAAACTATACTAGAAATGAATGATGAAGATTTTATTAAAACTGCATTTATTCAAATAAGAGCAAATGATACTTTAGGGAACATAAATAAAGACTTAAAAAAACTTGAAGCAAGAGGATATAAATATATATTTATTGACGAAGTAACTTTAATGGAAGATTTTATCGAAGGCGCAGCATTATTTTCAGATATATATGCTAGCAGTGGAATGAAAATTATTCTATCTGGAACTGATTCATTAGGCTTTATGATAACAAAAAGCGAACAATTATATGATAGATGTATTTTATTGCATACAACATTAATTCCTTATAAAGAATTTGAAAATGTTTTAAATATAAAAGGAATTGATGAATATATTCGATATGGTGGAACAATGAGTTTAAGTGGCATTAACTATAATTACATTTTTAAAAACAATATAACAACAAATGAATATGTTGATTCAGCAATAGCTAAGAATTTACAACACTCACTTGGATTTTATAATGACGGCAATCACTTTAGACATTTACAAGAATTGTATGAAAATAATGAATTAACAAATGTAATCAATCGTGTTGTTGAAGATATCAATCATAAATTTACTAAAGAAGTTTTAATAAAAGAATTCAAAAGCAATGATTTGGCACTATCTTCACGTAACTTACGAAATGACAAGAATAAACAAATTACTATATTAGATGATGTTGATAAAAATACATTTAATTATCGATTAAAACAATTATTAGAAATATTAAACAAAGATGAACAAACTATAGATTTAAACGAAATTCACGCTTCTGAAATAAAAGAATATTTAAAATTATTAGATGTAATATATGAAATTGATGAAAAAAGTTTTCCTAATATAAACGATACAAAAAAACATATAATTATATCTCAACCAGGATTAAGATATTCTCAAGCAACAGCATTAATTGATACATTACTATTAGATGAACAATTTAATGATTTATCTTTAACTGACAAAAAATATGTTCAAGATAGAATATTAAGTGAAATAAAAGGAAGAATGATGGAAGACATAGTTCTATTAGAAACTAAAGTATCAAAATATAACAAAGAAGTATTCAAATTAAAGTTTGCAATTGGAGAATTTGATATGGTTGTATTTGATGAAGATACATTATCTTGTGAAATATATGAAATAAAATACAGCAAAGAAATAATTAAAGACCAATATAAGCACTTAATTGATCAAGAAAAGATTAATTTAACTGAATTCAAATATGGAACAGTAAAAAATAAATATGTTATATATCGTGGTGAGACAAAAAATGTGGATGATATTAATTATATAAATGTAGAAGAGTATCTAAAAAGTTTATAGTTTTGCTTATTATCCCAAGTATTAGATCTTTAGATTATTAGATAAGAAAATGATGAAAGTATCATCTATTTGCTATTTAGTAATGTTAGTTTAATTATATATATGATACTAATGATGCACTTCTTACAATTAAAACGATAAAATAAAAAGCCCTTTAAGGAAAAAAAGGTTCTTACGCATAATCGGGTATGAACGTTATATATTTAATATATCAAAAATAT
>CAYMGD010000042.1:0-16280 GCA_964389905.1 uncultured Coprobacillus sp. | reverse complement strand
ACAAAGAAACCTTGAAACAAGCACATAATGAGCAAATGAAAGGAAAAGCAAGTGGCATAGATAGAGTTACTAAAGAAGAATATAGCTTACATCTAGAAGAAAATCTTGATAATCTACTTATGAGAATGAAGAGATTCTCATACAAACCACAACCAGTAAAGAGAGTATATATACCGAAACCTGGAAGTGATAAAATGAGACCTTTAGGCATTCCTGCATATGAAGATAAATTAGTTCAATGGTGTATGACACGAGTATTAAATGAAATCTATGAAACAAAATTTCTTGATTGTTCTTATGGATTTAGACCAAATAGGAATTGTCATATGGCAATTAAAGAAATCAATCAAAGGATAATGATTAATAAAGTCAATTATGTTCTTGATTGTGATATCAAAGGATTCTTTGATAATGTGAATCACGAATGGTTAGTAAAGTTTCTAGAACACGACATACAAGATAAGAATTTTATTAGATATATAGTGAGATTCTTAAAGAGTGGAATAATGGAAGACTTGAAATACTACGAAAGTGATAAAGGTACACCACAAGGGGGAATAATATCTCCAATACTTGCAAACGTGTATTTACATTATGTACTAGATTTATGGTTTAATGTAATAAAGAAGAAATTCAAAGGAGAAATGTATCTAATAAGATACGCAGATGACTTCGTAGTGCTATTTCAATATGAAAACGAAGCCAATATGTTTTATAAATTATTGATAGAAAGATTAGCAAAATTTGGACTTGAAGTAGCAACTGACAAAACGAGAATTCTACCATTTGGAAGATACAAAGGAAGAAAAGAAGATAAATTTACATTCCTTGGATTTGACTTTCACAATGGTAAAACAATCAAAGGTAAATATAGAGTTCACATTATGTCAAGCGTAAAGAAGCTCAAGGTTAAAAGGCAAAACCTAAAAGCGTGGTCTATAAAGAATATGCACAATCCAGTTAGTGAAGTGATGAAAACACTAAACAGAAAACTAGAAGGACATTATAACTATTATGGTATTAATGGTAATTATAAATCTATTGAGAAATTCTTTATATACGCCAAATATACAATGTATAGAGTTCTAAATCGAAGAAGTCAAAAGAAACATATGAAATATAAAGATTTCATAAGAATATGGAAGTACTATATGAATCTCCCAAGAATTAAAGTAGATATATGGGGATGGCAATCTTAAAGAGTGTAATGAAGAGCCGTATGCCTTAATTGGGCACGTACGGTTCCGTGAGGGGCAACAGTATACGCTTACTCACACTAGAATATTAAATAAATTTATATTAAGAAAGGAGAAAGCGTAGACAATAAGTTGTCTACTCGACTGAACACTATGGATATGGAAAAATTTACTAGTGGGAAGGTATATTTATTCTTTGAATGGTTTTTTAAATTAGTTGTTTGGAACCTTTTAACATTACTGATAATGGCAGTATTTGCTTGCGTACCAACAATTTGTTTTTATAAAATACAAAATGATTATTCAATAAATGAAGTCAAAATAGAAAACAATCAAGTATATGTTATTTTAAATAATGAAAATGAAACAATGGTAGGTGATTTTCCTCAAGATTTAACTATTAATGCTATTAGATGTGAAGATGACTATATATATTTAGATGTTGAAGAGGTGACTATTGCCGTTCCAAATGATGAAAAATATATAGAATTAGATGATGATAAAACATATTTTAATGAGGATAATGAATTAATTTTATATGGAATGAAGAAAGAAATGAATTGTGGGAAAGTATTAGATAGTTTGATTTCAAGCGAAATGTCTAAAATTGATATTAATAACAATGTTGTGGTATCGTTAGAAAATGGTGTAAAGATTAATTATGGTAATAAAATCGAAACAAAAAGTAGTTTGAGTGGGACATTAATTATTATTGCAGTACTTTTAGCTCTCTTTGCTTTTATTCCTTGCTTTGTGACTGTTTTCTCGATGATAAAGATATTTGCGGAAGATGGTTCAACAAGCACTTTCGTTTTGTTCTTTGATAGACTTTGGGATAATTTTAAATCACTTTATAAAATTGAACTCATTATAATACCAGCCGTATTTGTATTATCATTTGCTTTATATTTTTATTATCGAGTAATTAATGGTTTGAATAACAATAGCTTTTTATTTACTTTTTCGTATTCTATTATTTTAATTACTTTACTAATATTTATTTTATGGCTTGTTAACTTACCAATGACATTAGGATATTTTAGAATGAAAACTTTTACGATAATGAAGTTTACCCTTGTAATGAGTTTTAAGAACATAATATTCACATTTTTGTATCTTGTAATTCTTGCTGTTCCACTTATTCTATGTCTATTTAATAGTTTTTTGATTCCAATATGGTTTTTAGTGGGTATTAGTTTACCTGAACTTGTAATATATTTATTAAGTGCTAAAAAGTATCGTTATTTAGTGCATAATATTGAAACATATAAAGAAGATGACATTTATGAATTGGAGGATAATAAATGAAACTAGGAATTGATTGTATTGATAATTATTTACATTTATTTGCTGGAAAAAGAGTTGGTTTAATCACTAATCCTACAGGAATTAATAGTTTATTTAAATCAACTATTCAAGTACTAAAAGAAAAAACAAACCTTGTGGCTTTGTACTCTCCTGAACATGGAGTAAGGGGTAATATCCAAGCTGGTGAAAAGGTAACATCTTATGTTGATGATGAAACAGGGATTATAGTTCATAGTTTATATGGTGATAAAAAGAAGCCATCTAAAGAAATTATGGATGAAATAGATGTTATGTGTATTGATATTCAAGATGTTGGAAGTAGGTTCTATACATTTATTTATACAATGGCTTATGCAATGATGGGATGTGCAGAGTTTGGAAAAGAGTTTGTAGTTTTTGATAGACCTAATCCTGCAGGATGTGTGAAGTATGAAGGAAATATTCTTGATTTAGAGTATCGTTCATTTGTTGGCTATTATCCAATTGTTCAAAGACATGGAATGACAATATGTGAAATTGCTAAACTATTTAATGAAGAATATAAAATAGGCTGTAAACTTACAAATATCTTAATGGAAGGCTATCAAAGAGATATGTATTATGAGGACACTGGCAAACTATGGGTTATTCCGTCTCCTAACTTTCCTACTCCAAGCACAGCTATGGTTTATAATACGACATGTATTTTCGAAGGAACGAATATTAGTGAAGGAAGAGGCACAACGATTCCTTTTGAGGTTGTTGGCGCACCTTTTGTTGAGGCAGAAAAATATGCACATGCTTTAAATGATTTAGGCCTTAAAGGTGTCTTCTTTAGACCATTGTATTTCACCCCAACATTTTCAAAACATTCAGGAAAAATGTGTGGAGGCGTTCAAGTACATGTTACGGATCGAGAAGAGTTCGAAGCGGTTAAAACTAGTTGGGCAATGCTTGATGTAATATCTAAAATGTATCCTAATGATTATGAGGTTTTACCTCCATATGTAGCAGGAAAACATTGTATGCTAGAGTTTAATACAGGGTGTGGATTTATTATAAATAAATCTAAAACTCTTGAAGAACAGTTCGAAATAATTGATAATGATACTAAAGTGTTTGGAAAAATAAGAGAAAAATATTTATTATATTAGTATTGGGTAAGGTAATTATGAAAAAAATTAATGAAATGACAATTCAAGAAAAAATTGGCCAACTTGTGTGGGTTGGATTTCAAGGTTATGAGTTCAATGATAATTTGAAATATTTAATTGACAAATATAAAGTGGGCAATATTGTTTTATTCACTAGAAATATTAAAGATATAAAGCAACTCTTTGCTTTAAACAAAGAGATTCACGAGTATATAACTTCTAAAACTGATATTATGCCATTTATTTCTATTGACCAAGAAGGAGGAATGGTTACTCGTATAATGGATGGTGCAACATTCTGTCCTGGTAATATGACATTAGCAACATCACCTGCTTCGAAAAGTTATGAAATTGGTCAAATAATGGGAAAAGAGTTGCGTGCTTTAGGAATCAATATGAACTTAGCCCCATCTCTTGATGTTAATAATAATCCTATTAATCCTGTTATTGGCGTTAGAAGTTATTCAGATGATCCAAATGTTGTTAGTGAATACGGAAAGAATTACATTCGCGGCTTGCAAGAACAAGGAATCATTGCCACAAGTAAACACTTTCCTGGCCATGGCGATACTGACAGCGATAGTCATAAGAGTTTACCTACAGTAGATCACAATAAAGAAAGATTAGCTAAAGTTGAATTATTACCTTTTATAAAGAATTTAAATGAAACTAAAGCTATTATGTCAGCTCATGTTTTCTTTCCAGCATATGAAAAAGGAAATCTTCCAGGAACATTATCTAGAAATGTTATAACAAATCTTTTGAAAAAGGAATTAGGTTATAAAGGTTTAGTGATTAGCGATTGTATGGAAATGAAAGCTATTGATGATAATTATACAACTCCTAAAGGATGTTTAATGGGATTAAAGGCAGGTTTAGACCAAGTAATGGTTTCAGCAACTTTTGAAAAACAAGTGGCAAGTTTTGAGGAAATACATCGTGCTTACGAAAAAGGTGAACTAACAATCGAAGAAATTGATGAAAAAGTTGAAAAAATATTAAAATTAAAAGAAGAAAGTTATCCATTAATGAAAGAATATTTCTATGAAAAGTCATTTGAAGAAGTTGTTTCAGAGATCGATAATGAAAAGCATAAACAAGTTGCGAGTGAAATAGTTGATAATTCATTAACTTTAGTTAAAGGAAAGAATCTATCTTTAGCTAAGAAAACATTAGTTATTGCTGCTGAACCTTTTGCGACAACGATTGCTGAAGATGAGTTAAACGTTCGTAGTATTGCTTCAGTAATTAAAGAGCATAAGATTGAGGTAGATGTTGAAAAGATAGAAGTTAGAATATCAGATGAAGAAATTAAACGTTTAGTGAAGAAAGCTAAATACTATGAACAAGTTTTAATTTGTACATATAATGCTAACTTATTTACTAAACAAGCAGATTTAGTTAATGCTTTAGATAATAATGAAAATGAATTATTTGTTCTTTCAACGAGATCACCATATGATATTTACCGTTTTGAACAAATCAAAAATTATTTATGCCTTTATGAATATACACCAAATTCAGTACAAACAATTGCTAAGTATTTGAAAGGTGATTTGGAACCTAAAGGGAATCTTCCTGTAAATCTACAAAAAAAAACTAAAGTAGGCGCTAGTCTATATGTAGGATTAAAGGAATATTCTGTTGAGAAAAACCTTGCATATTTAGATTTATTAAAAGAAGAAGGTATTGAAGAAGTATTTATTTCGGCTCATATACCAGAAATGAATAAAAACTTTTTATTAGAATTAAATAAAGTATGTGAATATACCCAAAAGAATAACATTAAAGTAATTTTAGATGTTTCTAAAAAAGCTTTTACTGAGCTTGTTTTACCAAAAGTATATGCTCTAAGATTAGATTATGGATTTACTTTAGATGAGATAATTGAGTATTATAAGAAGAAAGAATTTGTTGTTGAATTGAATGCCTCAACAATTTCTGTTCCTGAACTTTTATATCTAAAGAAAAATGGTGTTTGCTTATCAGATGTCAGAATAAGTCATAACTTTTATCCTAAGAAGTATACTGGATTAAGTTTTGAAGATGTCATAAAGAAAAACAAAGAATATCATGATTTAGGAATGAGTGTTACAATATACATTCCTTCTAGTAATGAGCATAGACCTCCAATGTACGAAGGACTTCCAACGTGTGAGGTACATCGCAATATGAATCTTTATGCCATTCTTTCAACAATCAAACATTTAGAGTGTGATGGATTCTTCTTTGGTGATGCTTACGCTTCACGTGAAGAAATCAAATTAGCCTTAAACTTTGATTATGATATTTGTATAATACCAATTGAAGTTTCTTCAACAATTAGTGTTTACGAAAAAGAAATACTTCAAAGAATGCATGCCAATAGAAGAGACGAAAATCCATATTTCATTCGTTCATCTTGTAAATCATTTGATGACATTTTACCTAATAATACCATTAAGCGAGAAAAATATATGGTTACAATCGATAACGTTAAGTTTGGCAGATATCAAGGTGAAGTATGCATTATGAAAGAAGATTTAGAAGTTGATGAGAGAGTAAATGTTGTTGGCAAAGCTCATATCACTGACGAAGTGCTTAAAGCAATAAAAGGTGGTAAGAAGTTTAAGTTTGTTATTATACAAGAGTTTGACTAAAAGTAAATATTGACTTGGAGACAAAATATGAAAATAATAGGTTTAATGAGTGGCACATCACTGGATGGTTGTGATGTTGCGTTAGTAGAAGAACATAATGAAACTTTTAAATTATTAGATTATGTTTTATACCCATATGATGAAAATCTAAAAGCAAGAATAAAGAAGAATCTTTCTGATGAAACGGCTAAACTTTCGGAAATATGCAGTTTAAATTTTGAACTTCCTTATGTTTTTAAAAAAGCTATTGATGCTTTGCTGTTAAAGAATAATTTATCATATAAAGATATTGATTTAATAGCAAGTCATGGCCAAACTATTTGGCATAATCCTAAAGGAGAAAAAGGCTTAATACCTTCAACTCTTCAGATTGGAAGTGGACAAGTATTAAGCACAATAACTAGTGTTCCTGTAGCTTTCAATTTTCGCATTAGCGATATTGTATGTGGTGGAGAAGGAGCTCCATTAGTTCCAATGTTTGAATATTTATTCTTTAAAGGTGAAGAAAATATTATTCTTCAAAACATTGGTGGTATGGGGAATTTAACATATATTCCTAAAAATGCTAAACTAACAGATGTTGTAGCTTTTGATACTGGACCTGGAAATGTGATGATTGATCACTTTATGAAAAAATATTATAATGCTGATTTTGATGAAGATGGGAAAACTGCTTGTCAAGGAAAAATAATAGATGAAGTTTATAATGAATTGATTAAAGATGATTATTATGATTTAATGCCACCAAAGAGCACTGGCAGAGAAAAATACTCACAAGAAAAATTAGAACAAATTTCAAAAAGACTTAAATTTGAAAGTTTTGAAAAAAGTGATATCATTACAACAATTACTGAAATAACTGTTTATTCGATTGTTTATCACTACCGCAAATTCTTTCCAAATGTTCAAAAAATTATTGTTAGTGGTGGCGGTGTTCATAATAAATATATTATGAAAAGGTTAAAAGAAGAATTTCCTAAAAAAGTTTATACTTTAGAGGAAATCGGACTTAATAGTGATGCTAAAGAAGCTTTTGCTTTTGCTGTTTTAGGATATTTAACTTTGAAACGCAAAGCAGGAAATGTTCCTTCAGCAACAGGGGCTAAACAAAGCACTGTTCTTGGAGAAATAGCTAACAACGTAAAGGAGAATTAAAATGCTCGTTAACTTAGAAAATATTAAAACTGAAACTAGAAATAGTAAAACTAAAGATATTGATATTTTAGAAACAAAAGATATTCTAAAACTAATCAATGATGAAGATAAAACAGTGGCATATGCTATTGAAAAATGTATACCTGAAATCACCAAACTAATTGAAGAAGTTACTACAAGTATAGCAAAAGGTGGAAGATTAATCTATATGGGAGCTGGAACAAGCGGTAGAGTTGGTGTAATTGATGCGGTTGAATGCTATCCTACTTTCGGAGTATCTCATGATGAAGTGATGTGTCTAATGGCTGGAGGTGAAAAAGCCTTTATAAAAGCCGTTGAAGGAGCTGAAGATGATGAAGAATTAGCTATACAAAACTTAAAAGAAATAAACCTAACAAGCAAAGATATAGTTGTGGGAATTGCGGCAAGTGGTAGAACGCCATATGTTATTAGTGGCTGCAAATATGCTAAAAAAATAGGAGCTAAAACTGGTTGCATTGTTACTAGTCCTTATAGCCCACTTTCTGAAATAGTCGATTATAAGATTGAAGCAATTACTGGTGCTGAAGTCATAACTGGCTCAACACGTATGAAGTCGGGAACTGCTCAAAAAATGATTTGTAATATGATAAGTACTGCCACAATGATAAAATTAGGACATGTTTATCAAAATCTTATGATAGATGTTGTCCCAACAAATAAAAAGCTTGTTTCGCGTTCAATTAACATTATAAAAGAAATTACTGGTGTGACTGAAGATGTTGCTTTAACTTATTATAATAAATATCAAAATGTTAAAAATAGTTTATTTGCTATATTAAGTGGTATGGACGACATAGAAAAAGTTAATGAGATAATGAATAAAAACAATAAAAACTTAAGAAAGGCTCTAGAAAGTATTAAGAATCTAGATTAATATTATGATTAAACATGTAGAAATAGTTAACAAAACAGGTAATATCCTAAGAGGATACCTTGATATGCCTGAAAATTTCAATGGAGATTTAGTAGTAATGTTCCATGGTTTTACAGGAAATAAAACTGAACATGCTAAACACTTTTTAAATTTTTCTCGTATTATTAGTAAGTATGGATTTGCATCTTTGAGAATGGATTTTTATGGGAATGGTGAGTCGGATGGCGAGTTCAAAGACTTTACAATGGACACCCTAATGAGCGATGCGGAAATAATAATTAATTCAGCATTTAATGTTCCCAATGTAAAAAAAATAACATTATTAGGTTTTAGCATGGGTGGTGCAGTTACAACTTGTATGACTAGTAGGTATGGTAATAAAATATCAAAAGCAATCCTTTGGTCAGCTGCCGCAAATATCAATGAATTAATAAGATATAAATTTGAAAACAATCCAAAACTTGAAAATGGAAATGTTATGTTTGGCACATTTGAACTTTCTCAAGAAATGTATGATTCACTCGATAAATATGATCCTTTAGAAGGTTTAGATAAGTTTACTAATCCAGTATTACTTGTTCATGGAAGAAATGACAAATCGGTAAATTATTTATATTCGCCTCGTATTAGTGTCTTATATCACAATTCTCGTTTACATATAATCGATGGTGCAGGACATGGGTATGATGCAATAAATGAAAGAGATGATTTGTATAAAGTTTCTTTAGAATTTTTATTAGAGAATGAATAGGAAAATTTCACTAACGAATACCGATTTTAAACATAGTCCCTTAAACGGACTATTTTTAAATTTTTTTGAAAAAATAATGAAAATTGTAAAAAAGTAGTAAAACGATTTCAATTTTTGGCTTTAAAATATTGACTTTGAAAAGGTTTTTATATATAATTATATATGTAAACTTTTATAAGTTAAACACAAAAAAAGAAAAAAAGAGAAAGGAAAGGAATTTATGTTTAAAAACGTAAAGAAAGCATTACTTTTCGTTGTACTAGTACTTGTAAGCGTTTTAGCATTTGCATGCGAAGAATGCCCAGAATGTAAAGATATCAACGAAGATTCATGCAAAGAATTTTGCCCTGACACAGGTGAGTGCAAAGAAGCAAACAAAGAAAATTGTACTGAGTACTGTCCTGAAGGGGAGAAATGTAATGAAGAAACTTGTAAAGATTTTATTCCAAAAGCAGAAGATCTTTGCAAAGATTATTTAACTGAAGAAAAATGTCAAGAATTTTTCCCAATAGTTGCTCCTACTTCATTCTCGTTTTTGCCAGATCTTCTTACTTTAGGCGAAACATTTGAAGTTGAAATTGATGAGCTTGAACCAGAGGGCGATAATGTATATAAAGGATTCTATTGGTATTCAAGTGATGAAACAATTGCAACAGTTGATGAAAATGGTATTATTACTCCATTAAGACCAGGAACTGTTGAAATTACTGCTAAATCTATTATTGATACAAGTGTAGAATGGTCAAGTGAATTTGTAATTGAAGACCCAATTAAAGTAGAATACGATGTTCTAGTTAGAGAAGAAAGTTATATTCTATCACTTGTTCCTACATATGCTAGCAAATCATTTACATTCCCTAAAGGATGGAATGCAGATGTTGAAGTTGAATTTGTTAATGAATTAGGCGAAACTGTTGAAAACTTTGAAATGCCATCTGATTTAACAAAAGATACTGCTTATATTTATACACTTAACCTAAAGAATGGTAGTGCAACAAAGACAACTACAGTAAAAGTTTGGGCTTGCTTAGACGAAGAAGCTAACGTTGTTACACAATTAAATGCAGCAGTTACAACAGCTGAAACATTAATTAAAGATTATATTAATGGTGAATTAGTTGCATCTGATTTAATTCTTCCAACAACTGTTTATGGAACTACATTATCTTGGGATAGCGCATTAGAATCTGTTATTTCAAGTGAAGGTAAATATACTCGTCAAAATGATGATACTCCAGTATCAATTACTTTAGTTGCAAAATGTGGAGATAACTCATTATCAAAGACTTATAGTTTAACTGCAAAAGGTTATACACAAGATGAAAAACTTGCTTACATTTTAGAAGAAGGATCTCTTGCAAGAGTTGCAGGTCAAGCTGTTTCAACAAGCATCGTTCTTCCAAATGTAGATAGCAAATTCAAAGCTGCTTTATCATATAAGTCACAAAACCCAACTGTTATTGATGACAATGGTGTATTAAAGACTGATGTTAAAGAAAGAACTGAAGTTAAATTCACTCTTAAAGTTGATTATTCATTCGCTAAGACTTATGGATTTGAAGCTGAAACTGAATTTAAAGTTTATGTTACACCTAAAAATGATGCTGCAAAAGCTGCAGATAAATGGTTAACTGAAAGCGAATATAACAAAGTTGTATTCTTCCCATATGGAACTAAAGATGGAAACGTACTAGATGTTCCAACAACTTATGAACTTGATGGAAAAACTTATCAAGTAAAATGGGATGTTACACCATCTGTTGTTGAGCCTAAATATTTAGCATCAGCAGATGAAACAACAACTACTGCTTTCGAATTAAATGAAGAAGGAAAGCCTGAATTAGTTGTTCAATTCTTAAGATATACTCAAGTTCCACTAACTGCAACATTTGTTGATGGATACACAAGTGCTACAGTTTCAATCGTATTAAGCATTGGTATTTCTAACGATCCAACTGCTATTTACACAGGAACATGGAGAAATTCTGATCAAAAAGATGGTTCGTTAAATGAACGCACAGGTTCACTTGATACTGTTGTTAATGCTAGCCACTTTGATAAGACTGTTGGTTATGTAAGCAGTAGCATTGGATATGGATATTGGTCTGGTACACAAGTAAAAGCTACATATGAAGGTAAGAATTATGAATACTTCAACCTTGATTATATGTACTGGGAAGTAGCTGAAGATGCAGATGGAAATCTAGTTAAAGTTGCTAAATCTCTTTGGAATAATGCAGGAGATATGGGCGGTAACTGGGGCTGGATGATGAAGAACACAACTGATCATGAAATTTGGATTGAAGTTGGTACTTATGCAGCAAGTGGTTACAACTACGTATATAATGAAGCAGATGACGTTGCTTACGTTGGTGAAAATGGTAACTGGTTTATCAGAAAAGACGTTAAATTAGATACAGGCGTTAAAGCTGAAGGCACAGAAGGTGCTTACACTAATGAACCAAAGGTTTATAACGGATACTATATGTTTGCGACTGAAACTGGTGTTGAAGCTATAGCAGAATTAGATGCTGATGGAAACCAAGTAAAAGATGATGATGGAAATGTAGTTTATACTAATACTCCTGAAGCTAAAGATGGATTCTATTACATTGGCGAAACTAATACAAATATAGCTGTTAAAGAAGGCTCATATGCTGAAATTGCTGATGGCAAATGGATTATCGTTTACAAAAATACTAAACAAGTTTATGGTAAGATTGCTATACCTGCGTATGGTGATAGAACAAGCTGGTCATTAGACGGATATGCATTAGGATTTATTACTGATGCTAGTGGAAAAGTATTATATGGTTCTGGAACAGGTAAGTTTGAAGATATACTAACTCTTGATGATGTTACAACAGTTGGAAGTGCTGAAGCTAAATACTTAGTAGGTGGTTCGACAGCTAAAGGTACAAAAGTTCACTACCTAGTAATTCCAGCTGGTGGATATGCTATGAACTGGAAATATCAATACTATGGTGTTGGTTCACCAAGTGCTGTTTATCCATTCTGTCAAACAGGAGCTCAACTTGAAATTAATCAATATGGTGTACACCCACTTAACTCTTACAAAGCAACTACTGCTACAACTTACTTAAAGAACGCAGAAGCTTCTATTGCTAAAGGTGGTACAACTAATAACGCAACAATTGAAACTAACTTATTAAAAGCTAGAGAATTATACGAAACTGAATTATCAGAAATCACAAAAGCTAATGTATTCTCTGCAGAAAGATTAGAAGAAGCAGAAAAAGCATATGCTAAGATGTTAGATGCAGAAATTACTTTATTACTTCTTAAAGAAGGAAAAGAATTAGCTAAAGATGAAAAACCATTTGTTACTCAATTAGGTAATATGTATACTCGTTTACAAGCATTAAATACTAATATTACTTCTTACTTAACTAAGAAAGATACATTTGATGCTGTATATGATGAATATGCTAAGATTGACTTAACAATCACATTAGATTATAAGGGCGGATACGCTGAAGGTTTATATGCTGCTGATGATTTTGACAAAGTTATCCCATCACTATTAAATGACATTTATGATTGGATGATTAGCCAAAATGCATGGGAAGGTGAAACTGCTCCAACTCGTGCAGAATTTACAGATCCTGCATACTTTGGAAATAATTATGCTAAGAATGAAATTACTTTATTAACTAAATATTTATTCACTGCTAAATATGATTCTGCTGGTGATGTTCGTGAAAATTATCACGATGTAATTGAAGGAACGGATAAGTTCTTTAATAGCAAAGAATATCATGACAAGTGGATTGATATGATGGATTATGTTGATGAAGCAACTAGAAGAGCAAATATGGGTGGACAAGATGCATGGGGTCGTAAAGGCGAAGTTTCTCAAGCGGCTGTATGGTCTACTGAAGAATTAACAAAATATAATGGTAATCCTGTTACTATTACAAATAGTGGAGAAACATTAGGTGCTTATAGATTTGCTCAATATATCGCTGGATCTATTGCAAATAGTGTTTATAAGAATAAGATTCCTGCTAACAAGTATTCAGCAATATTTGATAGACAAGATACACAAGAAAAATATTCTAGAATTGTTTACCACTGCACAGATGGTACAATTGCATTACCAGCAGCAGCTCATAAAGATGGTTATGAATTTGGTGGATGGTACTTTGATGAAGATTGCACAGAAAAAGCAGAAGTTACTGGTGCATACTTCAAAGATGTAACTTTATATGCTAAATGGAATGCTGCAACTGAATCTGCAATTTCTAAAGATTTAGGCAAAGAAGTTGAAGGTGTATACTATGGTGCAACTGAAGATACAAGATACATGAAGACAACTGAAACAGGAACTGTAGGCGACCAAGTTGCAACTGTTGGTTTAGGTAAATATGGTGTAGTTGTAGGTAACAAATTATTTGTTCTTCCTAAATATTCTCTAATTGAACTTGGAAAAGATGCAACTGCAGTTACAAAATATGAAACTAAAGAATCACTTCAAGTTTATGGAACTGATGGTTCAACTCAGTTTAGTACTGGCCTAGCAATTAGCACTGATTCTGAAGGTAATGAAACTGCTGTTGCTAAAAACTCTTATGGACATGGTGCTTTATATCTAAATGCTGGTGCATTTGATGTTGAAATCTCTGACATTAAGAATTGCTACGGAAGAGAAATTGCTGGTACTGCTTATGGATATCACAGATATGTATTTAGCTATGATGCAGAAAAAGCAACATACATTGCAAAATATGTAGGCATTAACGGAGCATTAACTCTTAAACCTGGTGAATTCTTATGGTGCCCTATGACAGCTGAAAGATTCTGTACTGGTTTAACAGATTGCGATGGTGGAAGTGGTGTTGTTGGTGTATTAAGTGATGGCATCGAAATTCAAATCATTGAAATGGCAAATTACACTTATGAAGAAAAAGCATGGTATACAGTTAAATTCATAAATGAAGGTGAAGTAATTAAAACTCAATACTTAGATGAAGATGAAAACATAGTTAAACCAGCTGATTTAAGTAAAGTTGGATATAAATTCTTAGGTTGGGCAACAACTGAAGATGCAACTGAAGCAGAAGAAATTACAGGAGCACCTACTGCAGACGTTACTTATTATGCGGTTTGGGAAGAATTAACAATGTTTGAAAATACAACTGTTAATCCTAATGCTGATGGATCAAGTAAAACTGAATTTAAGACTATTACTGAAGCATTAGCCAAAACATTAGACAATGGTACAATTACTGTTGCTGCTGGAACATATACTGATGAATTAGTTATTGAAACTCCAGTTACAATTTTAGGTCCTAACGCTGGTGTTAAAGGATATGCTGCAAGAGCAGAAGAAGCTAAATTTGAAGGAACAATTAAAGTTAACGCTAAAGGTGTTAAGATTGATGGCTTAGCATTTACTGGTCAAGCACCTAAGATTACTGAAACTCTTTATGGAACTGATAGAAGTGCAACTGTTATGATATTATCTGGTGATGATTTTGCATTTGTTAATAACTATGTAACGAGTGGAAAAGGAATCGTATTTGAAGTTGATACAGCTGTTAACTTTGAAATGAGTGGAAACTTCTTTGAGTGGACAACAGAAAAAGGAGCTACAGGTGCATGGGCTTGGAGACCAATTCGTATGGATGGTAAAATAACTAACCTTGTATTCTCTGATAATAAAGTTATCCAAACAGCTAAAGATGATTCAAATGCTGGTTTGTATGATATAGTTTATGTACAAACTGCTGCTGGAACTATTAATATTAATAATAATAATATCGTAGGATATTCATACAATTGGAACTTTAATATTGCTAATGCAAAAGAAGTTACTGAACTTAACTTTAATTATAACTATATTGATGGTGTTGTAACTGAAGGCGTTAATAGTGGAAGTACAGCTATTAATGTTGGAAATATGGGTAGTGCAACTAGTGCTAACTTTGTTGGAAATATTTTGAATACTGCAGGTACTACATTCAGTTATGATATAAATGATGATTGTGTAAGTGATTATAGTGGAGCAATTACAATTACTGGTAACAAGTTCCTTGGTGATGCTTATAAACCAAGAATTAAAGATGCAATTGCTGCTGAAAAAGTAAGCTTTAAAAATAATTATATTAAAGCTGGAACAATAACTGCTTTGGATGCAAATAAAGTTGAATTTAAATTAGATGGAAACTACACAAACGAGACTGAATTTGAAGCAGCAAATTATGAAACTGCAAAAGAATTAAAAGTAACTAAGTTTGCAGCAGGTTATGTAAATGGAAATGATGTTTATATTGCAACAGAATATCAATTTAATGCATATTATGATGCAGAAGTATCATTAAGATACGATGTAGCGAGTGGTGCATATATTGTTATTGCAAATGAAAAAAATTGTACTTTGGCTGTTGGAACTTATGATTTATTATTAGCAGTTCATGGAAATTGTGTAGATAAAGATGCGGCTGCTATAGTTAAATCATTAAAAGCTGGTGATAAACTTGTTTTCGATGCTGACTATGCAACTATAACTGGTTATAGTGCTTCTACAACTGTAGATATTAAACTAACAGTTTATCCAGTAAAAGCTTCTGAATAAATCAAAAATATATGAGTTACTTATTTATTATGAGTATCCATAGAATATTTTAGTAAAATTAGGTCATCTCTTAAAGTTTATATACTTTAAAAGGTGACCTTTTGTTTTAGGTATAAGACGGAAAAATATAAATTTTACAGGACTTTTAAAAAAAAGTATAAACAAATTAAAAAAAGTTCTGTTAATCATTAGTTAAAATGATACTATTTTTAGAATAGAAATACCGTTGCTATCTGCGTTTCTAATGGAAAGGTGTAATTATTTTTAATTTTTATTTAGAAGTTGATATTTGTATTAATATTAAAAATTTGATTATTAATCATTGTTTTCTGTTTTATTTTTGAATATCTTCATTGTAAAGTAGAGTATTAATTAAACTAATCAAGTAATAATTGAACACCTTCCATTTAAAGAATACAATGAAAAAGGCAGTTAATAAGTGGTAATGGTATCATTTTAACTAATGAGAAACTGGTATCATTTTAAAAAAGTATTAACAAATTAAAAAAAGTTCTTGCAATTTGAAATGAATAGTAGTATAATAATTGAGTAATTGTCAATCAATCATATATTTATTTTTATTT
>CAYMGD010000041.1:0-16754 GCA_964389905.1 uncultured Coprobacillus sp. | reverse complement strand
AGCCACAGTTAAGCGGCTCTTTTATACGTGTATAATTCTTATACGGAATTTAGGTTAATAATCAAATAAAACATATTCATAATTACATTATATAATACAATAAATAGTTTCTGAATTTTGATGATTTTAAAAAAAATTAAAAAAATTTTTTAGTAGTCATTTTTAGCGTAAACTTTAATTAACGTTAGGCGCCTACTTACTAAATAAAACCAACGACTTCACACTTAGTGAAGTTTTTTTGTTAATAAGTTAACTAACTCATTAAGTAGAACAAATACGTCCTGTAAGCGAAGCTGACAAAACTTTATTAAAAAAATTATCAAAACTATGTACAAATTTGTCAAAACACGACATAATATATGCGAGCTACAAAAATATATTATAAACGTACATATTAATGTACGTTTTTCTTGACGTATGTGAATTAAAATGGTATAATAGACATATAATATATTAACGGATGGTGATTAATTATGATGAATACTAATATAACAAATGCTAGAGCAGAACTATACAAACTTGCTTCAAGTTGTATTAAATACAATAATATTATCAATATAAATACTAAGGAAGGAAATGTAATAATGATGAGTGAAGAAGATTATAATAATCTTATCGAATCATTATATTTAGCAGGAATTCCAGGAATGTATGAAAGTATTGTAGAAGGATCTAATACAAAACTTGAAGATTGTGAGAAAATCAAATGGAAATAGTATTTACAAAGCAAGCTATAAAAGATTTTGAAAAAGTGAAACAAAATCCTATTATTTATAAAAAAGTTATATCATTACTTGATTTGCTTGAACTAAATCCATACACTAGCCCTCCTTCATATGAAAAACTTATAGGAATTAATAATACATACTCTAGAAGAATTAATCTACAGCATAGATTAGTATATCAAATTTATGAAAAGGAACAAACTGTTAAAATAATTAGAATGTGGACTTCATTATGAATGAAAAGTAACAAGTTGCTTCAAGTTTTTATGTTTTATTATTAAACAAGCGGTAATAAATAACGTAAATATCAATTCACGTTTGGCATTTATTAATACAGTGATACTAACAACTTTAGCAAATATTAAGTTTTTTTATAGAAAAATAATAGTTATTTATAGTTATTTTTTTCTTTCATAATAAATACTTTCAGTCAACGAAGCTGACTAAGCTCTACTAAAAAAATTATCAAAACTATGTACAAATTCGTCAAAACACGACATAATATATGCGAGCTGCAAAAACGAATTATTTTTGGCAACTAGAAAAACTAATTATGATGTTTTAAGAAATCTATACTTATTAAATAAACCAATTGGGAAAGTAACAAATAGAAAATTAATAAGAGATTTTAGAATATATTTAGCTGTTGGTGGTATGCCACAAGCAGTTGAAGCATATGTTGAAAAGAAATCATTTAAAGAAATTGATTTTGTTAAAAGAAATATTATTCAGTTATGCAAAGATGATTTTAAAAAAAATTGATTCAACTGGAAAAATCGGATTGATATATAACTCAATACCATCACAACTTGCCTCACATAGGAAAAGATTTTTCGTTACCTCAGCAACTAATAGCAGACATAAAAATAAAAATGAACAATTGTTATCAGAAATCATAGATTCAAAAACTGTAATAATATGTAATAATATTACTGACCCTAATGCTTCTTTATCACAAACTAAAAAACTAGATGATTATAAATTATGTTTATTCGATGTTGGACTGTTTACAACAATGCTATTTAATGATCAGGATAAAACTTATGAAGATATTTATAAAAAATTATTAAGTGATAAATTAGATATTAATTTAGGGTTTTTATATGAGAATGCAGTAGCTCAAATAATTACTTCAACAAATAGAGAATTATATTTTCATACATGGAGAAAAAAAGACTCAACTCATTCGTATGAAATTGATTTTGTTTTAAGTAACAAAGGTAAAATTATTCCATTAGAAATAAAATTAGGACTAATTAAAAATCATAATTCTATTGATAAATTTATGAAAAAATCTAGTAGAATTAGTAAAAGTATAATATTGTCTAACTATGATGTGAAAAATGAAAATATGATATTGTTTAAACCTATTTATTACCATTTATATTAGAAGAATAGAATTTATTGCAGTTTATTTGTGAAAGAGTAGATTAATAATTTAAATTGCACAAATTAAAGAGCAGGAGACTATGTTATGACATTGACTTATATATCGAAGCACGTAAAGCGGCACAAATTAAATAAAACTATTGCTATTTATGAATTATAATGGAAGGTGATTGACTATAACTAATATTAATATAACAAATGCTAGAGTAGATCTATACAAACTTGCTTCAAGTTGTATTAAATACAATAATATTATCAATATAAATACTAAGGAAGGAAATGTAATAATGATGAGTGAAGAAGATTATAATAGTCTTATTGAATCATTATATTTAGCAGGTATTTCAGGAATGTATGAAAGTATTGTTGAAGGGGTAAATGCTTAACTTGAAGAATGTGAGAAAATCAAATGGAAATAGTATTTAAAGAAAAAAATTTTGAAAAAATAAAATAAAATTCGTTATTATAAAAATGTTCTAAAGATTTAAGAATAGTAAAGCCTAATATTTGAAATCATACAAAGTATTTTGTAGTGAACAATAACAGAAGTATGATATTTATTAGGTTTTTTTTATCATTAATGTTAGTAGTAATTCATAATGAAAACTTAATTCTATGATTTTACCTAGTAACTTCATAAAATTATTAATTTAAACTTATGTAATTGTTGAAAGGTTCACTTTTAATTATGTATAATTTAAAGTTATTAATTATATAATCATTGGTCAAAAGTTTTGTCAATACATTGGTCAAAAAAAGATTGCCAAAAATATTAGATATAATAAAATGCGTAAAGGAGTCTTTTATGTCGTTACCAATAAGCATTGAAAAATTAATTAATGGAAAGATAGCTAAAAACCAAAGAATTGAATACAAGGAAGGATGGAATCCCGATCTAATAATTCATTCTATTTGTGACTTTGCAAATGACTTCGAGGGATATTTTGGTGGTTATATAATCATAGGCGTAAAATCAAAAAATGGAATACCAGTATTTCCCATTTGAGATCTATAAATTAATAATTAAAGTACCAAATCAAACAGAATCGTATAGTGTTTATAATTATCCAAATGAAGTTTTGGATGAATTACTGCCTAATGCGATATTACACAAAGATTATCAAATAGGTGAGCCTATAACAGTAAGAATTACTAAAGAATATATTGAGATTACAAGTTTTCCTGGTATCGATTTTACAATAAGTGATCAAAAAGTCAAAGATTTAAATTTGATATCCAAAAAATATCGAAACAAAAGAATTGCTGAGTTTCTTAGGAATTTAGAGTTAATAGAAGCCAAAAACACAGGGATTCCTAAGGTTAAAAGAGCACTATCAATGAATAATTCAAAACCATTAGAAATAGATATGGATAGTAATAGAGAATATTTTCCTATCAAAGTATTTATTAATGTACAATTTAATAAAATTGATTTGAAAAGTGAGAACAAACGTGAAGTGAAAGAAATAATTATTGAAGAATTACAGAAAAAAGATTTATCACTAACAGAACTATCTAAAGCGTTAGGATATTTTTCAATCCCTAATTCATTGCGAAGAAATCTATCGATTTTAGAAACTAAAGGAGTTAATAAAATAAGAGAATTTGATTTAAATGGATTAAGACTTGCTGAATATCAAGCAAAACTATTTGAAACTTTTTCAAATAAGTTAGACTGTTCTTCTAGTATTTTTATTAGAAGATTTCTACACTCTAACTTATTGAAGTTATTAGATAAAAATGATTCTTCCCAAATTTCTTTAGATGTTAATGATGGTTTAAGGGATATAGAAGAACAATATGGGCCATCAAATTACGGCAAAATAAAGTTTTCCCGTGAATCATTATTTTGGATGGGATATTTATACCGATATATCTCTTACACAAGAAATATTAATACACCATTACTATTCAAATTATTTGATTATAAAAAAGTTAATGAACTATATTACACTTATCATACTCAAAGTATGGAATGGTGTGTGAAAAACTTACTAGAACTATATAATCTAACTGAAAATATTTTTGATAAGAACTGGAGATTAAAAGAAGTAATGAAGGAGCATTACAAATTATAATCGTATTATGTTATATTAGATAGAAACGAAATATAACGAAATTTAAGCGAAATAAATTGCAATAATTCATATATTTCGTTGACTTAATTCGTTTTATGTGGTATACTTGTTACGAAAATATGCGGAGGTGCTTATGAAATATATCACTAGTCAAGAAGCTTCTTTTCTATGGGGAATAACTCAAAGAAGGATACAACAAATGTGCAAAAACGGTCAAATAGATAAAGCCAAAAAAGAGGGTAAAGTTTGGTTAATACCTGAAAATACAAATGTCTCTATGCATTTTAAAGAAGCAAGAGATACTTCGAAAAAGAATCCTTTACCAATAGGCATATCTGAATATAAAAAGGCTGTATCAGAATATTATTATGTTGATAAAACTTTGATGATTAAAGATTTTTTAGATGATAAATTTAAAGTATCTTTATTTACAAGACCACGCCGATTTGGTAAAACAATGGCAATGGATATGTTTCGAGTTTTTTTTGAAAAAACAGAAGAAGACACTTCAAAATATTTTAAAAACAAAGCTATTTGGAAGTGTGGAAAATACTATACTTCTTATCAAGGTGAGTATCCTGTAATATTTTTAACTTTTAAAGATGTAAAATGTGCTGACTGGCAAAGTACGTATGAAAAGTTATCTAAACTTATTGCTTTAGAGTTTTTAAGGCATAGTGAGTTAGAATTTAGTTCGAAGTTATCAAGTTACGAAAAAGAACAATATACAATCTTTGCAAGATGCAAAGCTTCTCCAATAGATTATGAAATGTCATTACAAATTTTATCGCTTTTGCTTTATAAACATTACAATAAAGAATGTGTGATTATAGTAGATGAATATGATACACCTATTCAGCAAGGTTATGTTTGTGGGTTTTATAAGCAAGTAATTGATTTTATGAGAAATTTCTTTTCAGGCGGTTTAAAAGACAACAACTATCTAGCTTTTGGCTTTTTAACAGGCATTTTAAGAGTAGCTAAAGAAAGTATTTTTAGTGGTTTAAATAATTTAAAAGTAAATACTATTCTTGATAATGCTTATAGTCAGTATTTTGGATTTACAAAAAGTGAAGTAAAGGCAATGCTTGAGTACTACGATAGTAGTGATAAGTTTCAAGAAGTATGTGAATGGTATGATGGCTATCTTTTTGGTAATACTGATATATTTAATCCATGGTCAGTTATTAACTATATATCAAATAAGTGCTTTCCTCAAGCTTTTTGGCAAGCAACAGGTAGTAATGATATTATTGGTGAAATAATTGATACAGCTACACCAGAAGTAAAAGAAGAACTGCAAAAACTATTAATGGATGAAAGTGTTACTACATATGTTGACACAAATGTGGTTTATCCTGAACTTAATATAAGGCCATATAGTATTTATAGTTTTCTCTTAATGACAGGTTATTTAAAGGTTAATTCAATTACTCAACAAAATGATGGCAATTACATGTGTGATATTGCAATTCCTAATAGAGAAATTGCTTTTGTATACGAAAGAGAAATAATTTCAAAAATGGGAAAAAATAGCATAGTTATTGACTTACAGAAAGCAATAATAATGAATGATATTACAAAGTTTCAAACTTTATTAGAAAAGTTTATGGTTGAATCGATATCATATTATGATAGTGCTACTGAAGGATTCTATCATGGAATGATGTTAGGTTTGTGTGCGGCTCTTAGTAATAAGTATCATATAAAGTCAAATGGTGAATCAGGATATGGAAGATTTGATATAGCCTTATATCCAGAAAATAAGAATATGCCAGGATTAATATTTGAGTTTAAACGTGCTAAAAATGAAGCAGAACTAAACAAAATGGCCGAAGTAGCCCTTAGTCAGATTGAAACTAGTTGTTACGACACGCAAATGAAAGAGATAGGTGTAGAGAATATAATTAAAATAGGAATGGCTTTTTTTGGAAAAAAGGCAAGTGTGAAGAGTTTATAATATATAGTATAAGATAAAATGAGATATTGTTTTAATAAACAATATTCTTTTTTTTGTTCTTTTAATGACACTTTCTTAAAATATTTTTACTAAATAAATACAAAATTTGATTTTATTTTATATTTCAATGTGGTATAATAGATATATAATAGGTGATTATATGAAAAAAATTAAAATTATAAACGCAGTTGAAATCTTATTATTACTTTTTTCATGTGTTGCTGCTGCTATAGCTATTATATTTAAAGTTAATACATACGTATTATGTGGTTTATTTGCTTGTATTGGTATTCTAATAGGAATATTAGTTTTTTCTAAAGCAACTTTTAAAAAGCAAAAACATATAGATTGGCTTGAGGAAAGAGTAAAACTTACTAATAGCATAGCTTATAGAGTTAAGAACGCAGGAGAAAAATGTTTTACTGAAATACCTTTGGGAATTATTGTTTTTGATAATTCTTATAACATTGAATGGGCTAATAATTATGCAAAAGAAATCTTTTTATCACCTTTAGTTGATAGGAAAATATCAGTAATTGATAGTGATTTAGAAGCCAAAGCACGAGTTTCTGATAATTTTCATATAACAATATATGGACATGACTATGAAGTTGATGTTCTACACGATGATAATATTATCTTTTTAAGAGATCGTACAGCTCTTTTTGAACTAGAATTGAAATATAACAATCGTACTCAAGCAGCTGCTATTATCAATTTAGATAATTTCGAAGAAGCTTTATCAACTCTTGATGCTCAAACAAGAGCGATGAGAATAAGTGATATCATCGGTATCTTAAGTGAGTGGTGTCAAAAGTTTAATATTTATATTCGAGGATACTCAGAAAAGCAATATTTAATTTTAATGAGTAGAGAACAATTAGATCAATTAAGTCAAGATAAGTTTTCAGTGATAGATAATGTTAATGAGTATTGTACTCATCAAAACTTGAAAATATCGATATCAATTGGTGTTGCTTGCTTTGATGTACCAATTAATGAATTAATGAATAAAACAACTGAAATGTTAGATTTAGCCTTGAATCGTGGGGGAAATCAAGCAACTGTTTTTGTTGATAATAAAACTATGTTCTTTGGTGGCAAAGAAGTAGGGTTAGAGGTTCGTACATCAGTTTTCATTCGTGTGAAAACCGAACAATTGTGTAAACTAATCAGCGAAGCACCAAATGTTCTAATTATGGCACATAGTAATTCTGATACAGATGCTTTCGGAGCATGTGTGGGATTACTTAAAATATGTATGGCTTTAGAAAAGAATGCTCATATAGTAATTGATGAAGACTTATGTGATAATACTGTTAAAAGAATAATGTCTGAAATTAAATCAGAACATATAGGAATGAATGAATATTTCATCAATCCTGCTAAAGCATTATCAGTTATGAATAATGAAACATTGCTGATTCTTGCTGATATACAGTATGAAAATAATCTTATTAGTCCTAAAGTATACCGAAAAGCTAAAAAAGTGGCTATTATTGACCATCATAGTAGTAGTCCTAAAGCAATTTCTACATATGATTACTTTTATAATAAGACAAAATCTTCATCATCAGTTGAACTAATTGTTGAAATGTTTGATTATATTGATCGTGAAATAAATATAACAAGCATCGAAGCTTCTCTAATGCTATTAGGTATTTTGGTAGATACTAATAATCTTATCTACCGAACTTCAGCTCAAACATTTGCTGTAATATCTAAACTACAATTATACGGAGCTGAAATGTCAAATGCTCATAAATACTTGCGTGAAGATGATGTCTTTTACAAGCGCCGTATTGAAATACTTAATACTTTAGAAGTTATTGATGATAAATTTGGTATATGCGTTTGTGATGAAGATACTATTTATACTAGACCATTTATCGCAAAAGTTGCCGATAATATTATTGGTTTAAATAGTGCTAAAGCAGGCTTTTGTATTGGTAAAATAGATGATGATTTAGTAGGCGTAAGTGCACGTAGTTTTGACTACAACGTACAACTTGTAATGGAAAAATTAGGCGGTGGTGGACATTTTCATAATGCCGCAACCCAAATAAAAGGTTTAACATTAGAAGATGTTAGAATTAAATTAATCGAAATACTTCGAAAAAACGAGGAACCAGGAGAAGAAAATATGAAAATAATTTTAGTTAAAGAAGTTAAAGGAAACGGAAAACCTGGAGATATTATAGATGTGCCTGCAGGTTATGCAAATTATCTTATTAAAAATAAGAGTGCAATTGTTGCTAGTACAGATAATTTGAATGAATACAAGAGAAAGAGTGAAATGGATAAAATAGAAGCTCAAAAGTTATTAGAAGAAATGCGTAAGCTTAAAGAAGTTTTGGAGGCTAGTAAAATCTATATCACTGTAAAAGTTGGTAAGGAAGGAAAACTATTTGGAACTGTCAGCAACAAACAAATTGTTGATGAAATAAAAAACTCACTTAATATAGTTTTAGATAAACGTAAAATACTTGGTAATGTAGTTATTGACAAGTTAGGAACATATGTTATTCCAATTCAATTACATAAGGAAGTAACAGCAAATATTACCCTATATGTTGCTGAGAAAAAATAACTGTTATGAATGAAGCAAGAATACCATATAGTAAAGAGGCTGAAAACTATGTTTTGGGCAGTATTCTAATTGATGAAGACTTAGCAAATGAATTTTGCTCTTCGCTTAGTGAAATTGACTTTTACAATAAAAAGAATAAATGTGTTTTTAGTGCATTAAATAGATTATATTCTTCGAAAGAACCAATAACTATTATAAATGTCATAGAAACATTAAAAGCACAAGGGAAATATGATTTAGTAAAAGAAGAGTATTTATTTGAATTAACAGAAATGATTCCAACAACAGTTAATATCGAATCATATATTTCTGTACTAAAAGAGAAATCAATTGAAAGAGAATTATATTATGAAACTCTATCAATTGGTAGTAAAATCTTAGCTGGTGATAATAACGTAAGTGATTTACTAGCTTTAAGTGAAAAAAGAATAAAAGAGATAGCTGATAAACAAAGTAGTGGTAATATGCAATCGATATCCTTTTCAATGGATAAAGTGTTTAATTTAATCGATGAAAACAGAAAAAAAGATGGCTCATTAATAGGTTTAGATACAGGATATGAAAAATTAAACGAGTTGACTTTAGGTTTCCAACCAGGTGAATTAATTATTTTAGCAGCTCGTCCTGGTGTAGGTAAATCAGCTCTAGCCTTAAATATAGGTCGTAAAATGTGTATGAACCAAGGAAAACACGTAGCTTATTTCTCACTAGAAATGAGTAGTGAGCAGTTACTAATGAGATTATTAAGTATGGCATCTAATGTTCCTCTTTCAAAAATTAGAAGTGGAGATTTAGAAGAAGCTGATACAACAAAATTATTAGGTGGAAGAATATCACTTGATAATTTAAATTTCTATTTAGATGTAACATCTAGTAATAACTTAGAAGATTTAAAAATACAGTGTCGTCGTCTCCATCGAGAAAACAAACTAGACTTCATTATTATTGACTATTTGCAACTACTTAACGTTAACAGAGACAATTCTAAAGGTAAATCAATGTCTCGTTACGAAGAAGTAACTATCCTTTCAAGATCATTAAAACTTCTAGCCATGGAACTAGAGGTACCAATTCTTGCTCTTTCACAACTTTCTCGTGCTCCTGAAACAAGATCTAAAAAAGAAGGTAAAAAACCTGTGCTTTCAGATTTGCGTGAGTCAGGAAGTATTGAACAAGATGCGGATATCGTAATGTTCTTACATGCTGAAGATTCTACTGATGAAAAATCAAAAAGCCGTGAAGTTTCACTTCTTGTAGAGAAGAATCGTCAAGGTGCAACTGGTGAAGTAAGTCTGTTCTTCAGAGCAGAGTGTACTTTATTTGAAAATTATATAGGTAAAAAGTGAGTATTATGTTAGATAGATTAAAATTAATAGAAAGTAAATACAAAGAAATTGATCAAAAATTAAGTGATCCTGAAGTTGTTAAAGATGTAAAGAAATTAACAACTTTAAGTAAAGAAAGAAGAGACTTGGAAAAGATTGTTGAAGTATATCATCAATATTTAGAAGTCATAAATCAAATCCAAGAATTAAAAGTTCTCGAGAAAGATGACAATGAAGAAATTAGAGAACTAGCAATTATGGATTTAGAAGAAGCAAACGAAAAAGTAGTTAAATTAACTGAACAATTAAAAGTAATGTTGATACCTAAAGATCCTAATGATGACAAGAATGTTATCTGTGAGATAAGAGGTGCAGCAGGTGGTGATGAAGCAAACATCTTCGCTGGAGATTTGTTTAGAATGTATTCTCGTTACGCTGAAAGCAAGAACTGGAAGATTGAGATTGTTAATGCTTTAGAAAGCAATATGGGAGGATTCTCACAAATTGAATTTATGATTAAAGGTGAAGGAGCATATTCATTTTTAAAATATGAATCTGGTTCACACCGTGTTCAAAGAGTACCAGAAACTGAAGCTCAAGGAAGAATCCAAACTTCCACTGCGACAGTTCTAATAATGCCTGAGTCTGATGAAATTGATGCTGAACTAAACATGGATGATGTTAGAATTGATATTTTCTGTGCTTCTGGTCCTGGTGGACAATGTGTTAATACCACAAAATCAGCTATTCGTGTAACTCACCTTCCAACAGGCATTGTTGTTAGCTGTCAAGATGGTAAAAATCAACATGAAAACAAAGCTAATGCACTTAAAGTATTACAAGCACGTTTGTATGACTTAAAGATGCAAGAAAAAGCTGAAAAAGAAGGGCAAGAACGTTTAGCAAAAATTGGTCGTGGCTCTCGTGCTGAAAAAATCAGAACATATAACTATCCTCAAAATCGTGTAACAGATCATCGAATTGGTTTAACTGTTCAACAATTAGATAGAATTATGGAAGGTCGTCTTGACGTAGTTATTGATGCTTTAATTGCTGAAGACCAAAAACGTAAACTTTCTACTGAGGAAAACTGATTAACTCATTTAATTTATGAAATTATTTAATTATCTTAAAAGCAAAGAAAAAGAAGCATTAAATAATGGACTTGAGGAAACAGGTGTAAGAAGACTTTTAATAGACTTCTTTTATCAAAGTTATGCTAATCTAATAAACAATTATGAAAAAGAAATTGATGAAGAAGTTTTTGATAAAATCATAAATAAATATATTTATGAGAAGAAATCAATTCAATACATTACAGGTTATGAAATGTTTTATGGACGAAAATTCAAAGTAAATGAAAATGTTTTGATACCTCGTCCTGAAACAGAACTACTTTGTGAGAAAGCAATAGAAATCATTTCTAATAAGCTTTCAGGTGAAATTAAAATATTAGATATTGGAACGGGTTCTGGAATAATACCAATAACAATTTATGAAGAATTAAAGGCAAAAGAATTAGAAATTGATGCTATAGATATATCATTTGAAGCAATAAAAGTTGCTAAAGAAAATGGTAAAGATACTAATATTAACTTCTATCAAAGTGATTTGTTTGAAAATGTTACCAAAAAATATAATGTAATTATAAGCAATCCTCCATATATTCCAACATCTTTTGTTATTGATGATTATGTGAAAAATAATGAACCTAATATAGCTCTCTTTGGAGGAGAAAAAGGTTTAGACTTTTACAAGCGAATAATTAACGAAATAGATAATTATTTAGACCTTAAAAGTGGTTTAGCATATGTATTATTTGAAATCGGATGCGATCAAGGGGAAGACGTTAAAAGAATAGTACAAGAAAAGTTTTATAATCATTATCAAGATAATCTTGAGATAAATATTTATAAAGACTTTAATAACTTGGACAGGATGATAATAATAAAGATAGGTGAAAAATAATGGTTAAACTCTTATTAACATTTTTGATATCAATAGTTCCATTAGCTGTAACACCAGCTGATCAAAACTATGAACAATTTATGACTGAAGTAGATGAAGGTTATGAATATTATAAAGTTATGGATAATACAAATAACGATTCATATAGTATTACTATTGTTAAGGGAATCTATAATGATAAACCTTGTTATGGAATAAACTTTACTTCTATTGAAGAAAACAAATATCATTTAAGTATATATGTTGATGGAGTATATTATAAATTAGAGAAAACAAGCCGTGGCGAAAGTGGTATAGCAATAGTTTCATCTTCGAAAATCTATATTGATTTGGTTAATGAAGAAGGCAAGAAAATGAATTTGTATGAACTTCCTCTCTTCACAAGAACGCAATTTGAACGTGAAATGAGTTCTGATGAACACGAAATCATCAAAGGACAAGGAAATGGTAAAACTTTTGCCAAACTAACTAATGATCCCCAAACAGGAGATTTTACAAAGTTATTCATTACAGTACTTTTGATTATAATAGGTTCATCAATATTATTAATAGCTATTCTCTTTATATTTAAAAAAGGTCTTTTCGATAAAGCAAAAAGAAGTGAAAATGTAATCAACATGAGAAATGTTTTGTTTGAGGAAACAAAAGATAATCCTAATAATGATTATATAAAGGAATCTACCGTTTCTGAAGAAACAAAAATAGAAACAATTAGTGATGTAAAAGGATATTTATTAGAAAAAGGTTTTATCACTAATTACAACATATTATCCGAAGAAGAAAAGAATCGTATTATGTTAGAATTAATTAAGTTAAAAAATGAAAAAAGAATAACTGAAGATAAATATTACGAGGAGACGAGTGAACTTTGGAAAAAATAGAAGTAAAAGAGATAGATAAAATTAGCAAAGAATCACTACAAGGGAAAGTAATCGTATTTCCTACAGATACTGTGTATGGAGTAGGCACCTTATATGGCGATAAAATTGGAACAGATAAAATCTATCAAATGAAAAATAGAGATTATGGAAAACCTCTTCCAGTTTTATGTGCAGATATAGAAGATGTGAAAAAAATTGCAGTAGTTGAGGGAAGTTGTAATGGACTTAATAAGTATTTTAGTTTATGGCCTGGAGCCTTAACAATAATACTAAAAGCAAAAGAATATACTGAAACAGTTGCTGTGCGAATTCCAGATTCAGATATAGCAAGAAAAGTCTTAAAACGTTTTGGCCCATTAAGTACTACATCAGTAAACGTAAGTGGGGATAAAGAACTAAATGATATTATTGCAATAGGTGATAAATTTGAAGAATATATTGATTATATAATAACTGATAAATGTAAGTTTAGTTCTGTTCCTTCAACAATCATAGATTGCACTAAAGAAGAAATTAAAATAATAAGACAAGGTAATATAATAATAAATTAAATCTTTAAAGTATATGCTTTAAGGATTTTTTACAGGACTTTTTTAATAAATATAATTATTATGTATATAATCCAAAATTTACCAAATAATAAAAGTAAATTGGTGATTATATGAAAAATAAAATAATAAAAATAAGTTTAATAATAATAGGAATTGTATTAGTTTATTCTATTTTTTCTAGTAATGATGAAGAGTTTAGAATTAGAGTGATAGCTAATAGTAATTCAGAAAGTGATTTAAAAATAAAAAAGGAATGTTTTGAAATAGTAAAAAATTATATAAAAGCAAGTGATACCAAAGAAGACGTAAAAAAAGTTCTTCCTGAAATAGAAGAAGAACTTGCAAACTATAGTAAGAAAATAAACTATTCAATAAAAGTAAATTTAGGGAAAAATAAATTTCCACCGAAGTCAATAAATGACGAAGTGATACCTGGAGGAATTTACGAATCATTAGTTATTACCATCGGAAACGGTGAAGGAAATAATTATTGGACTTTACTATATCCAGAATACTATGGAATAACTTTTGAAGAAATTGACACAGGAGATGTAGAGATAAAAAGTTATTTCTGGGAATTACTAAATAGTTAATTCATATTCTTTTTGAGTTTTGTAATTATACAAAAAATAAGTATTTTTATATTTTTCAAGATGAGAATAAGTATATAAATCATTAATGTTAAGATTGTGTTTTTTAACTAATAACTCATAGACATTTTTACGTTCATTTCGTTCAATTGTTTGTTTCCAAAAAATCTTTGGTTTAATAGGTTTTCTTGTAAGATAATCTTTTTTGATAATATAAAGTAACTTTTCATGATTTTTCACAATGCTTTTAAGAGTATCATATAATTTTAATGTTAAAATATCAAATTGATAAAAAGATAATGGATGCTCTTTGGTCATATTTTTTCCAACAAAAAGGAATGTATCAAAAGGATCTAATTTTAAAGTCTTAAAAAGATAATTCATAAGACGTGGAAATTCAGAACGATTATAAAAGCGATCAACACACATTTCAACGTATTTAATTTCTTCTAATTCTTCATGAGAAATATACCTATTACAAAAAACTTCATAAGGAGCATTTGAAGAAAAGATATAATCGTGTTCATCTTTTGTTTTACTTATATATGTTCCTTTGAGTTCCTTTAAAAATCCCAATTGCAACTCTTCCACAAATAATAAAAAAGTATCATTAAAAGATTTCTTAAAACTAGCAAATGTTTCAAAAGGAAGCCCAGCAATTAAATCAGTATGAATAACAACTTTATCCTTTATTGCTTCAATATTTTTCGATAGAAGATTAAAATCTTGTTTTCTAAGTATTGCTTCAATAACTTTTGGATTAGTTGATTGAATACCAATTTCAAAGCGAATCATTTTTGACCTTAAAGAGTTGATGATAGAGATTGTTTCTTCATCAAAGTTATCACCAACAATTTCAAACTGAAAAGTAGTTATTCCATTATCATTATCTCTAATAAAAGATAATATTTCTTTAGTATATGTTTTATTAATATTAAAACTACGATCAAGAAATTTAATTATTCGGGCATTTTGTTCTAAAAGATACTTAATATTTTTCTTTACCTCATCCAAAGGAAAAAAGCGAACAGGTTTTTCAGTTGATGCTAAGCAGTAACTACAGTTGAAGTAACATCCTCTACTACTTTCTAAGTAACAAATACGATTCTTAAAATCTTTTATTAAAGATAAATCATGGACTATATTATTTAAGTTTGGTAGTTTATTATATGTGAAATATATATTGCTATTCTCATAATAGTATAGATTGCTTACTTTTTCTAAGGCCAAACCTTTGAAAAAATAGTCCATAAGTTCATTAAAAGATTCTTCTCCTTCACCTTTGATTATGTATGGAATATCTTCAGAAAGCAAACTTGTATTATAACTTGCTTCAGGTCCACCAAGAAAAATAATTTTATTATTTAGCTTAGGAAGGATTTTTTTTATCATTTCAATGTTCCAAATATAACAAGAAAACCCTATATACTTTTCGTAAGATGAATTGATAAAATCAATGATATAATCTAAATTATCTTTAATTGTAAATTCATGATAATTTGCTTCGTATTTACTGTTAGCATATAACTGGAAAATACCCATGGAAGGATGGATATATTTTGAGTTTATACCGACTAATAAAATATTTTTCATAAAATCACCTATGTATATAATAACATAAAATGACAAAAAACTAAAGATTATAAACAATAATTTATTTACAATAATGATATTTAGTATTAAAATATAATTATGTGAGGTAAAAATATGTTTAATTATGTTTTTTTAGCAGAAAATGCAGAAGAGAATACTGTTATTACGTTAGAAAGTATTATTGAAAAAGTTGTTGATTGGGCAACATCAGCGGGAATAAAAATTGTTATCGCTTTGCTGCTGTGGTTTATATCGTTTAGAATAATTAATTTCTTTAATAAAAGAATAACAAAAAGATTATTAAAAAAACAAGCCGATAAAACAGTAACAAAAGTTGTTAATTACATAATAACAATTGGTTTGAAGAGTTTGGTTGTTTTGTGTTTGCTAGGTTATGTAGGTATTGAAACAACAAGCATTTCGGCGGTTCTAGCTTCTTTAGGTGTTGGAGTTGGGTTAGCTTTAAATGGAGCTTTATCAAACTTTGCTGGTGGAATATTAATATTTATCACTAGACCATTTAAGGTTGATGATTATATTTCAGTTGATGGTTATGAAGGAACAGTAGAAGATATCCATATCATTCATACTAAAATTGTAACAACAGATAAAAAAGTTATATATTTACCGAATGGTAATTTATCTTCACTAAATATAATAAATTATTCAGAAAAAGATGTCAGAAGACTTGATTTTGTATTTCCTATTCCCCATGAATCAGACTTAGAAAAAGCTAAAAGCATTTTAAGAGAAATAAGTGAAAATCATAAACTAGTATTAGAAGATCCTCAACCATTTGTTAGAATGTCAGCACGCAATACTAATAGCACAGATATATCTGTTAAGTTATATGTGAAAAATAGTGATTACTGGACTGTATATTATGATGTATTAGAAGAAGTGAAACGTAAGTTCGAGGAAGAAGGCATTAATGTTCCATTTAATCAACTTGATGTACATATGAAAGATAAATAAATATAAACGAAATCTTGAGTTTAACTCAGGATTTTTATTTTTTATATTTCTTTTTAAGTAAAATTAACCTACCCTGTCAATATATAATGATAATAACATATAAAGAAGATAAACATACATACATTGATA
>CAYMGD010000040.1:3227-16777 GCA_964389905.1 uncultured Coprobacillus sp. | reverse complement strand
AACAGTGATGCCAGATATAGAAGTATTACAAAATGAAGTAAGAAAAGTTATCGATAATTTTGAAAAAAAGTAGTAAATAAAAGTAAAGAAATTAGCAAACCAAGTGTCCAAAAATTTATGTATGATTGGACACTTTTTTGATTGCAAGTTAGCACTTTTGAGGGGTAAAATTGGACGCTATGCCTAAATAGTGTGGCACCAGTCACATTCATACAATAATCAAATATCACCTGCGCATAATCAAAAATATTATAACAAACTACTTGCGCATAATCAAAAATAATGATAAGAACCATCTGCGCATAATCATAATTCCCCAATTGTACTTGTTAATTAATATCAAATAATAGTTGATATTATCAAATTTGTATCCATTGTTTTAAAATGATATTTGAGATATAATGTAAGTGTAAATTAATTTACATAGTGAATGGCCACTCACAAAAAGCATTGAAAAGGAGTTATTTATGAATATAGGCAATAGAATAAAAGAATTAAGAGCAAAGAATAAAGTTACTCAAGAAGAACTTGCAAAAGCGTTACAAATATCAACACAAGCAGTGTCAAAATGGGAAAATGGAGGTTCACCAGATTTAGAGTTAATACCTTTGATTGCAACATATTTTAATGTTACAACAGATTATCTTTTTGATTTGAAGCAAAGTGAGATAATTGATATGGATGATAAAGTATATAAATATTTACAATCTTTTCCGTTAGAAGAGAGAATGAATGTTTTGTATGAACTAGCCTTTAAGATGTCTATTGCAACTCGCGGAAAGAAAATTGAAAATAAAGAAGAGTTTAATAAAATGATAGCAAGTGAAGATTTATGGTCTAGCGTAATAGGACCCAATGGTATAGCGATTACATCACTAGTTCAAGATAATAAAATGTTTATTTGCTTGCCGAAAGATGAAAAATCAGATTATTCGAAAATGTTATTAAGTAAAGATAAACAAAGAAAGTTTTGTGAATATTTAAGCGATGAGTTATTTTATAACACATTAGTGTTTTTGTACTCAAGAAATGGTGGAAACTTTACAGAGCAGTTACTAATTGACAATTTACACATTACATACGATTCCGCAAAATCAGTTTTGCAGAAAATGCAAGAGTTTAAGTTTGTTGATTGCTCTGATGTTCCAATTAATGATACAACAATGAAACTTTATGCAGTTATACAAAATGCTCCAATTGTAGGTTTAATTGCAATGCTAGATATGGTAGTAAATAAACCAAATGCTTATTGCTATTATTTTGGAGGACCTAATAATTACTTTAAAAACAAATAGTTTTCATAATGCTTTTGTTAATTGTAATGTTATGTGCATAATAAATTACATAAGTGTAAAAAAACACGAAAAAAATACGAAGAAAACACGAAAAAACACTTGAAATTTTTTTGATATGCTATAATTATTATGGGTGAGATATTATGACTTTAAAAAAACTAAGAATATCTAAAGGATTGAATCAGAAAATGTGTGCTGAATATCTTGGGATGTCGGTGCGCAATTATCAAAATTATGAGAATGATTCTAGTAGGATAAATACGTCAAAATATAATGCGATATATAAAAAGTTAGAAGAATATTGTAATAAAACTATGGGTAATGATTTTCATGAAGAGAAGCAGTTTCATATGAATGTTGTTACAGGAGAAAAAATAAAAATCTTATATGAAAATGTTAAAGAATACAAAAAAAGAGATTGTTTTGATGCATTAAGAAAATTTATAACTGGCGACCATTATGGAAAAATATGTATTCTTTATGGGCTGCGTCGAACAGGAAAAACGACATTATTGTTTCAAATGATTGGTGAACTACCAATAGAACAAACAGCATATATCAAAGCTTCACTAAATGATAATATGAGTAACTTAACTAAAGATTTAAGTAAACTCGAAAAATTAGGATACAAGTATATCTTTATTGATGAAATAACTTTAATGGTAGATTTCATTAATACGGCTGCAGTATTATCAGATATATATAGTATGTTTGGTATGAAGATAGTTGTTTCAGGAACCGATTCTTTAGGTTTTGCAATGGCAAATCGTGATGAACTATATGACAGAAGTGTAACAATTCATACATCATTTATTCCATTTAGCGAATATGTTCGTTTGCTTGGGTTAAATTCTATCGATAGTTATATCGAATATGGAGGAACATTAAGAATAGAAAATATGAGTTTTGACGATCCTGAAAGCAAATTTGATGAAGTATCTTTTAGGGATGATGAAAGCACACGTAAATATATAGATACTGCTATTAGCCGTAATATTCAACACACTTTAAAAAATGACCATTATGGAGAATATTTTAATCAGCTAAGAGAATTATATGAAAAAAATGAACTTACGAATGCTATCAATCTAATAGTAGAAGATATGAATCATAATTTTCTTTTAAGAGTAATAGAAAGTGAGTTTAAATCACATGACTTTGGCTCAGCAAAAGACTTACTTCTTCACGATGTTCCTATGAAAAGAGCCTATGTTCTTAGTAAGGTTGATAAGACTTCTGTACTAGAAAGACTAAAGAAAGTTATTGAAATTAAAGATAAATGTGAAACGGAAGTAGTAGTTACACAAGAATGTGTTGAAAAAATTAAAAAGTATTTGATTATGCTTGATTTAATCGTTAACGTTCCTGATAGATACGAAGGAGCTGCTCAGGCAGACCATTATATCTTCTCACAACCAGGTATGAGATACTCGATAGCAAAAGCACTAGTTTATTCGTTAATGCAAGATAATTACTTTGAATCGATTTCTGGAGAGGATAAAAAATATATCATTAATAAGATATTAAATGATGTTAAGGGGAAAATACTTGAAGATATAGTACTGCTTGAAACTAATAAAGCCTTAGCTAGAAGTCAAGAAGTATTCAAGTATAAATTTGCTACTGGTGGAGAATTCGATATGGTAATTGCAGATAAAAACGAGCTTACTTGTCGAATTTACGAGATAAAGCATAGCGATAAAATAGATGATAAGCAAACAAGATTTCTTTTGGATAAAGAAAAATGTGATTTGATTGAATTCCATTTTGGAAAAATTCTTGAAAAAACTGTTTTATATAAAGGTAAAACACAAAAAGTTGGTGCGGTTCAATATAAGAATGTGGAAGAATATTTAATTGAACTAAAAACTACAAAAAAACTATAATTATGAATTGAAAGAGTATTAATAGCTGTAATGCTCTTTTTTGTACTATATTTTAGGAGATAGTGCTATGAAAGATATTCTAATATTGAGTCATATTCAAATTTGAAAAATATAATAGAACAATCTAGAAAAGTTGTTATCACTAATGTTAATACAATGATGCTTTAAACATGTTATGGTATTAGAAGAAGAACGAAATAGTGATTTGAAGGCTAAATATGGAACTAAACTTTTAAAAGAAATTCCAAAAGAATTAACTAATGAATTCGGAAGAGGATTTTTTGAATCAAATTTATTTAGTATGAGAAAGTTCTTTGTTGAATATCCAAAATTCCAGACACTGTCTGGCAAATTGAGCTAGTCTCATTACTTGTTATTACTAGCAATTTCAGATAAAAATGAAAGAACATTTTATGAATATGAATGTGAAAACTCTAGTTGGAGTGTAAGAACATTAGAAAGGCAAATAGATTCGTCGTTATATCAAAGATCTGATGGTTGTTGAGCTTGTGTGTTTACTTGAAGAAAAATTAATGGTTGAGTCGTATTTAAAGAAATTAATTGATTATATGCTGTAAACAAATATACTCATAAACATACGCCAAAATAATAAAAAACCGGTGATTTTTTAGCAAAATAGCATATAATATAAATGCAGCATAGATAAAACTATGCTGTATAACTATGGTATCGAATTAAATGTTTAAGTGGCATTTGCTGTCACTGGTCATAGGGAGCCACTTGGTGGCTTTTTTTCGTATAAGAAGAACGAAAACTATGGCTATATATTTATTCGGATGAATCAGGAGTTTTTGATTACCTTCATAATGATTATTATGTTTTTGCTGGAGTAATATTTTTTAATAAACAAGATAAAGATGATATGGAAAGAAAATACATTTATACAGAAAAATGTATAAAACATAGTAACGGAATTATGGATAACATAGAATTAAAAGCATGTGTAATTTATCAAATAAAAATAAAGGGAAATTATATAGATCATTAAACAATTGCTTTAAATTTGATGTTATTATCGACCAAAAACGAATATTGAAGAACATATTTGACCATAAAAAGAGTAAGCAAAGATATTTAGATTATGTTTATAAGATTGGTATAAAAAAATGTTTAAAGCATGTTGTTGACACCAATATAATCATTCCTCAAGATATAAAAAATATTAATGTATTTGTTGATGAACACACTACTGCAACAAATGGATATTATGAATTAAGGAAAGGACTATTAAATGAATTTAAAAATGGAACATTTAACTATGAATGGAATAAATTCTTTGCTCCAATTTTTTCAGATATAAATGACTTGAAAATTACTTTTTACGACTCTAAAAGTAAAACTTTAGCAAGAACTACTGATATTATTGCTAATAAAGTTTATTATTTAAAGACAAGCAAAACTCCAATAAATTCAAATAACAATTTGTTTATTACATATTTACAATAATATTTATATTTAAATTTAAATTTCACATTAAAATTATACACGTATAAAGGAGCCGTTTGAATACGGCTCTTAATTTTTAATTATAGGTTTATCTATTTTAAATATTTTCTTTTGTGTACTTGATATTTCGGTTAATTTCATTCACTTAATACTATTAGATAAAGATGAATCTACACAAATAATATAATGAACAATGGTAATTAATACATCATATTCATCTTTAAAAATATTCTTAAGAATATCTGTTAATTCAATATTATTAGCTACTTGTTCTAAAAAATATATATTGCCATATGACTTAGATGCTTTAGGGGTAGGTAAATTAACGTGTTTTTTATCATACATTATTTTTTTACCACTTGAATCAATTTTACCAATAAATTCTCTCTTATACTTATATTTTTTATTTTTCATTTCACAACAGATGACATAGCCAATACCTCCATACGTGTATAATTTTGAAGCGGAATTTAGGGTGAATGTAAAAAATTAATGACAAAAAAGTAGGTATTATGATTTTTAAAAGTATTTCAAAAAAAATAAAAAAACTAGAAATTATTATTGAAATTTAACATATAATATGTTATAATCATGTTAGAAAAAATATAGATAAAATAACATTGTTATAACTAAAGGAGGACAACATTATGAAAACAATTATGGATTTAATAACTGAATATATTGATAATGCTGATAATGGTTATCCAATATTCACAAGTGATATACATAGGTACGTATTAAGCGAAATTGAAGATGCTAAACCTCTAGTTATTAATGAATATATTAATCGTTATGAAAAAAACAATAATAATTTCGTTAGATACAAAAAAGGTATTTATTACAAATGTGTTGATACTTTTTTTGGTAAAACAAAAATCAAACAAGGAGAACTTATCAGAAGATTATATCTAGAAGATGATGGAGAAGTATATGGATATGAAACTGGACCATCTTTTATTAATAGAATTGGATTAACTACACAAGTTCCTAAATATACATATTTCACAACAAATAGAAATAGACTTGATAAATGCAGTAAAACAATTGAACTTATAAAACCGATGGTAAAAGTTACTAAAGAAAATTTTAAGTATCTTCAAATTTTGGACGTTATCTCAAATAAATATGATGTTCCATTTGAAGTGGATAATCCTAATGAAATTATTAGAGATGTAATTGACGATAATAATTTAGGTTTTGAAGGCATTTTATATTATGCAACTTTTTATAAAGATAATGATATTTATAAAAAAATAGCTAACTTAGCGAGAGGAGAAAAGTAAAGAAAATATGGAACTTTTAATTTCTAACATTAGCGAAAGAACGGGAGTTAGAGAAGATGTATTAGAAAAAGATTATTATGTTACATTGTTATTAAAAGAACTATCTGAAAAGAATAATCAAAATTATGCTTATTTTAAAGGCGGAACAGCATTATATAAAGCATTAAAATCAATTAGAAGATTTAGTGAAGATATTGATTTGACTGTTTATGTTGAAGATGTATTTAGTCCTAGTCAAGAACAAAAAAGACTGAAAATTGCAGTTAAAGATTTTAAATCATTAGAATTTAAAGAAAAGTCAATCGATAAAAGGGCTACGATGGAAGTTTCTTATCAATATGAACCTATCTTTGTTCCAAACACAATTGATACATTACAAAGATTTGGAAATGTTAAAATTGAAGCTACAAGCTTTACAGTTAGTAAACCAGTAGAGTTTATGGAAATATCTCCGCATTTATATGAACTAGCAAATAATGAAGAAAAGGAAATACTAGAAAATTTTTTCGATGTAAAACCTTTTAAGATAGGAACTATTTCACTTGAAAGAATTTTTATAGACAAGATTTTTGCTTCAGAATTTAATTTTGTAAGAGATAAGTTTTTAGATTTATCAAAACATATTTATGATATTACTGTAATGTGTTCAGTAGAAAAAATTTGCAATTTATTAACAAATGATAAAGAGCTTATTAAGTTAATCGAATATAAGAGAGAAGAAGAAAATCGTAGACAAGGTGGAGTCCCCCAAGATCTAGAAATTAAAGATTTTAGTTATTTAAATGATATTAAATTTTATGAAAATGAGCATTTTAAAAAAGCATTAAATACTATTCATAATATTTATGTGTTTGATAAAAAAGATAAAATTGATATCGGACAAATACAAGAAACATTAAAAATGTTGCGTCTTAAATTTAGTGATTTAGTAACTGTTAAAAAGTAGAATGCTAGAATTAACAACCTGTGTTAGTTAATATATATTTTTTATCAAAATTATGTATATACTTAAATTTCACATTAAAATTATACACGTATAAAGGAGCCGTTTGAATGTGGCTCTTAATTTTTAATTATAGGTTCATTTGCTTTAAATATTTTCTTTTGTGTACTTGATATTTCGGTTAATTTCATTCACTTAATACTATTAGATAAAGATGAATCTACACAAATAATATAATGAACAATGGTAATTAATACATCATATTCATCTTTAAAAATATTCTTAAGAATATCTGTTAATTCAATATTATTAGCTACTTGTTCTAAAAAATATATATTGCCATATGACTTAGATGCTTTAGGGGTAGGTAAATTAACGTGTTTTTTATCATACATTATTTTTTTACCACTTGAATCAATTTTACTAATAAATTCTCTCTTATACTTATATTTTTTATTTTCTTTATTCCAAATTGTAGCATTGGAATATAGATAAGTTGTTTTATTCTTATTTTTCATTTCACAACAGATGCCATAGTACTACTTCCTTACGTGTATAATTTTGAAGCGGAATTAGGTTAGAATAGAGTTTTAAACTTAAGTATGTTGCGATAAAAATTACGAATCAATTAGTGATAAAGAAACATTTAAAAATACAATTATTGAAAGGTTATCTAAAGTTAGTTTTATGTACTAACACTTTATACAAACTTAATACCTTTATTAAATAGTAATAATAATCATATTGTTTTAAATATTAAAATATGTTAAAATGATTACAAAGATTTGAGGTGAAGAAAATGGATAAAAGGCATTGTGAAGTAGTTGCGGGAGTCATTAAAAGAGATAATAAAGTTTTTTGTTGTCAAAGAGGAAACAAGGGAGAAAATGCTTATAAGTGGGAATTCCCTGGAGGAAAGATTGAAACTGGTGAAACAAGAGAAGAAGCTTTAAAGCGTGAGATACGAGAAGAACTTAATTGTGAAATTAGGATTAACAATTATATTACTACAATTAATCATGAGTATGAGACATTTTCTTTGACAATGCATATTTATTGGTGCAAGTTACTTGATACTGAACCTATGCTCATTGAACACAATGCTTTTAAGTGGTGTGATGAAAGTGAACTTAATAATCTTGATTTTGCAAAGGCAGATTATAAATTTCTTGATTTAATCAAAAAAGGAATTAGTGAGGATAAAGGCTATGAATAATACATTATATAGAAAGAAAAAGACTTGGATTACCTCTGCTCATCGTGGCTTTGTGTCTTCTGGAATACATTCTAATACTATTAGTGCATATCGTTTGGCAGCTTCTAAAGGAGCTGATATGATTGAACTTGATGCGAGAATGACCAAAGATGGAGTGCTTATTGTAAATCATGATGCCACAGTAAAAGGATATACTGAAGATGGTTTAAAGGTGGAATATGTTATTAGTGAAACAAAATATGAAGAAATATCAAAGCTTTCTTTATCGGAGGATAGAACTAGTGATAATCACATACCAACTTTAAGCGAATCTTTACATTTTGCATATTTTAGTGGCTTAAGCATTAATATTGATTTAAAAGAGGGATTATTACATGCAAAAGAAATTTCTGAGATGGTTGTATCGTATGGTATGCGAGGTAGAACTGTTTATGCTACAAATGGTTCAGGAGTTAAAGCTATTAAGGAGATTTTGAAAATAGATCCTGATGCATATTTTATTGACACAAAAGCGAATTTTACAAAGGATAAACTTAAGGAAATTCCTGATTATCCTGCTAAGTGTTATGTTTATACTTCTGATTTTTCTGATAAAAACATTTCAGAGATTAGAGAAAGTGGCTGTATGCTAGCGACAATCTCTCTTACTAAAGAAAATGCGAAAGATGCTTTTAAACACCATCCTGATATGGCTGAGTATCCTCATACTTCTGATTTTTTTGAAATAGATAAATTTATACTATCTTTGGAGGATTTATAAATGATAGAATATAAATGTAACTGTGAAATGAAGATTCATAAAGCGCCTTTAGAAAAATATATTATTTCCGAAGGAGCAATTAATAATTTAAGTGATTTATTAAAGGATTATCAACTTATTTATTTAGTTTGTGATGAAAATACATATAATGTTTTAGGAAAGAAAGATTTTGAAATATTACAAAAAAATAATAAAGAAGTTAACATATATATTTTAAAAGGTGATGTTCTTCCTAATGCTCAAAGTATAGGCGAAGTGTTGATTCATTTATACAATCCTCAAGCTGAATCTAATATATTTGAATACTCTCCTAAACCTGATTTTATTCTAGGTGTTGGTTCAGGAGTTATTAATGATATATGCAGGTTAGTTTCATATAGAGTAGGACTTCCTTATGGTATTGCTGGAACGGCTCCTTCGATGGATGGATATGCTTCAGCAGGTTCTCCAATTTTATTTGATGGAACTAAAGCAACTATAAAATGTACTACTCCTAAATATATTATTGCTGATCTTGATGTTATGAAAGAAGCTCCTTTAAATATGCTTCTTTCTGGTATTGGTGATATGTTTGGAAAATATACTGGTTTACTTGACTGGCAGCTTGCTCATAATTATAATGGCGATTATTTTTGTGAGAAAATCGCTTGTGACGTTTTAGAAGCAACCAATAAATGCTTAGAAGAAGGATATACTATAAAGGAACGTAATCCACAGTGTATTGCTAGCATTATGCAAGGCTTTATGACGACGGGTTTAGGAATGGCTTTTGTAGGCAACTCTCGTCCAGCATCAGGCTCAGAACATATAATAGCTCATGCGTGGGAACTCGAAAGCGTAGAAAAAGGCGAAAAGCCAAACCTTCACGGATTAGAAGTTGTGGAAGCGTCTTTAATTGTTTTTGAAATGTATCGTCTTTTATATCAGGAAACAAATGATGAAAATTTAAAATCATTAATTGAAAAATATTTACCTTATTTTGATAAAGTTGATTCTTTCTGTAAAGAGATGAATATGCCTATAGTAACTAAGGATTATGACAGAATAATTCAAGGAATTTATCGAGCTCTCGGTTTACGTAATAGATATACTATTTTATTATATCTAAGAGATAAAGGAATGTTAGAACGTTATGCTGAATATGCTTCAAAAAATTTCTTACAGAAATATTTAACTCTAATTTGAACTTTGTTTGCTTCATCAACAAAGTTTTTTTATATTGATATATGTTTTTTTGTTAGAACATAATTTTTGAAGCTAAAACTAAAAAAATTGCAATTGTAATAAAAAAGATAGATTATTTGTTGACAGAAAACAAGTAAGATTACATAAGAACAATAACAAATACAATTTTTGCTTGATAATATAACTAAACTTGTAGCTGAAGAATCAGCAATTATTATGGGAAAAATATATAGCTAATGTGTAAAATAAAGAAAAAAGTTAAAACATTATAATAGTTCTTTATAATTAATTCTTTAAAAAATTAATATTTTTGTCAAAAAAACTTGACAATTGGCAAGCTCTGTATTATAATTTTAACAAAGATGATGAAAGGAGTACGACGATGTTTAAAGATAAAATTGCTGAATTGATGAAAAAAGAAGGTATATCTCAAAGAGAATTAGCTAAAGAAATTCAAATTAATGAATCAGCTATGTCTAGATACTTAAGTGGTGAAAGAACACCTCGTGTTGATATTGTAACAAAATTAGCAAGATACTTTAATGTTAGTTTGGAAGAGTTGTTAGATGAGAGTGTAGCAAATACAGATTTCAGGGAAATACGAGGACTTGTAGCAAGAAATGCTTCGAATTTATCAAATGAAGAAATTTCTGAATTAATAACCCTATTGTCACAAAATATTAAGAGATGAGATTAGCGGACGAGCAGTATGAGAAAGCAAAACAAACTGTTGCGGATATAATTTTTGATTATAATTTAAAATATCCAATAAACATTTTTGATTTAATCGATAGAATGGGTTTCGCCGTTGTTCCATATTCAAATTATGGTGACAATAGAAAATTGTTGGTTAATTTTAGTAAAGATGGTTTTAATCAATTTATTAAAAGTGAGTGCAAGTATTTTATATATTATAATGATGACGAAACATATAAAACAAGAATTAATTTTACAATCGCACATGAAATAGGACATATAGTCTTAGATTGTAATGACAATAGTATAGAAAGTAACGCACTAGCTGATTTTTTTGCGGCATATTTATTAGTGCCAGTTGTTTTAATAATTGATAAAAAACTAACTTCTGTTGAGGAAATAATGAAATATTTTGGTGTCGGTTTTAATGTTTCTAAAAATAGTTTGAGTAGAGCTGCTAAAAGGCTAACTTGTAACAAACCATATACCGAATATGAAAAGCTTATTATTCAGTCTCAAAAATAAAAAATTTTATTGTTGCAGCAATAAATCTAAAAAATGATAGTAACACTTATAAGTGATTATTATAAAAAAGAGACTATTGCAGTAGTCTCTAAACATGCATATAATGCAAGGTTCATGTACATTATATCATGTTTAATACCAAATTGCAAATTTTTATTGAAAGGAGGTACATATATAATGTACAAAGATGCAGATGGTATAGTTACAGATTCGTTTCGTGCTTATTTGGTGGATGATGCGAATTTTACTGAAGTTGAGGAATATCCTATTATTGAGAAATGGATGATTCCACATATTCCACCAAAACAAATTTTGACTTTCAACGAGGCGTTGGCATTAAAATGTGATTTAAGCGACACTTACATTTGCTTTTATGCTCAAGATCCAACATTTGAAAGGGTTAGAAGAAATCCTAAAAAATATATAGATTTCTTTAAGAGAACTGCAGGGATTATAGGATTTGATTTTAGTGTTCATACTGATATGCCAATCATCAAGCAAAAAACACAAATGAATGATAATTTAAGTTTGACCTATTATTATGGTAAACAAGGGATTAGAGTTATTCCCAATATAAGATGTGGTATTGATGATTTATTGCCAGAATTTCTAAGTTCAATTCCAAAATATTCTTTGATAGCTGTAGGAACTTATGGCTTTATAAAAGAAAATTATAAAAAGTATGAATGGTTCTGTTTTTTAGATACTATTATTAAAGAACTAAAACCAAGTGGTGTTGTTGTTTATGGGACACTTAATGGAAAATTATTTGAAAACCTAAAAAGGAAAACAAAATTTTATTATTATGACTCCTGGGGTACTAGAAGAAGAAAGGAGTTGAAAAATAATGTCGACAAAGGGTGCAAGTAATAGATATGGTAACAATAGAGGTTCAAAGAGACAAGGACAACCTACAAAACATATTAAATATGCATGGGCTAGAGATTTTAATAAGAAAACATTAAAACGACATTTAAATGAACATGGTAAACAGTTTGGATTTACTACAGTTGAAGAATACGGCGCTCATGCTGTTAAGTATGCGAATATTGTTGATAGAGTTTATAATAAATCATTTTATGATAAGAACTTTTCAACTTATAAATATAATATAAAAACAAATGAATTTGCTATTATTGATAAAAAGGGTTATGTTATAACGTATTTTAAGCCAGCTGATGGTTATCAATACTTTTTAAATCAGAAAAAATTGAAAGGAGCTAAATAATGGATAACAAAGAAAAGTTTCGTGCAATTGAATGCCCAATTTGTGGAGAATTTTATTTTTCTGAGCCCGATAAATGGGATTATGAAAATGAATTAAACGAATATTTGTCAGGAAAAGTATATTGTACACATTGTGGATGGATTTATGAAATAAAACAATTAGAAAAACCTGATACTTATTTAGGTTTTAATAAAAAAACTTTAAATGAGTATAAAAAATGGTATGAAGAAAAAATAAAAGAAAATCCAGACTATGATTATGGTGAAGAAAATATGCCAAAACTTATTCCACATATGTGCCCTATTTGCGGGAAATATGAATTTGAAGGTGATGGTAGTTTCGACATTTGTATTTATTGTGGTTGGGAAGATGACAATGTTCAAACAGCTAACCCAAACTATTCTGGTGGTGCAAATGAATTATCTTTGAATAAATATAAAAAACAATATGAAGAAAAGATAAAGAATAATCCTAACTATATATGGGAAGATGAATTTAAGTAGAAATATATGGCTAGAGCATATAGAAGTGCTTTAGCTTTTTATAAAACTACACATTCTTGAATTGGAAAAATATAATATTTTATAGGAAAGGAAAAGGTAAATTATTTATATAATTAATAAAAAATATTTAACTTAGGAGGATTTATTTTATAAAGATATTAATATGCAATAGTTACTAAAAATTTTGAAAGACAAATTTAAGGAGTCTATTGAGCTCTCGTTTTACGTAATAGATATACTATTTTATTCTATCTAAGAGATAGAGGAATACTAGTACGTTATGCTGAATATGCTTCAAAAAAATTTTTACAGAAATATTTAACTATTACAGATAATATGCTAAAACATTAATTTTCAACTTTTGAAATTTGTTCTTAGCTTGAATATAACCATAAGAAATTAAGGCCATTTTAACTAATGATAAACTAGTATCATTTTCAAAAAACATTAAATGTCCAATATATTGGTTTATTACCAACCTTATGTTATAATAAGGTTGGTAATAAAAGTTGGTAATAAAAGTTGGTAATAAAAGTTGGTAATAAAAGTTGGTAATAAAAGTT
>CAYMGD010000040.1:0-3127 GCA_964389905.1 uncultured Coprobacillus sp. | reverse complement strand
GGTAATAAACTTAGTGTATCGAGAAAAAATGGACTAAATGAAAAAAAGAATTAGCAGTTCTTATTGAAATAAGTGAAATAGCAACTGATAATAGTATTAAACATTTAAAATAAAATGGTTATATTGAGAGGATATGACCAAAAAAGGATGGATGATGGAAATACTTTAAAAATAGGCTATTTTATAAAGATATGAATATGTAAACAGTGACAAATGGTTATGAAAGAATAATTCAAGTGATTAATTGAACACTTAATTTATGCAATATATATACTATTTTATTCTGTTTAAGAGATGAAAAAAGTTAAAATGTTATGTTGAATATGCTTCAAAAATTTCTTACAAAAAATATTTAATTGTAATTAAGAATATGCTATAATGGTAAAAAAAGGAGTCTATATGAAAATATTTTTATTTGGAGTAAGTCAGGTAGGTAAAAGTACAGTTGGAAAAGCTCTTTCAAAAAGACTAGGATTACAGTTTGTTGATTTGGATTATGAGATAATGGATATATTTGGATCAATAGAAAACTTTCAAGATATTTTTAAGGAAGATGAAGTGATTTATTATATGAAAGCAGATATTGTTTCGAATTATGCTATGAAAAATGATGATTTTGTAATGGCAGTTTCTCCTATATATGATGAAGATTCAATTGCATCACTTTCTAGTATACTAATAGATGATTATTGTTTTACATTAACAGGAAGTGCTGAAACTATTTTCAAAAGAGTAGGCTATTATGATGAAAATGCAGTTTTACTACCTGATTCAGAAAAGTATAAGCAAAAAAACAAGAAAAGAATTATGCGTGAAATTGAAATGGATAACACAGCAAATTATAATGTGTTTTATTTCTTTGATGAAGTTAATACTGATGATATGAGTGTTGAAGAAGTAGTTGATAAAATAATCGAAAAAATGAAAAATTACAGAGAATAAAAAACTGCTATATTTTGTTTCTTATTACAAAGAAAAAACAACCGAAAAATGATAAAACACATAAAAAAGATTTACCATATGTTGTTGGAATAATAGTTTAAGACATTTACGTTCCTATTCTTTTAATGCATGGACTTAAAGGTACAACTTCATCAAATGCTTCTTTGTTGAAAAATTTTGAAATAGTATGCACATTAATAATTGCTTTAGCAATATTTAAAGAAATTATTTCTTGGAAGATGTTGATAGCAATAACACTAATTACTTTGCCTAGTAAGAATACCTATTTAATTGTTTTTATCTTTTATCATTTTACAGGAAAAAATTACTTGGAATTATTTTCTAGGACTAATAATTATGATACTCGGAACTATTCTTGTAGTATCGAATACATTAAATAAACACAATAAAACAAGTTAAAGGAGAAATGTAGTTTTCACATGATAACACAAATGAATTCTATTATATACTTACAAAATAAAAAAAATGAATTTATGGGAATGTATAAATTAAAAGAAGTTGAAGAACAACTTTCTAGAAAAGAAAAAAGAAGAAACTATTATACTAATTTACTAAAAAGTGGAAAAAGTAAAGACTTTTATATCAATGATGTAGATAAAAATATTCAAGGGAAAACAATTGATTCGATAGAAAAACAATTAAAAACTGAAAAGTTTAAGATTAATATAATACAATTTAAGTTTCTATCTGTAGAGCAAAGCAATGCATACTTTATTGCTGTTTTAGATACATATAAAAATTATGACTTATCAGGAAACTATTTTGAAAAGCTTGTCCCATATGAAGTTTTATACAAAGAGGGAGAAAAAATCTATAAATCATATCAACATAAAAAAGAAAAAGATAAAAACAAAACAATTAGAGATTCATATAAATCGATATTTACTAAATGGGATTTAGTTAGAATGATTATTCTAATTATAACTTTTGTTCTTTCTTTAGTGTTGTTATTTTCGGAAAAGAGTGGAAAAGGTAAGGTAGTAATTGCTTTAAATGTTATTATGGTGCTTCTTCCTTCGTTAAAACATATTTTTGATGTATGTGAAAGGTACTATACGTTTAAAATGAATAGAAACACCTCAATATTTATCGAAGGCAAAAGGCAAGAAGAAATTATGAGTGGTGTAGTAGATTCACATAACTTTACTAAAAAATATGCAGGATTTGAAGTTATGCATTTCGGTAAAAATGAAGCTTTTATTTACTCTAATAAAGAGAATGAAACTTTTGATAAGAATTGTGAACGCTTAAAAGTTAACTTAAACAAAGATAAACATAAAATGACAAGTGAAACAAGAAATGTATTAGCTTGTGTTATAAAAGACAAAAGAGATAATAATAAAGGTATTTTCAATGGTGACTTAATAGGCATAAATAGTGATTTGAATTTTAGAGAACTAACTCAAGTAAACTTAAAGAAAGTTAAATACTTTACATATGTTTCGACTGACGAAATGATATTTAAGAATGTGTATTTACCTCAAGATAATCATCAAATAATTGAAGGCTATAAGATTTCGATAAATCATATGAATAATAGTTTATTTAATATTGAAAATAGTCACTTAACAAACCTTATTGGAATAAATTTAATTCTTGAACTAAAATTAAATGGCAAATCATATTATGTAATTAATCGTCAAAATCTTACTAATGATGTAAACCAACGAAGATTTGTGCCTAGTGCATCAGGTTCATTAGATCAAAAAGATTATGAAAAATTTAAAGAGCTTAAACTTGATAGTTTTAAAGATCTTTTAAAAATAGGAATGCTTAGAGAATTAAAAGAAGAAAGCTATATCGACATTACTGATTATGAGAATTATTCAAATAGTTTAGATTTAGAATTTGAATGTTTTAAGTTACTAGGCTTTGCTCGTTTGGTTAGTAAGTCTGGTAAACCTGACTTTTTCGGAAAGATTACTTTTAGAATAAATGATGAAAGTCAAATAGAACAAATACTTGAAAATTATAATAATTTTCAAAATGCTAATTTAAAGGATATTGAAACTTTTGCAATGCATATAGTTTCACAAAAAGAATTATTTAGAAATAAAGATAATTACTCTCCACAGTTAAGTTATATGATTCATTTACTTAAAATGAATATTGTAATTGTCAATAAAAAACTTAATAAAAAAGGTAAAAAAAGTATTAATAATTA
>CAYMGD010000039.1:0-18430 GCA_964389905.1 uncultured Coprobacillus sp. | reverse complement strand
ACCCGCGATCTCCAGTGTGACAGACTGGCATGTTAACCACTACACCATGGAACCACGCTACATATTATATCACAATGAATTATAATACGCAAGCATTTTTTTCATTTTTTCAAAGAAAAAATGATTATGTGCATAATCATATTTCTTTTTCAAGGTTATTAAGAAGAAGACTTGCGTCTTTATCTCCTTTGTTTGTTAAGAAAATAAATTCGATGTCGAGTTCTTTAATATATCCTATAATTGTACTAGTGCCAATTGTTTCTCCACAATGATATATTATTGGATAATTCTTAAGTTTTTTTACTCTTAAGCCTAAACCATATTCTATATCTATTCCATTTATTATATGTGTTTTTATCATCTCATCAAATGGTTTATTTAGTGATTGAATAACTGTTAACCACTTTTTTAAATCATCTATTGAAGAGTATATTCCTCCATCGCCTAAAGTTGCACTGCACCAATATTGATCCTTAAGCATAAGTTTTCCGTTTTCTTCTATGTGTCCATATGCCCTTGGTGATATTGTTGTGAAAGGCTCGTAATTCATTTTAGTGTTTAACATTTGATGCTTTTTGAAGACATTTTCCTCAAGGTAGTCACCTAACTTTTGGTTTGCTGTTTTTTCGATTATTAATCCTAAAAGCACATAAGCAGTATTGCTATACTGATATTTTTCATTTGTCTTAAAGTATTGATCGGTTGTTTGTCTTACAAAGTTTAAAACATCTATATCATGAACTTGTTCATCAGTATGTTCCATATCCTCATAGTCTCTAATTCCAGATGTATGATTTAATAAATTCCTAACTGTTATATCTTTAGTATATTCTGGCATATTATCAAACATATTAAATAATTTATCATTAAATGAAAGTAAACCTTTATTAATTAATGTCATTATGCCATATGCAATAAACTGTTTAGTAACACTAGCTAGCCTAAAATTAGTACTATGTCTTATCGGTTCATTAGTATTGATATTTGCAAAGCCACTATACTCTTCTATAATTTTATCTTTTCTTCGAAAATATAGTGCATACCCTTGATAAGCATCATCAACTAATCCTTTTAAAAGATTAGCATTTTGTGATATTACTTTTGATTGAACAAACTTCTCCTCATATGTTGGTGGATAAACATTTTTGCTATATGATTCAATTACATCTAGAGGAATGTCTAATTCTCCATCTTTTTGGTTTCTTTGCTCAACTCTTTTTATGCACTCACTTGTTGCTGTAGGAAAGAAATATCCGATTATTTCAAACTCATTTTGATAGTATTTTTTTACATTTTCTTTAAATCTATCTCTTACCTTTTTTGTTATATTTGTTGCGTCAAAAATTACATCATCTTTTCTTTCTAAAATATTACTTATTGTTTGATAAGCCATTGGCCATACATCATTTTCATTAATTCCTGGATTGTTTTTTCTGATTATATCAGTTGATACAATATCATATCCTTTTTCAGAACTTAGTTTTTCAGCGTATGTTGTTTTGCCGCTACCTTGGATGCCTATCATCATATGTACAGTTTTCATTTTATTCTCCATATCTAATTTATTTTATTAATTTCTTGAACCATTGTTTGCAATAATGTTCCTGTTTTATCTGAACCATAATCCCAGAACATTATACCTCCAAGTTTATAATCTTCTACCATTTGGCATTTTGTTATTATTGATTCTTCACAATCATAAGTTATGAAGTATTCACCATTTGATAAGTAATATGCTTTAGTAGCTTCATCATATATTTTTTTATATGTTGAATCTGTTAAATACTTATTATAAATATCTGTATATGTAATTGTTCTTGTTTCATATGAATCAGTATTTGTCTTAGCAACTGCTTTTCCTAAAGCATTTTCAGGCGTTGTAGCCATTTCAAGGCGAGAAATCTTGCCGTAAAAGGCTGCTCCAATTACTAATTTTTTAACATCTATCCCACCATCAGAATAGGTTTTAATTGTTCTTTCAACTGAATAGGCTCTATTTCCAGTCATAGAGTTAGTGTGGTGAGAAGTAATTCCTGAGTTGTTTAAATCATATGTCATTAGATGGAAATAATCAAGATATTTATTTAGCTCTTTAAGGTCATAAAACCTTTCAACGTTTAATCCGCCGATTACTGCTGACGTTAACAAAAGTCCCTCTTTGTAATTATCCATTGCTTCGCGTAATTCCTTACAAAGAAGTGTAAAGTTGTCTCTATCTTCTGGTTTAGAATCAGCTAGTCCCGTCCATGATGGATATTCCCAATCTAAGTCAATTCCATCAAATTGATATTTCTCTATTACATCCATTATTGATTTAATGAACTTCGCACGACTCTCAGATGTTAAACAAGCTCCACTAAAGCCAACTGAACCAGTTCCTCCGCCACCAACTGATAGAACAATTCTCACTCCACAAGAGCGACGCAATTTTAGATTGTCAGTTAAATAGTTAAGACCATTTAAATTTATTTCACCATTAGATATTCCAGCAAAGCAATAGTTTATAACATCTATGTTTTGAGCATCTTCTTCTGTCATTTTACTTGATGTTCCCTCATAGAAATAAGCAAAGATATGTTTATCATTTTCATTCCATGATTTAAGTACAACTGGACCTAGTCCCTTCACAACAATATCCCAAGAATATGTCATAGGGACATAATCGTTTTTGATTTTTAGTGTTAACGTAACCACCTTATCTTCTTCATATCTTTCAATTCTACCTGAACCTTTTAAAACATCATAATCTGATGATGAAAAGATTAAGGTATAAGCATATCCATAAGTATATTTATCAGGTAAAACTATATCTGTTTCAGTTTCTTGAGGTATAATGGCATTAATATCTTCATATATTTTCGCCACCATTTCATTAGCTTCCATTGTTCCAACATATGTTTCATAATCCCACGGAGAATAAACATCAACATCGAAAGCTGTAGAAACATTTTTATACTTTATTGTAATAGTTTGTTTTATTGGTTCATCATTATAATTTTCTAGAAAAGTTGTAACATCAGCATATTCATTTGTTAGTTTTATTTCTTCTGTTTCACCACTAGCATATTTTAATTCAAATATGTAATCTGATAAATCAAGTTCAACTTCTTCACTGTAATAGTCTTTCCCTTTTACTATAACTTCAATAGAAACTAATTCATTTTCTTTTATCGTTACATTAATTACAGTTTCTTTTACAATATCTTTTTCTTCGTAAGCTATTTTTACTTCTTCTGTTCCTGCTTTTATAAAATGTGTATTCGATTTGATCATTTCATTAGTTAAGGAAATAGTTCTTTTTGAAGAATCTGTATATGTACATTCAACTTCATAACCACTCGCATCAAAATATTCACCAACGTAATAAACATTTTTTCCAGTGTTAGTAATTTCAATGCTCTCTAACTTAATTTCTTCTACGCCTTTTACAAAAACCTTTATTTTTCCAGTAAATGTCTTTCCATTGTCATCATAAGATACTTTAATTACATCCTCTCCTTCTTGAGAAAATGTTTTATTATCTATCATTTCTAAAGTTAGTTCTATTTCTTTATTCTCTTTCGTTTTAAAGAAAAATCCTTGGCAATCAAAACTTTCCCCAACATAATATTCTGTTCTTCCAGTTTTTGTAAAAGTTAGCTCTGCTTGTTCATTACATCCTATAAGAAATAATGTCATAAGAAAAACTAAAAAATAAAATAATTTTTTTAACATAAAGTACCTCAATAATTAATTTATATATTTCGCTAATATTTTACCATATTTATATATAAAAAAAAAGAGGAAACCATAAGGTTTAATCCTCTTGTATCTCATTTTCTGCTTGGTCTTCAGTAATCTGAGGCAGACCTTTGTTTCTAGTTTTTAATAAATATCTAATTAAGAAGAATAATGGTACAGAACCTACAACCATTAGTATTGACCAAAATTGTGATGGTGTTAAGCCTGGAATAAATGCTCCTCTATCATCTCCACGTAAGAACTCAATCAAGAAACGCCATATACCATACGTAAACATATAGACAACAAAACCATACTTGAAATCTTTCTTTAAGAAAAGGAATAATAACACGCCAAATAATATTAGTAGAAATATAGCTTCGAATAGTTGTGTTGGATATACTAATCCTTGCCCAGGAAAATTCATCGCTAGAAAATAGAACGTATCTGATGGATCAGCAGTTCTACCGCCACAGCAACCAGCGAAGAAGCAACCAAGTCTTCCGAATGAATGAGCAATAACAATACATATCGGTGCAATAGGTAGAATATCTACAATTTTTCCTGTTAGTTTTTTTCGTCTTAAATAGTATATTAAGATGAATGCTCCAGCTCCTCCAATTAATCCTCCAAGAAAAGTTATTCCACTATGAATAATATCAAACTTTCCAGTTTCTAAGAATTCATAAAATGCTTGGAAAAGTTTCGCCGAGAGGAAACCAATTAGAATCGCAACATACCCTAACGTCTCGACAAATTCTAAGAACTTACTATCAACATTACTTTTTTTGCCGAGCCAACGTAATATTAAAATACATACAACAATTCCAACAGCAATGCATATGCCATAAAGGGTAACATAGTCACCTATCAAAGGATATTTATACATTATTTGCCTCCTTTTTTCTTTAATAAATCGTCACGAACATCCCATAACTTTTGTGATAAATCAACATAGTAATTGTGAGGATTTTCAAATCTTTTTACTTCGTCCCAAAGTTCTTTAACTTGTGACTTGCAATATTCTTGAATATTTTTAATATCAGGAGTTTCATAAATTATTTCTCCTTTTTTCACAACAGGAATAAGAAGATCTTGAGTATAGAAGTTCTCAACAACTTTTCGCTTCCATGTTACTTCAGGATCAAATATTTCATATGGACCAGTAGGAGCAGGCTCATCATATAATGTTATCAAATCAGCAATGGCTTTATTTGTTTCTTTAGAAATTAAACGATATACTTTCTTAAAGTGAGGATTGGTAATCTTCTCAACATTCTCACTGATTTTTATCTTTGGAACTATTTTACCATCTTTTTCAACAGCTGCTAGTTTATATACACCATCGAACACAGGACTATTTTTTGAGGTAATTAATCTTTCACCAACACCAAATGAATCTAATTTAGCATCTTGGAATAATAAATCTCTAATAATATATTCATCTAACGAATTTGATGCAACAATTTTACAATCTGAATATCCTGCTTTATCAAGCATTTCTCTAGCTTTACGAGAATAATAAGCAATGTCACCAGAATCAATTCTAATTCCTATTGGTCTTTTTCCTAAAGGTTTTAGCACTTCATCAAATACTTTAATAGCATTAGGAACACCACTTTTTAAAATATTAAAAGTATCAACAAGAAGAATTACATTATCTGGATATATTTCACAATACTTCTTAAATGCTAAATATTCTGAATCAAACATTTGCACCCATGAATGAGCCATAGTACCTGTTGATGGTACTCCAAACAAATAATCAGTTAAAACATTAGATGTACCAGTACATCCTCCAATATAAGCACTTCTTGCTCCATAAGTTGCCGCAAGTGGTCCATGAGCTCTTCGGGCTCCGAACTCAGAAATGGCATGTTTATTTGATGCTCTTACAATTCTGTTGGCTTTTGTTGCGATTAATGAATTGTGATTAATTGCGGAAAGAACAAATGTTTCAATAAATTGTGCTTCAATAGCATTTGCTTTAACAACCATAATTGGTTCTTTAGGAAATATAACTGTTCCTTCTTTCATAGAATATATATCTCCAGTAAACTTGAATGTTTTCAAATATTCTAAAAAATCTTCACAAAAACATTTTTTGCTGCGTAGAAATTCAATTTCATCATCACTAAAATGAATATTTTTTATATAATCAATAACTTGTTCTAACCCAGCAAAAATAGCAAAGCCACCATTATCAGGTATTGTTCTAAAGAAAACATCAAAGTAACATATTTGATCTTTCATATCACTTTGAAAATAGCCATTGGCCATTGTAAGTTCATAAAAATCACACATTAATGTAAAATTATATTTATTCATAATTATTACCTCACTTATATAAATAATTATACACATTTTTTATAAAAAAGTAAACACCAGTTTGACATTATTAAATATTTGTTGTCTATGTTTTGTAAAAACAAAGAGCCTATGAATATCATAAGCTCATTACTCGTACCATTTTCTTTGAACATCATACATTTCTTTGTATAAAGTATTATTATTCATTAGTTTTTCAGGTGTATCGTCTTCAACAATTCTTCCTTTATCGAAAACAAGTATTCGGTCGCATTGCCTTGAAAATCCTAAACGATGAGAAATAAAAATGATAGTTTTATCTTTTCTCAAAGATTTTATGAGATTATATATTTCTATTTCTCCCATTGGGTCTAAGAATGCTGTAGGTTCATCAAGTACCCAAATTTTGCTTTTTTCGTTAGCAAGTAGTCTTGCTATTGCCAATCTTTGCCATTCACCTTTAGATAGTTCTACACCTTTTTCGATTTGTCCAAGCATTGTATTTATGCCATTAGGTAATGTTTTCACATAGTTTAGTAATCCTACTTTATCAAGGATATTTTCTATTTCCTCATCTGTAAAATCTTTTTCAAGATTACCTAAACATATATTTTGCTTAATAGTAAAAGAATACTGAAGAAAATCTTGGAAGATACAACTTGTACTATTCTTAATAGTTCCCATTTCATCATTTATTATTTTACCATTTACTATTATTTCTCCTTGGTACTTTTTAGTAAGTTCAGTTAATAGATTTACAAAAGTTGTTTTACCACTACCATTAAAACCAACAATAGCTATTATTTCATTTTCATGAATTTTTATGTTAAAATCATTTAAGGCTTTGTTTTCTGATTGAGGATAAGTAAAAGTAACATTTTTAAATTCTATAGTAAATTTGTCAGGAAGGTATTGATTGTTATTTTCAATATCTTCGTCTAAATCCATTATTTCAAGATAACTTTTATACACATTATTATCTCTTACATCATATTGAAACGCATAGCCTATATCTTTTAGCATATAACCGAATGAAATTATATTACTAATAATTACTGAAAAGTAGCCTATTTCTTGATTACCATTTGCTATTTCTATAACAACAAAGTATAGAATAAAAATAGAAATAACTGCGTAAAAAATATTAGGAATTATCTCAAATTTTTCTCTTAAGAGCCCTGTTTTTAACGATTTATCATTCCAGTAATCATTTAGATATCTCCACCTTTTGATAAATGGTATTGTTAATCTATTCATTAAACTATCTTGATGAGTTTCCTTAGATTGTGTTGAAAAATAGAAATAGTTTCTTCGCTGTCTTGTTAGCTCTAATTCATCATATGTATTAAATAGTTTTTTGCCGAAGTATATGCCCATTACTATATAGATTAAACTAGCAAAAATGAAGACTAAAACTACCCACCATGGAAGTCTTGAGGTAAAGAATATAAATATTCCAATACTACTAAGGGAATAATATAATGATTGCCAACTGTATAAACCTACTCTTGTATATATCCATGTTCCATAACTCTTTACAAGATTTATTTTGCTATCAACTCCTTGAGTTTCATAATTTTCAAAGGTAACTTTTGATAATTTTTTATTAAATCTTTTAAAGTAAAGATAAGCAAGTTTTTGATTCATTTTAACACTTAATATACTATTAATATCATTAAGAATTTTAATTACAAGGATAACAAGAATAATCAATATCAAGTAGTTTATTGCAGGTAAAAATGCTGAATTGGTTCCACTTACAAATTCATATGCTTTATTTGTAAGGTTTTCTAGTAAAACATATTCTAAAATACTTTGAGGAATGTATAGAAGTAATACAAACAATTGAAAACATATAATTCCAGGAGAGTCTTTAAAAGCACTCTTAAAAGCTATAAATGTTGTATTAAAATAATTATATTTCTTCATTTTTATCACCATTATAAAGGTTTTGTTGTGAGGTGAACAAATCATAATAGTAACCTTTTTTCATTAAAAGTTCATTATGAGTGCCACTTTCTATTATTTGACCTTCTTTCATTATTACAATTTTAGAAGCTAATCTAGCAAAAGCAATTCGATGAGAAATAAGAATAGCAGTTTTTCCAGCAAGATTATCTTTAAATTCTTTCAACATTCTTTCTTCTTCAATTGGGTCAATGGCTGCTGTTGGTTCGTCGAGCACTAATACTTCTGGTGAGCCCATATAAGCCCTTGCAAGGATTACTCTTTGCCACTGCCCACCGCTTAAGTCTTGACCTTCTTTGTCATATTTTTTTCCTAAATAAGTATCTAAACCTTTAGGAAGACTATCTATAATGTTCTGTAAATTAGTTTTTTTGATAGCTTCGTTAATTAGTTCCATATTATTTTGTTCTTCGATTTTACCAAAACCAATATTTTCTTTCATAGTTAACTCATATCGAGCATACTCTTGAAAGCCTACACCAAAATACATCGATAAATCATTCAGTGAAATGTCTTTTAAATTAATATCATTAAGATAAACATTTCCCTCCGTTTGCTTAAATAAACCTAATAAAACTTTAGAAGTCGTTGTTTTACCACTACCATTAAAACCTAATATCGAGATAATATCACCTTTATTTATTTCAAGATTAATATTCTTTATAGCATAATCTTCACTCATAGGATATTTATATGAGATATTTTCAAGTTTTAAACTTTGAAACTTTCCATATTTCAGTTCAAACTTTGGTTCTTCTAGTTTCTTTATTTCTTTATTTTCTGATTTTGTTAGTGGAAATATCATCTCACAAATAACTGGAGCAATCTCTACAAACTCAACTATTCTTTCTATTGGTCTAGCAAAGTTACGACCGATTTGTGTTGCTGAAGACAAAGCAGCTCTAATTAACACCATACTTCCAACGTCAATTTCTTTTTGGTAAACAAGGTATAACAAAAATACATCAAAAGAGCATTTAATTACAAGAATAATGAAATCAATTGATTTAGTTATTATTGTTTCTTTGCTGGAAATTCGTGAAAATGCTTTTGTTATTTCTTGCGATATTTCATCTTGTTTATTAAAGAAATATTCTTCTAAGCGATTAATCTTTGTTTCTTTTATAGTATTCTTTTGTGTTATCAAAGAAATGTAATAATTCTTTTTTCTTTCTTCATTATTAAATTTCTTATTTAAGTCAACTTTTTTCTTAGTGTAAATTATTGTATATGTAATGTTTACAATAAATAAACCAATACTAATTAGACCAGCCCATATATTAAAAGTAAATATTACTCCTAAGTAAATTATTTTTTTAAATGAGAAATCAATAACAAAATCTAATATATGATATGGTAATTGCTGAAAAACATATAGATGCTTATAAGCATAATTATATTTATCGTAAACTTCTTTATCATAAAGTTTTTCTTGTGATAATTTGCCAAGTTTATACATTAAAATTATTCGAAAATATCTATCAGCATTTTTATAGTAATAGCTTTCTATTATATCTTCACATAAATACAATATTCCTTCAACTACTAACAATAGTACCAAATAAAGGAAAGTCATAATCATTGCTTCCATCATAATACTATTATTAGAAATCATTTCAGCAACTAAGTTTGTGGCATCTTTTAAAACATATAGTGCTACAACACCAAGTAGAGTCTCACAAATTTTAATTAAAATGAATAAAGGAAATAAAACTGGTGCAGCTTTAAAAACGCTTGAAAGCATAAATATCATTGTTTTGAATGAAAATTTTTGTTTTAGATTCATATCTATCCCCTTTTTAATCTATATACATATATTATATACCCCCCCCTATAGTGGAAGGCAAGTTTTTTAGTTTTTAATTGGAAATGTTTTCATATACTCATTAATTCTAAAAAGTAATATAATATTTGCTTGGGTGATATTATGGTTACATTATTAGATTTATTTAAATATATAGACACAAATGATTCTTATTATTATTTAACAATGCTTTGTCTAATGATCCTTTTAGGGCTTATTTTAGGCAAGATAGCAGAAAAGATTGGTGTGCCAGCTGTTACGGGTTACATTTTGGCTGGTGTGCTTGTTGGTCCTGTTTTAGGACTGGTTGATGAGAAAGTTGTTAACGGTTTAGAAATTATTTCTAATATCGCTATCGGTTTTATTGCTTTCTCTATTGGAATGGAATTATGGCTTCCAAAGTATAAACATAGTTCTAAACAAATATTAATTGTTACGATGGTTCAGGCGGCTATTACGACTTTAGTTGTAATTGGAGCAGTTTATATCTTTAAACAAGATTTGGCTTTAGCTTTGATGTTAGGTGCTATAGCTTGTGCTACAGCTCCAGCTCCTATTATGATGATTGTAAAAAGATATAAAGCTTCTGGTCCTGTTACTGATACTTTGCTTCCTGTTGTTGGTTTAGATGATGGTGCAGGTATTATCATATTTGGTGTTTGCTTATCTGTTTCTAAGGCTTTAGTTAGTGGAACAGATGTTAACTTCACAGCAGCTATTTTAAAGCCTTTACTTGAACTTGGCTTATCAATTGTTGTTGGAGCATTAATTGGTTTCTTATTAGGAATTTTATCTAATAAAGTTATTAAAAAGTTGACTAAACATGATCGTAATGATACGTATTTAACAGTAACTTTAATCAGTGTCTTTGTAAGTGTTTTGGCATCTCATTCGTTTGGTTTGTCTTCAATCCTTGTTCCAATGTCCATTGGTATTGTCTTTACAAATATGATTGACAAAGAATCTTTCAAAACACAAACAAAAGTTGTTGATAAATTTACTCCACCACTTATGATTGCTTTCTTCACTTTAGCTGGTGCTGAATTAGACTTTAAAATTCTTATTAGTGCTGGAGTTACAGGTATAATATATATTATAGCCAGAGTTGTTGGTAAAATGGGTGGAGCATATATTGGCTGTAGCCTTGCGAAAACAGACAAAGTCATTAGAAATAATCTAGGAATTACCCTTCTTCCTCAAGGTGGTGTAGCAATTGGTATGGTTATCAGTGCTGCTAATGAACTTGGTGATTTAGGTAAAACTATTCAAACAATCGTTTTAGCTGGTATATTCATTTATGAATTAGTTGGACCAATTCTTGTAAAACACACTTTAACAAAGATTGGGGAAACTCATGATAAAGAACCAGAAACAAAAGAAAAAATCGAGGCAATTCCGAACTAGGAAAGCCTCTTTTTATTTATTTCAAATTATGACTTACGATATACTGAGCGATTTGAACTGCATTTGTTGCAGCTCCTTTTCGTACGTTATCAGCAACCGTATAGAATAATAAACCATTAGGAACACTTAAATCTTTTCTGATTCTTCCAACATAAACAGGATCTGTTCCATCTGCAAGAGTAGAAACAGGATATTTATGCTCTTTTGGTTCATCAACTAAAACTAATCCTGGGAAGTTTGCAAATAAATCTTGAATTTCTTTTACAGTAAATTCTTTTTCTAGTTCAACTTGAATTGAAACACCATGAGCATTTCTAACTGGTACTCTGACGCAAGTTGCTGAAATAGGAAGTTCAGGCATATGAAGCATTTTTCTTGTTTCATTAACCATCTTCATTTCTTCTTTTGTATAACCATTATCTAAGAAAGCATCAATTTCAGGAATACATGTTTTACAAATCTTATAAGGGTAAAATTCGTTTTCTTTGCCTTCTAAAGTATTTTCTAAGTCTTTGATACCTTTCATTCCACTGCCACTTACCGCTTGATATGTTGTATAATTAACACGTTTAATTCCATATTTTTCTAAAGCCTTAAGAGGAACAATTGATTGAATTGTTGAACAGTTAGGATTAGATATAATTCCATAACCTCTAATATCTTCTGGATTTACTTCAGGAACGACTAATGGCAAATCAGGTCTATTTCTAAAAGTTGATGAGTTATCTATTACTACAGCTCCTTTTTCACTTGCTATTGGACAATATTCAGCTGAAACTGCCCCACCAGCACTAAACAAAGCAATATCAACTCCTTCAAATGAGTCTTTTGTTAACTCTTCAACAACATATTCTTTTCCCGCATACATAATTTTCTTTCCTGCACTCTTTTTAGAAGCTAATAACTTCAAATTGGCGATTGGAAATTTGACTTCTTCTAATACTTTTCTAAAAGTGCTACCAACTAAACCAGTGGCACCAACTATTGCTACGTTATATTTTTTCATTTTATTCACCTATCCTTGCATAAAAATATATATTATTCTTTATTTTTTCTATATTACTAAATAATATTTCTTTTGTTATTATTTGATTGTTTTCTCTTCTATCGATTATATCTTCATCAATATATTTTATATCTTTGACACGAATATAATACTTACATTTATTCTTCAAATCTTTTATTTGTTTCTTTTCTTTTTCTTTAAAAGAATAATTTTTATCATTATCTTTTATCATTATTAGATCATTAACCATTGCGTTAGCTGTTGGATATCTTCCAGCACCTTTACCAATAAAATATAATTTATCATTGATTGATGATGAAACAGCTATTATATTTTCTTCGTTAATAACATTAGCAATTATACCCTTTTCGGAGGCAAAAACAGGTTCAACTTTAATTTCAATATTCTTACCTTCACATTTTGATGATGCAAGAAGTTTTATTCGATATCCTTCTTTTAAAGCAAATTCAATATCAACTTCTCCTAGATTACTGATTCCATAATGATAAACATTATCAGGATTTACTTCACATTTATAAGCAATACTTGAAAGTATGCTTATTTTACGAACCATATCTAAACCTTCTAAATCAGCTGTTGGATCACTTTCCGCGAAACCATTCTTTTGAGCTAATTTAAGAGCATCTCTAAAACTCATTTTCTCGTTTGCCATTTTTGTTAGAATATAATTAGTTGTACCATTTAAAATGCCTCTAATCTCTGAAACTTCATTAGTAAGAACTAAAGTATGTAGGGGTTTAATAATTGGTACACCGCCACCAACTGCTGCTTCATAATATAAAGACACTTTGTTTTCTTCTTTCAGTTTAGTTAATTCTTTTATGTGTGATGATACTACTTCTTTGTTTGCTGTTATAACAGATTTTTTGTGTTTTAGGGCCTCTACAATACATTTGTAAGAGAAGTTTCCTGCCCCCATACACTCTATTACAACTTCAATGTCTTTATCATTTACTATTACATCAAATGAATCAACTATCTTTTCCTCAACATCTTTTTGCTTTTCTAAACATTTATCTAGAATATATTTTATCTTTATATCTTTTAAATATTCGGTTTTTTTGATTATATCATAAACACCAAAGCCTACTGTTCCAAGGCCTAAAATTGCAATATTCATATCTATACTCCTTTACTCTATCGCTATCAATTGGACGTTTTTTACGCCTTTTTCTTTTTTTAAACTTTTGATAGATTCTCCTATTTCTTGCGTCATATCTATAATGTCTATTGTAATAGTTACATATGCAGTATCATTAATTGGCATTTCTTGATTGATAGCAAGTATATTACCATTTTGACTAGCAATTACGTTTAAAACGTTTGAGAGAATTCCTTTTTGATTATCAAGAACAAATGACAAAATAGCTTTTTTTCCTAATTCTGATGAAGGAAGAAAGATATAGTCTTTATAATTATAGAAAGTACCACGACTAATTCCTTGTTGAAGGCACGCTTCAGATATACTCATCTTTTCTGATTCAATTAGTTTTCTTGCTTCGATTACTTTCATATAGTTTTTAGGACAAATACTTTTATGGATTACGAGGAAGTCACTTTTCATACACTTGTCCACCTTTTTGTGATACCTTTAATTCTCTAACCATATATGATGGAACAATTCTTTGTAAATCTTTAATAATTGGTTTAAGAGAAATGAAAAGCATTGTTGAGCCACTACCACTGATACAAAATGGTATATGGTTTTCATCAGCATATTCTTGAAATTTATCACTTTTGTTTATTAGTTTTAAGCGATAAGGCTGATGCATTTTATCCTTTAATAATTCATATAACTCTTCTAAACTTCCCTCAGTTCCTTTGCTTAGGGTTAGAGGAATGTTTATCGCTCTACTCATATTATAAACTGCATCTTCGTACGAAATTGTATTCGGTAATACTTTTCGTGCTTCGGATGTTTTTAACTTAAAATTAGGTATTACAACAGTGAATCTTAAGTTTTGACTAACATTATGTTTATTATATATTATCTTTTCACTTTTGACTGAGCTAACTAATGTACCTAAAACCGCTGGAGCAACATTATCAGGATGTCCTTCTAACTTTGTTCCTAAGTTTATAATTTCTTCATCAGTAAGTTTAACACCTGCAAAATAGCAAGCAGCAAGTATTCCAGCAACAACACAAGTAGCACTACTTCCTAATCCCCTGGCACTAGGGATTCCTTCTTCTTCTGATAATCTATAATAAATAGGTTTTATATTTAAGTATTCATATGTTAGTAAAGAGGCTTTAATGACTAAATTATTTTCATTAGCATAGTTTTCTAAAACATCTTTGAACATAAACTTGTTATCGCATTTTTCAAAATAAAATGAATTATATAATGTTAAAGCTACTCCTAGACAGTCAAATCCTGGTCCTATGTTAGCAGATGTAGCTGGCACAGTTATTTTAATCATCGCATAAACTCCTTATGACTTTTTTAATTTCAGTACTTGCTTTATCTTTATCCCAAATGTTCTCTTGTTTTACTTGATTAAGTTTTTCTAAGACTTGAGGTTTAATTATTTGGCACTTCTCACAAATAGTATCTAATGAACTGATTTCATCTGTGTAAGGTAAATCTAACGCTTTGCAAATTGTTTCAGGAAACTTCAAAGGTGAAGCAGTTGATAAAACTATTGTTTTTACATTATCATTTGCTTTATCTTGATATTTTTTATATGCACAATAAGCAACAGCAGTATGTGGATCAATTAAGTAATGATATTTATCATATACATCTTTGATTCCTTTTTGAGTTTCTTCTTCAGTTGCTTTTTCACTAGCAAATTCAGGAAAAGCAAAATTTACCTTGTATTCACCTTTTGTTTTTAGTTCTTCCATACATTTAGAAACTTCTTCAGCACTATTTGATTTATAATATAAAAGCCTTTCTAAATTTGAGGAAACAAGTATATCCATTGAAGGAGAAATTGTTTTAATAAATTTTCTTTGCTTGTTATATGTTTTAGTATTAAAGAACTCATATAATACATCATTACTATTTGATGCACATATTAGTTTATTTACTGGTAAGCCCATTTCTTTTGCAATAAAACCTGCAAGAATGTTACCAAAATTACCTGTTGGAACAACAAAATTAATTTTTTCATTTTTCTTGGCAAATTTAAAATATGAATAGAAATAATAAACAATTTGAGGAATCAATCTTCCAATATTTATAGAATTTGCGGAAGAAAGATTATATTGTCCCATTTCTTTATCATTAAATATTTCTTTTACTAAAGTTTGAGCATCATCAAAGTTTCCATTTATGGCTACTACTTTTTTTGAATCATTTGCAAAAGATAACATTTGACGCTCTTGTATTTTACTAACTCCTTTATTAGGATATAATACTATCATCTTTACATCATTATGCGCACTATATCCAGATAAAGCAGCACTACCTGTATCTCCTGAGGTTGCTGTCAGTATTATCGTTTTAGAATGCACTTTATTAATTTCTTTACTTTTAGCCATTAAATTTGGTAATAATGATAAGGCAACATCTTTAAATGCTAATGTTTTACCATGATATAATTCTAAAAATGCTAACCTTTTATCTACCTCTTGTAATTTAACAATTTCATCAGTATCAAAAGTATTATTATATGATTTTTCAATAACTTCTAAAATATCATCATCAGAAAAATCATCTAAAAAGTATCTTAGGATTTTGTAAGCTAATTTCTTATAACTTAAACCTCTTAACTCCTCGATACTTTTTTCATCAAATACTTTATTTATTTTAGTAACATATAGTCCTCCATCTTTAGCAATACCTCCTAATATTGCAAGACTAGCTGGTTTTTGAATAGGACTAATGTTTTTATCTCTTGTGCTATAATACATGTTCAATTCTCCTAAACAATTGTTTTGAAATATTATACATCTTTTATATATATTATGCAAGAACTATTTTCATATTTTTTAGCTTTGTATGAATATTAAAACTCTCTTAAAGACTTTGCTTTAAGAGAGTGCATTTTATTTTATTCTATCGCAAATTGTTCTGGCAATAGCCACACCGTTAGCTCCAGCTTGTGCCAAGCCTCTTGTTATACCAGCTCCATCGCCTCCAACAAAAAGATTCTTTATTTGTGTTTCGAATTCGTTATTCACATCTACTCTATCCGAATAGAATTTTGCTTCAACGCCATAGAAAAGTGTATGATCATTAGCAATACCTGGAGTTACATAATTTAAGGCTTCTATCATTTCAATTAATGATTTCATTGTGTTATACGGAAGAATTAAGCCTAAATCACCAGGAACAGCTTCTTTAAGCGTTGGCTTTACAAACCCTTCTTCAATTCTCTTCTTTGTTGATCTTCTTCCTTTAAGAATATCACCATATTTTTGTACAATAACTCCACCATTTGATAATTTATTAGCTAAATGGGCAATTGATGTAGCATATTCATTAGGATTATTAAAAGGATCATCAAATTCATGTGATACAAGTAATGCAAAATTAGTATTATTTGAACCTAATTTTGAGTCATGATATGAATGACCATTGCAAACCATAATTCCTTCATGGTTCTCAACAACAACATGTCCACTTGGATTAGAACAGAAAGTACGTACAGTTGTACCTACGCTAGTATTATAGATAAACTTTCCTTCATATAAATATTTATTTATTTGGTCCATAATAATATCATTAGTTTCTACTCTAACACCAACATCAACTCTATTATTCTTGAACTTAACACCAAATTTTGTTAAAGTGCTATTTAACCATTCTGCACCACCACGTCCAACACCTAAAATCACATATTCAGCATATATTTTTTCACCATTTTGGAGAATAACTCCTTTGATTACATTGTTCTCAATAATTAAATCAGAAACTAATGTTTCAAAAGAAAAATCAATATTTTCTTTTAGTTTTTTATTTATGCTAGTTAATACTTTAAGATTAATTTCAGTTCCTAAATGGCGAACACGACTTTTCAAAAGCTTTAATCCTACGCTTATACCTTTTCTTTCTATTTCATAAACTTCTTTTGTTGTTGGATCAGTTAATTCTTGAGGTGCACCATGTAATAGATTTATTTCATCTACATATTTAATTAAATCTAATACTTCTGCATCTTCAATATATTCACTCATCCATCCACCAAATTCATTTGTTATATTGAATTTACCATCAGAATAAGCCCCACACCCTCCAAATCCACTTGTCATAGAACAACTTGGATGACAGCCACTATTGCCTTCAGAGTCTTTAGGGCATTGTTTTATTCGCTTATTTAAAATAGGACAATTTCTATTCATTATGTCATGTCCTTTGTCAACCAATAATACTTTTAAATCTGGTCTTTTACGCATAATCTCATAACACGCATAAATTCCAGTTGGTCCAGCTCCAACGACTATACAATCATATTTTTTAACCATAAAGTTTCCTCCATACATCATATTATTATATCATACATTGGGTTTTTTTAATATATTTTTTGTGTTTTTTTATTTTTTACTATTGCTTTTTGAAAAATATGTGGTATAATATTAGAGCACTTGCGGGTATGGCGAAATTGGCAGACGCGCTAGACTTAGGCTCTAGTTCTTACGAGTGCAGGTTCGACTCCTGTTACCCGCACCATTTGATAATCTTAGGTTTGATACGATAAGTGTCAGACCTTTTTTCTTTACATAAAGGAGTTGTTTTCCTATCTGTAATGTAAGTAATTAGTCTTGAATGTAAGTAAGTAGTCTTGCAGGAGTACCATTAGGTGCTTTTGCAGGTTTTTTTCTTTTTAACCATAGTGCTACGAAACGAAAGCCTCATCAACGAAACAATAGTTTGTTCGTAGTTAGTAAAAGAAATATAAGTCATTGAATTTCTTTTGCTTAAATTAAACGACCTAAATGGTGTAAGCATAATTGTAATGATTTTGGTTGATGCTATGCGAAATGAATAAAGGGAATTTTTGATAATTATTTGAAAACACAGGAAGAAATTGATTTACAGTTGGTATATAAAAATTTGTGTCTGTTATTATAATTAGTGTGTAATAATATCCTCTTAAAAATGCTCACAAAAACTGCAAAATGTTGCTCATTTATCTTGACAAAAGTTGCTCAGTTTGATATAATAATAAAAAATAGGAGGTTAAACTATGAGTACAATAGAGAATAAAAGCGAATACAAAAGAAGAGTTATAGATGCTACGATTGAAACT
>CAYMGD010000038.1:0-18583 GCA_964389905.1 uncultured Coprobacillus sp. | reverse complement strand
TAATTATGGAATATTTAAAAAGTGATTTTCAACACTTATCTATAATAGAACCAAAAAAATTAAAAAAAGATTAAATATATATTGTTTTTTTAAAAAAAAGGAGCATTATTTCGACTCCTTTTTCTATCCCCAGGTGGCAAACTCGGGTTATATCATATTTACATATTTTTTTAAACAGTTTTTTTAAGTTAAAAAAAGGAACAAGAGAGATATTAGTCTTTCCTGTTCATATTTATTCACCGTCATAAACACTTTTTTCAACTTTTAATGTTTTACTAGCCAATTCAATTCCTTGTTTCAAAGATTTTTCAAAAGAATAATTATTCAAAAGCCCTGATATTGTTCCTGAAAGAAGGGCATCTCCACAACCAGTTGTGCTGACAATATTATCTACTTTCATTACTTCTTGTTCCTTCCACATACCATCAAAGTACTTTATACTATTTGCACCATGACTAACAATTAAATATTTTGGTTTTGGTGCATCTTTTATGATTTCATACTCAAATGAATTTACTTTGAAAAGATAAAACTTATCCAGAAGATTATAGAATTTTTTTACTTTAGTTGTACTAATTCCATCAGCAATTAGTTTTTTTGAAGAATACTTATTAACGATATAAGATATAACATCAGATGACAAATTGCCATCAATAACAATATATTCGCTTTCTAAAAATATACTTTCATTGTCATTAATAAATGCAAGATTAAGAGATTCATTTATCGTTGTGTCACACAAAGCAAGTTCCATATCATTATTTTCATCATTGATACACAAATAGCTAGCACTAGGACTATCAGTAATGGGCTTAACAATCTTACAACCCAAGGAAACTAAATCTTTTTCCATTTGTTTTCCATAAACATCATTTCCTATGCAGGTGAGAAAAGTTACATCATGCTGCTTACGTAATAAATTCTCACAAATATTTCTTCCAACTCCACCTGAAGAAATAAGAATTTTTCCTATATTTGAGTCTTTGTATATCAGTTTTTTGCTGGAAAATCCGATAAAATCTATATTTGTGGAACCAATGATTAATATTTTACCCATATATTTCTCCGCTTTATTTATTCTTTTTTTTGTCTTTTGAAATAAATTCTTTAGAAATTTCTTCCATAAGATTTCTTTCAAGATTTTTACTATCTATTAGAGATGTTTTCTTATTATTAACACTTGTACCTTTTACTCGTCTTTTGTTCAAATTATCACCCATTAATACTTATGGGATAACAATAATTAATATTACAAAATATTTATTATAAATTTTTCACTATATCTTTGTATGAATATCCTTTATTAAGTAAACTATTAATAATTTTACATCGTTTTTCACTGCTACTTAAATCATCATATTTTTTGTCATTATATTTTAATTGTACTTTTTGTAAATCTTTTTTTAGACTTTCTGATGAATTATCTATAAAAGATATCTGATTAAGAAGTGAAAATATATTGCTTTCGGTAAATCCATCTCTAATAAGTTTTTGTGCAAGAAGATTTTTTTGTTTTAAAAGAGGATATTTAGAATATTTGTCTTTATTCTTTTCAATACTTTCGTTTAGCACTTCAATTTCATCATCTTTTGAATACTCTATATCATAACTCGTTTTAATTTTTCTTTCATATAGTTTTTTCTTAAAATGTTTGGGACCTTTTAAAGCATTAACTGAACTATTTAAAATTGCCTTTACGAGCATATAATCATCAATTAATGATACATTCTTTAATTTCATAACTATTGAATTGATTTCATCTTCACTTGCATTATTCTTTTTTAAGAATTCTATTATCTCCATTTCACTTCGCATTTGAAATGAAATATAATTTACTGCCTTTAAGAAAAGATTGTCTTGTTTTTGCTCATTTAAAAAGGTTTGATATTCTTCATCATTTAAAGTTTTACCTTTTACTAGTGCCATATTAACTATTAAATCATCAGAAACTTTATAGTCATTGTCATCTATCTGAATTAAATACAAACCTTTTTGTTTAAGCTTTTTAATTGCTTTTATTACTTTTTGAGGCATAAGAGAATCCCTCTCCACGAACTTCATTTGCTCTAACGCAATAGAAGAAAGCCTTCGAATCTATTTGTTCAATTATATCTCTTAATTTATTATACTCAATCGAAGAAAGTAGACAAACAATCATTTTTTTCGATTTTTGAGAATACTCACCAATTACATTAATACTTGTAACACCACGTTCAAATTCAGAAATTAAAACGTCTTTTATTTCATCACACTTATCTGAAATTATATGAACGGCACGTTTATTAAATCCACTAAAGATTATCATATCCATAAATAGTCCGCTTAAATATACAAATATTATTTCATATAATAAAACGTGTAGAGGCTGCTTGAGGATAAAGAATCCAATAACTATAACAGCTCCATCAACTAAATATAGTGACAAAGAATATGGAAAATGTATTTTTTCATACATAATGCGCTGAGCTACTTCTGTTCCGCCAGTTGAACCACCATACTTCACAGCAATTCCCAAGCCCAATCCCATGATAATTGATGAAAATATTATAACTAACATATAATGATTTTCAGCCAAAGCAGTAAAATCAAATGTTGAAGAATTTTCATTCAGTATTTTGTATATCCAATTAAAGAAAGTTGTAAAAAGAGGATATGTTAATGAACCAAATGCAGTTTTGAGAAAGAATTCCTTTCCTATTACAAGTAATGCTAAAACTAATAAGATTACATTAATTATCTCCATAACAATTCCATCAATGTTTGGTATTGAACTCTTTCCTTTGACAATAACGCCAATGCCAGATACACCACCGATTACTATATCATTAGGTAGTAGAAAGAAGCTGTATGCAAAAGCAGCTATCATAACACCAATTGCAACATATAGAAAAGACTTTATTCTTTCTTTTGTAAATATAGTTTTTAGTTTTTCCTTCATAAATGCCTCCTATTTTTGATTATAATGCATATATGACTCGATTAAACCATCAAGGTCACCATCTAAAACGCCATCAGTATTAGCTGTTTCATAATTTGTTCGTAAATCTTTAACTAAAGAATACGGATGAAATACATATGATCTAATTTGTCCACCAAAGCCATTGACCGAATTATCACCATTAATATTCTTAAGTTTACGATCGTTTTCTTCTTTTTCTAATTGATATAATTTTGATTTCAACAATTGCATTGCTTTTTCACGATTTTGAAGTTGACTTCTTTGTGATTGGCATGTCACTACAATTCCAGTTTTTAAGTGCGTAATTCTTACAGCACTATCCGTTTTATTAACATATTGCCCGCCCGAGCCTGTTGACCTATATGTATCAACACGAATATCTTCTTGCTTTATTTCAATGTTAATATTTTCCGTAATAACTGGTGTAACTATACATCCAGCAAAAGTGGTATGCCTGCGATTTCCAGCGTCAAACGGAGATATTCTAACCATTCGATGCACTCCATGTTCGCTTTTTAAATAGCCATAGGCGTTATCGCCTTTCACAACAAAGGTTACACTTTTTAAGCCTGCTTCTTCACCGTCTATATAATCAACTATTTCAAAATCAAAGTTATGCGCTTCAGCATATCGGCGATACATGCGTAGAAGCATTGCCGCCCAATCTTGTGCTTCAGTACCACCTGCTCCTGGGTGAAGTTCCATTAGAGCATCACAATCATCATATTCGCCATTAAGAAGCATTTGTTTTTCAAAATTTGTTAGTAAATTATTAACATTTGATATTACTTTTGTAACATCAGCGTTATTATCAACTTCACTTATTTCTTCGTTTTTTTGTAAATCATAAAGACATTGTAAATCATCCAAATAAGTTTCTATATTTTTAAATGTATTTAAAATATTCTTATTCTTTTTTATTCTCTTAAGAACTTGTTGCGATTTATCAATATCATTATAAAAAGTTGGAGAAAAAGAAATTTCTTCATCTTTTTTTATATTTACTTCTAATTCTTCTAAATTGATTGTGTTTTTTAAATCAGTGAGACGTTTAGTATATAATTCTATATTTCTAGAAATCTCATATGCTTCCATTAATTATTCTCTCCCACAACAATTTTTATATTTTTTTCCACTTCCACAAGGGCAAGGATCGTTTCGACCTACTTTCTTTGATACTGCTTGACGACGAGCTGTACCAGTATCACCAGCATTCGTTCCTGTTGGTTTAGCTACTTCTTCTCTTTGAATGTTCGCTTCAATTTTAGCTCTATTAATATATTTTGTAGTATCTTGTTCAATATTACAAATCATTGTTTCAAATTTTTGGAATCCAATTTCTTGATATTCACGAAGAGGATTAACCTGAGCATAAGCTTGCAACCTTACAGCTTGTCTTAATTCACTCATATCATCAATATGATTCATCCAATATGTATCAATTACTCTTAAAAGAATAACTTTTAAAAACTCATTATAAAATTGAGGATAATTCTCTTTTTTATTATTAAGAAGTTCCATACTTTTTTCGAATAGCATATTAGTTGCTTCATCACTTGTTTTACTTGTAAATTCACTTTCAGATAATGAGCCATTGAAGAAATAAACACCATCAAATTCTTTCTTTATCATTTTCGGATCAACATAGCTCTTACGACTTGATGAATCTATACATATTGCAACTGTTCTATCAATAGCATTAAACATCATTTTCTTAATTATATCAGTTATATCATCAAGGAACAATACTTGTGCTCTTTGTTCATAAATAATTTCTCTTTGCTTTCTTAGCACTTCATCATACTCAAGAACTGATTTACGACTATCAAAGTTACTTCCTTCAACTTTCTTTTGTGCTGATTCAACAAATTTTGAAAACATCTTTGACTCTAAAGCACTTTCTTTCTTTGTATCTTTATCGATAACTAAATAAGAAAGCATTCCCTTGAATCGATCACTACCAAATCTTCTTAATAAATCATCTTCAGCAGATAAATAAAATCTCGTATATCCAGGGTCTCCTTGACGACCTGAACGACCTCTTAACTGATTGTCAATTCTTCGCGACTCATGACGTTCAGAACCAATTACAGCTAATCCTCCCAGTTCAACAACTCCAGGACCTAATTTAATATCGGTTCCACGTCCTGCCATGTTTGTAGCAATTGTTACAGCACCTTTTTGGCCAGCATTAGCAATTATTTCAGCTTCTTTTTGGTGTTGTTTAGCATTTAAAACGTTATGAGGAATATGAAGTTTATTCAATAAATTTGAAATAAGTTCACTCGTTTCAACAGCAACTGTACCAATTAATACAGGTTGACCTTTTTTGTGTCTTTCTAAAACATCTTCCGCTAAAGCATTAAATTTTGCTTCTTGAGTTATAAACATTAAATCTGGATCGTCAATACGAATGACTGGAACATTTGTTGGTACTTCCACTACATACATATTATAAATATTTCTAAACTCTTCTTCTTCAGTTTTTGCAGTTCCTGTCATACCTGAAAGTTTTTTATACATTCTAAAGAAGTTTTGATAAGTTATTGTAGCAATAGTACGAGTTTCTTTTTTTATCTCGACATGTTCTTTTGCTTCTAAAGCTTGATGTAAACCATCAGAATATTGTCTACCATGCATTAAACGTCCTGTAAATGAGTCAACAATAACAACTTTACCTTCACTGACAACATATTCGACGTCTTTTTTCATTACATAATTTGCTTTTAAAGCATTATGAATATGATGTAATAAATTAACATAGGCTACATCATATAAGTTTTCTATTCTAAAGAATCTTTCAGCTTTTTCTATTCCTCTTTCAGTTATAATACATTGTCTTAGTTTTTCATCAACTTCGTAATCATTTCCTTCTTCATCATTTTTCAAACTCTTGACAAAAAGATCAGCTTGTTGATAAAGGTTACCAGTATTTTTTTCACCACCACTAATAATTAATGGTGTACGTGCTTCATCAATTAAAATAGAATCGACCTCGTCCACTATAGCAAAGTTAAGTGGTCTTTGAACCATTTGTTCTTTATAAATAACCATATGATCACGTAAGTAGTCAAAACCAAGTTCTGAATTTGTTGTATAAGTAATATCACAATTATATGCTGCACGCTTTTCGTCAGCGCTTAATTCACGTAGATTAAGTCCAACAGTTAATCCCAACCATTTAAATAGTTCTCCCATTTCAACAGCATCACGACTAGCTAAGTACTCATTAACAGTAACAATATGAACTCCATTTCCTGGCAGAGCATTCAAATATGCAACCATTGTTGAAGTAAGTGTTTTTCCTTCACCTGTTTTCATTTCTGAAATGTTTCCACCATGTAGAGCTGCAGCGCCCATTATTTGGACTTTAAATGGTGTCATATGAAGAACTCTTGTTGCTGCTTCACGAACAGTCGCAAAAGCTTCAACTAAAATATCATCAAGTGTTTCACCATTTTTTAATCTTTCACGAAACTGGTTTGTATTTTCTTTTAATTCTTCATCTGTATATTTATTATATTCTAAAGCTAGGTTATCAACCTTATCAGCTAGCTTCATCACTCTCTTTAATTCTTTATACCCTGGGTCAAATAAACCTTTTAATGACATAGATATACCATCCTTTCACTTAATAAATATTTTACCATATTTGTATTTAAAAAGCAATGATAAATGACAATCTAAAATTACTAAACAAAAGATTTTGTTAATAGTTTTTATAATTATTCCTTAAAGTTTTATTATAGAATTATTTCCTATTATAAAGTAAAATGACACCATAATAGTGTCATTATTTACTTTAGTTAAATGATATTAATTTTTCTTAAAAATTCTTAAAAATGCTATGGCAAATGATAGTGAAATAAAAATTTGTAAAATTGATGCAAAATTACAGTTAGAAGTTTTTGACTTTTCATATAACAAACTAATCGTAATATCTTCTGTTATATTTTTGCCATCACTTGAAAATCCCTTAAACACATATCCTTTTACCTCTGGAATATTAATTTCCAAATCAGCATCATCGCCGTAGTTTACAACTTCCTCATTAATAACTTCACCATTGTATCCTATAAATGTAACAATATATGTTTTTACTTCATAATATGCATATATTTCGGTGTCTTCCCATTTATTAGGTAAACTGTCCCATTTTATAAATGTATAACCTTCTTTATCTGGTACATCAGGATATTCTAAATTTGCCAGTTCGTTTTTATCGGTTAATACATACTCTTTAATAATTTCATTTTCATCCTTGAAAACAACTTTAATTTCATTCTTTTCATAAATTGGCGAAATTATGATTTTTTCTTCATCTTCGGGAAGGTTTGTCAAATCTGTATCCCATCCTATAAATGTATATCCTGGAACATCTTCGAGTGTTGGATACTCTGGATCATCAAACCAGTAAAACTCTTGTTTTTTTATAAGGTTACCCTCTTTATCAACAAATGATAATTCATAACATATATCATCATAATAGGCTGTTATTTTGGTATTATATTTTACTTTTTGGGTATTACCAGACCATTTTCTAAATCTAAAGCCACTGATATGTGGTGGTTCAGGTAATTCGACATCGCTATATTTATCAATTTCAAATTTGGCAATTATCGATTTATCAACATCACATATTAAAGTTATTGTCACTTTTTCTATTTCATAAATAGCTTTTACTGTAATATCGGATGTTATTATTTTTAATTCTTTATCCCATCCTTTAAAGATATAGTCTTCATGAACTAGTGGTGATGGATAGTATCCTTCACTTCCGTAAGCTATTTCATATGACATAATAACACTATCATCATAATCTAATATAGTTACTGTACACATTTTTACACTAAAAATAGCATAAACATCTAAGTCGTATATAACATTTTTGAACGATTTATCCCATCCATCAAAGTCATATCCTTCTTTTTCGATTTCTGGTGCGATAGCCTCGCCTCCATATGAAACTTCTTCTATTTTTATTATTTCATTACCATTATAAAAAGTTACTCTAAACAAGCTATCATTATATTTTGGTGTTACTTCCAAATTGCTTGTTATGCAGCTTATATCTCTACTCCAACCGATAAATGTTTTTCCTGATATTTCTGGAATTGAAGGAGCTGTAGCAGATTCACCATAATATACTTCTTCCGTTTTTATAACATTTCCTGATATATCTCTAAATGTTACATTATATTTTATTGATGAAGTATTTTGTGGTTCACTTAAAGAATTATCTTTTGCTAGTACTCTTATAGCGTAATTATATTCTTTTCCTGCAAGATTATCTTCAAAAACTACAGTTTCATCTTTACTTCCAAAAATTTTATAAACTTCTTCAGGTTCATATGTAAGTTCATTTTCACTACGATAAACGATATAGAACTTAGCGTTTTCAACTGCCTTAAATTCCATTTTTATTTTTTCATTTGTTTTTTCAGTAACTGTAATTTTATCTATTTTTTCTATTTGACAAGTCATTGATTTGATATGAGGAAGAATTGCTGGATTAGTGAATATTTCCGCTTTTATTCTTGATAATCCTTGTCCATATAATGATTCAGTATCACCCTTGTAAGCTGCTTCTAAATAGTTATAGCTGTAAAATGCTGTTCCATCAACATTTTCCAAAGTATTAGCATAAAGTATTTGATTTACTGATTCATTACTATCAAATCCCCATGAATAATTTTTACCTGGTGTTTGTGACATATATATACCCATTCCAGAGTAAAGATTTACTTTTTTATATTTTACAACTTTATCCCACCAACTCATAACATCAGCATATCCTGCAACTGGATGACTGAAAGCCCAATATGATTGAGGACATATATAGTCAATCCATTCATTATTTATCCATTTTAATGTATCAGAAAACAAATATGATTCGTAATGATTTTGGCCATTTGTTTTAGATCCTGATGAAATCGCATTACCATTCTCATCATATGTTACAACTCCATCACCATTATTGTATATGCCTGTTGGTGAAATACCTAACTGAACATAGCGATTGTTTTCTTTGTTATAATTTGTCATTTCATCATGAAGCATTTCAATAAACATATTTACTTGTTCTCTTCGCCAATCACTTTTTGATAAATTATTTGGATTATTTTGCGTATAATATGTATCATCATCTACATCAGAAATATAAAAGTAGTCATCAAAATGAATAGCATCTACATCATAATTGTCCATTACTTCGATTACTGTATCAACAATAAACTTTCTAACATTTTCTAGGCATGGATTTAATATTATTCCACCAGATGCATTTACTAGTAAATTATTAGCATCGCTAGCAGGATTTTCTGGATAGTTAGCATATTTAGCAGTTATCTTCGAAAGGTTTGTAGAACCACTAGCTTGAACACGATAAGGGTTAAGCCAGGCATGGAACTCAATTCCTCTTTTATGACATTCTTCAATTACCCACGTTAACATATCATTCGATGTATTCATATATGACGAATTAGGATTTAGTTTAGAAGGATATAAAGCATCATTCATTATTCTAATATGAAATATTAAAGCATTAATATTATAATACTCTAACACATCAAACATTTCTTCTATTTCACTTTTATATTGACTATCAGAATAATAACTTGGTATTGATCCAGCTAAAGGTGTAACCCATGCACCTCTAAAATATGTATCAGGCATATCATAGGAATCTGGAATCATAACATTAATATTTGTATCTTTATAATATATGGTTGTGCCATTAGATAATACTAGATTATGCTCGCTAGCATATGTTATTGATAAACCACATACCATTGTTAGAAGCATGAAGAATAATAAGATTTTTTTCATAATTATTTACTCCTTTTCTTAAATACTATAAATAATAGCATTGAGAGAGAAATATAAAGATTTGCTAGAGAATTATTGCATCCTGATTTCTTTTCCCATTTTGCAATTAATGTATAATCTTTTAAATCTAATACTTCTATTTTTTTATCATTTTCATACCAACCTAAGAAATTATACCCATCTTTAGTAGGCGTTGGAAGTGCAAAAGTCTCACTAAATTCATTTGTTAAGTTATCACATTTTCCGCCTGCCAAATCGTATGAAACATTATATATTTTAATCCATTTTGCATATAAATTATAATTGCGGTTTTCGATGGCAGTAATTTGTTGATTATCTTCAAACCAGCCTATAAACTTATAACCAGCTTTTTTGGGAGTTGGAAGATTGACATCGCTTGATTTAGTGAATTCTATTTCTTCTTTTGTTCCATCATCATCTAAAACTATTATATATGAAATCTTAGAAAACGAAGCATATAAATACTCACTTTTAGTTATAATAAATGAATTCACAATTTCGCCATCAAGTTTAAAGCCATCAAACTTATATCCTTCTTTTGCTGGAAGAACTTCTGTTATAGTTACAACATCACCTTTAAGGTAATTTTCTTTTAAAACCATTTCAGAACCATTAAAGTAATAAAGCATACATTTTTCTCTAGTATAAGTGCTCGTAATAGTTGTATCTTTTGTTATGTTATTAAAATCACCTTTCCAACCTGAGAATTTACCATACTGACTATCAAATTCTAGGTTAGGTGCATTATCGCCATACTTTACTTCAACAACTTGATAGATTTCGTCATTAACTAAATATGTTACTTTAAATTTAATGTCATTATATACTGCTTTGTACCCATCTTCATAGACATCCCATGAAACAAACTTCTTTCCAATAATTTCAGGAGCTTCAGGAAGATTTACTAAAGTTTCCTCTTTAGTATATTTCGAGAAAAGATATTGATTATTTTCACCATAGAATTTTATTTCGTGATATTCATCATCAGATGTGAGTTTGACATATTCACCTATTTGATTATTTAAGAATACTGGAGCAATATAGTATTCACAGTATTCACTACTTTCATCTTGAAGATTTGTATTTGCATCAATAACATCTAATAAGTTATACTCATCATTTTCTTTTTTCAATATAATATAATATTTTGCTGAATCTAAGCCTGTAAAACCAATAGTATGATTTGAGCCACTATTGATTATATAATATTCTTGAAGTTTTAAATTATTAATATTAATATCTATATCAATCAAAGGAGCAAAAACTTTATCATCTAAAAACATTTTTGCATTTTTAAGGTTTTTAGCAACATATTCATTGCTACCAACTAAATGTTTATAACTATAAAAAGAAAAACCTTGAATGTTATCATATTTTGCCATAAATGATAATTGTTTATATAATTCATCTTCGTTTTTCCAGTCACCAGAATTACTAGCTCGGTAAATTCCGATACCTATGTAAAGTTTAGTTCGGGAGTTTTTACAGACTTTACTCCACCAATCGACTGTTGATTCAAATAAAATATTTCCTTCGCTTGAACCAATATAACATTGAGGTAAAATATAATCTATCCATCCTTCGTTTACCCATAACAAGGTATCACAATATAAATAGTTTCCATAATGACCTTGTCCTATTCCCTTAGATCCTTTGGAAATGGCTTTTCCATCTTCATCATAAGTTACAACGCCATCGCCATTAGTCCAAACTGGTGTTGGAGAAATGCCAAGTTCAACAGATTTGTTATTTTCTTGATTATATTTTTCTAATTCTGAATCTAATTTTTTTATAAAAGCATTTACACTTTCACGGCGGAAATTTTCAATTCCTTGATTGTTACCATATTTTAAATATGTAGCATTATCATCAATATTTTCCACATAAAAATAATCGTCAAAATGAATCGCATCAACATCATATTTTGTAGCAACTTCCATACAAACATTAACTAAAAAATTTTGTACTTCAGGTATTCCAGGATTTAATATAATATTACTTTTACCCTTAATAAGATTATCTGGATTAGAAGCTGCATTACTTTTAGGAAACTTACTAGCAATAGAATTAAGATCACCCGATGAGCTACTTGTCACACGATATGGATTCATCCAAGCATGAAATTCTATTCCACGGCTATGGCATTCTTCTATTATCCAAGGTAAAGCCTCCCAACTAGGATTAGTATTATAATATGAAGACCAGTTATTATACTGAGATTCATATAGTGCATCATTCATTATCCTTACATGGAATATAAGAACATTCAAATTCATTTTTTCCATATTATCAAGTACGGTATTAATCGCACTTTTGTATTGTTTTTCACTAGTAAAACGAGGTACATCACTAACTAAAGGCGATACCCAAACTGCTCGCATTTCTCTGTTGACATTATAATCAACTTCAATCATTTCTCCTCCTGAAACTTTTATTTCACTAAATATAAAAGTTGTAAAGCTCAAAATTATTATAAATATTAATAGAATTTTTTTCATAATCACTCACCTTTTTCATTAAAATTATAGCATATTATACGCTAAAAGTATATATTTTTATAATATAAAATGGCTATGAGAACAATTGCAAAATAGATTTTGAAAATCCTATATATTTATAAAAAATAGTCCAATATAAAATTTAATATAACTTTATATTGGCTTAATTTAAATTTAGGTACGAAAAATTATATTGATTGTTTTCTCTATATCAATAATTAATGTTTTAAATATCTTTTCGGAATTAATATATCTACTAACATTCTTTTTAATGGTTTATCTTTAAAGTCTGTTGATTGTTTTTATACTAATACAAAAATAAATTTTACTCATTTCTGTTGAAAACTTTGTTAGTTCTTACATTATTTTTATTATTCTTGCATATCTTCATTAATTATTTTGTTATATAATTCTTTGATCTCATTATTAACATTTTCAGATAATGTACAGCCATTTTTAATTAATATTTTTAATATTCTCTTATTATTATCAAAATTAGTTTCTCTCATATAATAATCAAAATAAGTTTTTAAAAACTTGTTTTTCTCAATTTTGTTTAGAACAGATATGTATCTCTTAACAACATTTGGATTAGTTTTTGCTACATGTAACACGAAATAATCGGCACTTGGAAGCCAAACATCATGAAAATGATTAGTTACATATTCGGGATCATCCTTAACAAATTCATTATATAATGAAGTTCTAAGTTTGTATTCTTCTAACATATCTGATTTAAAGAAACCAACTGCAGAATCAGTGTGTTCATCAATAAATACTACATCACTCCAATAAGAAGGTTTTAGATATTTACATACTAAATCAAATTTTTCATAATCTATTTCCATCCCATTTAAATAATCTTTTAACATTGATTTAAACAAAACACAGTCATCTAAAAAACAATTTAGTACATACTCATAATTATTTACAGTTAAAACAGATTCACTAACATATGACCCAAATTCATCTCCATATATATGTTCATTATATGTTCTATACGAGAATTTGTCTACTAATTTTTCAGACCTACAATTAATGTAATCGTCTAAAGTTAATCCTAAACGTGCTAGTACTTTTAATAAAGTTTCTTTTGTTGGCAAACTTGAAAAATTTGAGTAATTCAACCATTCATAAACTACTGATTTGCTTTTTCCAGTTATTTCTTCTAATTCTTTGGGTGTAACTTTTTCCACATCACACATACGTATTAAGAAATCTTTATATTTAAACATTTTATAACTCCTTTATCATTACTATTCTTTATCTAAAGATGGTAATAAATCATTTATTAAATCAAATAATTCTTTAGTCAAATAACCTTTATTTCTTTTTAATATTTCACTACATTTACAGCCACCAAAACTTAAAGTATACTTTTTATAAAACTCATCTAAAAAATTACTAGTTTTTAATTCTTTTTTCCACTTTAAAAATTTTTCAAATTCAAATTTATCATTACTTTCTCTTTCAACTATATTATTTATAGAGAAAGTTATCATATCATCAAATTCTACATTCGAAAGACTAGCATAATAATATCTTTGTAATAAATAATTATATTTAGATAAAATTAGTGCTACTAAATAAACATCGTTTTTTATTTGTTCACTATACTCTTCCTTATTCATAGTTTCAAATTTATATTCAAGATTTTCTTTAAATTCAAAAACGGATAAAAATAAAAAATATGTAGTTCTATAAGATATACTATCAACTGCAATTGGCCTGTTGTAATTATATTCAAAAATACTATTTGGAAACATTAACTTTGTAGCATTTAATTGAAGAAAAATGCAAATTGAAGCAAATAATTTCATTGGTACAACTCTTCTTAAATTGTAATAACTCCTTGCAGTTTCGTAACTAGTACATCCAAATTTTTGTAATAAACTATAAAATAATGATAAAGAATTATATCCTTTTTCAGCAATGGCTTCTTTTAAATTCTTCATAAATTGTTTTTCATTATAGCAATAATCATATTTTTTATATACATTTATTTCCATATAAAGCGTCCTTTCAAATTATTAACACATATATTATAACACAAAAAAAATAATTGTAAAAAAAACGAGGTGTACAAAAAGCGGAATTAAAATTATGCGGATTATATCGTGTTCATACTGGTTTCATTGTTCTTTTTCCAAGAGCAGAATGCAAAAGACTCATAAAATCATTACAAGTTTTTATGAACAAAAAAAGGGACTTAACCTATTGCTATTTAGAATCCCTTTTAACAAATGCTTATTTAGTCACAATTACATTAAAGTTCTATTATTTTATATCCAAGTGATCTTGCTAATAAAACAAACGACTTTATATTATCTTTCCCCCACTGATTAGAAACTACAACTTTTGTTCCATCAATAAGGTATAATTCCTCAACAGCTTTCATAAAATATCTATTTGCATTCTTCGCATCAACATTATTTTTTTCCCTAACTACTCCAAAAGGTCCTTGTAACTTGTCATAAAACACATTTCTTAGCTTTACAAAATTAATATATTGATGCTCTGAGATATACTGTTTTACAACTTCTAATACTAATCTGTTTTTACAATAAATTCCACCTTGAAAAGAATATTTTGTACTATCTCTTTTTTTGTGTTTAACTTGTTGTTTAATCTTTCTTATTTCTATAATATTCTTTATTTTATAGAAACTAAATTTATCATTCTCAAATAATTTTCTTAATGCGCTATCAAAATCAGTTTTAGATTTTGAAAATACCTCATTGAATAACGAAACATTATTTATATTAATCGCACCAGAATAAGGATAACAATCCACTCTATTATTCCAAGAATCAATAACTAATTTATAATCAGCGATTCTATTTCTAAAACAATATTCACATTCAAAAAAGGAAGCAAGTGATTCTTTAACAACTTCACTAGTGTAATCATGCCTTCTGCAAATTTCATCATCTTGATCATTGTAATGATAAGCATGAAATAATTCATGAATAAAAGTTTCTTCAACTACATCAATTTTAGACAGCTTATTTTTATTAGCAAAATCTTCAATGCTTGCAATATATAAAATAATTTCTTTATAGGAGTCATTGTATTCACCTAATATACTACATTCAATCATTGAATTTCCAAATAAATCCTTTAATTCATCATAGATATTACCTCCATTTTCTGGATTAAGTTCACGGATATAACATGCTAATTCTTCTAATCCAGATATATAATTTGAATGAGCTGTTTTTGAAGCTCTATTCACATCTTTAATTTTGCTTTCAATTGCAGGATTGATTTTATAATCACTTTTTATCATGTCAATAATTTCGTCTTCTGAATATAATCCATATTGCTTTTTTAATTTATCATATGAAAAAGTTATATACATTTTATTACGCATAACAAATTTATTCAACTGAAAAATATTCACTAAAAAATTATTGAAACTTCTAAACCATTGCTTTATTGTTATTTCGTTTAAGTAATTGGGCATTGCATTTTTGTTATAATATTCAAACATTGTTTTTCTCCATTCTATATATAATTTATTAAGTACGAATGTTTATATACTAAGAAGTAATTTAACTAATCTCACGAATCATTGTCAGAAGGACAAAAATAATTCAATATTTTTAGCCTTCTGATAACATCTCTAATGGCACTTAAAACGTTTCCCAGTATTTTATTTTGCAATTTCGATACAAATTCCTAATTTTTTTGTTTGCTTTATGAAGTTATCAATATCTGTAGAGGATTTTTTTCCCTTAAAAGCTCCAATTTCAGTAGAAATATAAATGTTCTCATTATTAAACTTTACTTTATTTACTCTTGTTTTTTGATTATCACTAAAATGCTTATATTCATTTTCAGTTTTAATAAGTTCATTCGATTTTTGACTGCCTGGAGTTTCAAATTTTTGTTTTAAATCATTTATCGACTTAGCTTCACCAGAATCAATATAATCTTTAATAACATTGTAAACTAATTGTCTTTTGTTGCATATTTTGCCATTGTATAAATATTTTTCAGTATTTCTCTTAGTAATACTATCTGTAATCTTCTCAACTGCTTTGGTTGTTTGATCATTTTCTTCTTCTTCTATTGCTTTTTTAATCGCAAAAAATAAGTCTTTATTTTCATCTTTAAATTTAATTAATAATTTTCTTTCATTTTCAGACATTGCCATAACGATTTCTCCTTTTTTATAATTTTTCTCAAAATCTGCATAAGATAAACTACGTAAATAATCTTTTATTCTATATTTTGCTACTTCTGAAGTAATATAAATTAAACATGGTTCAATTACTTTATCAACTAATTCCTGATAAGTTACAATTGCAAATGAATTGTTTTTTGGCTTATCATTTGATTTAGGTGTTAAATATAAAAAAACAGGTTCTAAATATTCATCTGACTCATACTTTTCATCTGCCCATTCTTTATAAGCATCGGTTTGTTCTTTATTATTATTATTATGTTCATATGATAATACCTTATTTTCAATGATGATTGGAAGAATTTTATTTTCTTCTCCAATTGCAATACTTACTTTAGCAACTATATCAAGTCTTTGATTTTTCGTATAGCTTTGACCATTCTTGCCTAATGACTTTTCTCTAGAAACACTAATACTCTTAATATTAAGCTTAGGATCTAAGAATAAATCTAATAAGTCTTGATTATTATAAGATTTTTTAGCTTCTATGTTTTCTTTTTTTTCCATACAAATAGAAATTAACATTAAAAATAATCTAATAGATGTTAATCCCAATCCATGTTCAGAATTGTCTCCTAATAACCATGCAATAATATCACTATGCGTATTTTCATCTCTTTCTTTACCTATTATTTGAAGAATTGATTTAGAGTTATAATATTTTCTTAATTCAGTATAGGTATAACTCGTTTGAGCATTTACAATTAATTCTTTATTGTTCATTCTTGTATACTCCTTATTTTAAAAATTTATGATAGATCTATAAGCACTCATATTTATAATGAATAGACTAGTGTCTTTTATTTTCTTTGTTACTTTTTATGTTATAAAATATCGTTTTCCATTTCTTTCATCAATATTGTTTTATGTATTTTAATTTAAATTAATCAATATAAAATCCTATTATTTTGGTTCTTACACATTAACGGCTACATAATATTTAGTAACTATTGCTATAAGCAAAGCAATTATTATTAATGAATGTAATTATAATTAATAGTATTTGAAATTTAAACAAAAAAACTATCATCCCATATAAATAAAATTTGTAAATATTGGAATAATAGTTTTTAAAATGCCATATAACTGCAAGAGCTACATATTTTTCATATATTTTTCAAAACTTGCCTTACAATCCTTCTATGGCTATGTAACATAGCCACCTAATATTTAGATATTTGCTTCAATGATACCATAATTATGATCATCACGAAGATATACAACACAAACTTTGTTTGTATCACTATTCAAGAAAATGTAAAATTTATGATCTAACATATCCATTTGTAATAATGCTTCATCAACGGTCATTGGTTTTAAATCAACTTTTTTATCTTTTACCAAGTTTTGTACCATTATCTCTGCTTGAAGGTTTTCTAAATCAAAATCTGAATTATTAGCATAATATCCTCCTACGCCTTCACGTTTTTTCATAGAAGAATAAATTTTCGATTTATGAGTTTTTAATTGTGATATTAATTTGTCAACTGCTGAATCAACGGCATTCATAAATGTTTCATCTTTAACCTCAGCTCTTAAAATAATGTGTTTTGTAGGTATAGTAATTTCAACTGCTTTACAATCATCATACTCCTTGCATAATACGTGAGCTTCTAAATCTTCATGATTACGAAAATACTGTTCTAACTTTAATAATTTTTCTGAGATATGCTTTTTTGTAGCCTCATTAATCTCGGTTTTGTTTTTTGCACGTATTGTAACTTTCATTATATCACTCCTTTGCTATTAGGTTACACCATTATTATACCATAAAAAAAGCCTTTTCAATAGTCTTTTTTTATTTTTTATTTATATTGATTTGAAGATATTGTCATTTTTTTACAAAACAGCAATATGAATTGGTTTTCCTAAACTAGTTAGGTAAAACAAGTATTCATCATTCAATAAGTTTAATTCTTCTTTATTTATCCATATTATTATCACACTTTGCCTATTGATAATTCCTTCTTTAAGGAATATTCTTATTTTTTTATTAAATGCAATATAATCATCATCATAATCATTTTCTTTACAACCCGAGTTTGCCAGTTAGTTATCTCAAATATTGGTAAAATTATGTACTTACAT
>CAYMGD010000037.1:0-18698 GCA_964389905.1 uncultured Coprobacillus sp. | reverse complement strand
AAGTCTTGAAAGCTAGCATACTTATGTTCTTTATTTTGCAATTATCTATACTTACAGGCTTATTTTACAATATATTTAAGCTTTAGTCAATAAGGAATTTAATATTTTTTATAACATTTTTAATTTATTTGATATATGTAATTTAGCTAAAATAATACTAATTACACTTAAAGAAAAGAGGCTATAAAATAACCTCTTACATAAAGTACTAAATTAAATAATAGTATAAATAGCTTTTTAGTATTTACTAGATTTAATCATTAACTCACTCATTTTTTTAGAAAACTCTACAGGATTTTTAATTGGAAATCCTTCAATTAGTAGTGCTTGGTCATAAAGGAGTTCCACATAATCATTTAAACTTGGATCATTATCATTATATAAGTTTTCTAATGTTTCAAATAATTTATGTTTTGGATTTATCTCTAGAACTTTATCAGCTTTATAGCCTTTACTTGTTGGTACCTTTTCCATTACCTTTTGCATTTCAAAAGATAAACCATCTGTACTTACTAAACATACTGGTGAATCAGTCAAACGACGAGAAATTACAACATCACTAACTTCATCATTAAGGATTTCTTTCATTTTTTCAAGCATAGACTTCTTGTCTTCGCTTATTTCTTTTATCTTTTCTTCTTCCTCTGTATCAAGTGCATCAGCATCACCTTGATTAACTGGTTTAAATTTCTTTTCTTGATACTCTGTCATTACTTGAATCATAAATTCATCAATGTCATCTTCACATATTAATACATCATAACCTTTTGATTTAATTCTATCCATTTGAGGCATTGCTTCAACAGCTTCTTTAGTTTTTCCACTTGCATAATAGATAAACTCTTGACCTTCAGCCATCTTCTCAACGTATTCAGCTAATGTGATATAACCTTCGCTCTTTATGGTCTTGAAAAGAATCAAATCTTGCAATAGTTCTTTCTTTAGTCCATATTTATCATATATACCATATTTCAAATTCACACCATAATTTTCAAAGAATTCTTCATATGTCTTACGATCATTTTTAAGCATACTTTCAAGTTTCGATGCAATCTTCTTCTCCACATTGCTAGCAATTTTCTTTAGAACAGCATTTTGTTGAAGGATTTCACGACTAATGTTTAAAGATAAATCATTAGAATCAACTAAACCCTTAACAAATCTAAAGTAATCAGGAACTAAGTCTTTGCACTTGTCCATTATGAATACGCCTTTAGAGTAAAGTTGTAATCCCTTTTCATAGTTTTCAGAATATAAATCATATGGTGCTTTCTTTGGTATAAAGATTAAAGCAGTATAATTTAAAGCTCCTTCGACATTAATAAATATATTTGTTAGAGGTTCTTGATAATCATAATACTTATTCTTATAGAATTCACCTAACTCTTCATCAGTAACTTCATTTTTCTTCTTTTTCCAAATTGGAAGTTGTGAATTTAATACTTCTATTTCTTGTTTTTCTTCTGTTTCGTTTTCAATTTCTTTTCCTTCTTCATCTAACTTAGGAACATACTTTGTAACAAGCATTTTAATTGGATAGCGAATGTAATCTGAATATTTTTTAATTAATGTCTTTAAACGATATTCATTTAAGAAATCTGAATATTTTTCTTCATCAGTATCATCTTTAATATGTAAAACAATTTTTGTTCCTTCAGGAAGATTATCAACTTCATCAATTAGATAATCTTCTGTTCCTTCAGATGAAAACATATAACCTTTATCACTAAACGGTGATTTAGTATAAACATCAACTTTATTACTAACCATATATGAAGAATAAAAACCAACACCAAATTGACCTATTATATCAATTTGATCCTTTTCTGGTTTACCTTCTAAGTTTTTCATAAACTCTAAAGATCCACTTTTTGCAATTGTTCCTAAACTATCTATTAATTCTTCTTTAGTCATTCCAATACCATTATCAGTAATTGATAATGTTTTATTATCTTTATCTATTTCAAGATATATTTGATATTCACGTCCTTTTTCTAAAGCATCATTTGTTAATGACAAATAATTAAATTTATCAATAGCATCTGAAGCATTAGATACTAATTCACGCAAAAATATTTCCTTATTAGTGTATATTGAATTAATCATCAAATCCAATAATCTCTTTGATTCTGTTTTGTATTGTCTTACTTCACTCATAATTTTCACTCCTTTGATATTCATCATAAATATTATATCACACTTTTTAGCACTGTCAATAGTTAAGTGCTAAAAATGACATTTTTCTTGTTTTTGATAGTTAGATTCAATTACTATTTCTAATATTTGTTTCCTTCATCAGTCATTAATTTTTCAATTCGCATCCCACAAACGATTATGAACAAGTCAGTTTACATATAATTTAAATTGTACAGCCGCCAACTGCACAATTATTTATTAGAAATTTTATATTCCTCAATTAATCTTTTTTCTTCGTTAATAACTCTTTTCAATTCTTCTTCTGTTGTCATATAAATCATATATTTAGATACAAAAATATTTTGATTCTTATATATACTTGAATATTTTGCCACTAATGTGTCTTGTTCTGTAACAAATAGCAAGCCAATAGTAGGATTGTCATCGTGCATTTTAATTTCTTGATCATAGTAATTCCTATATAAATCAATTTGTCCTAATGCTTCATGTGATAATTTATCTGTTTTTAAATCGATTACAACATAACACTTTAAAATTGCATTATAAAATACTAAATCAATAAAATATTGTTCATTATCGAATGCAATTCTCTTTTGTCCTACTACAAAACAAAAACCACGTCATAGTTAAAGTAAAAATTTTTGCAAATACTAATTAAAGCATCTTCTAATTCTTTTTCTAAATAATTCACATTATTATCAAGTCCTAAAAATTCTAACATATATGGATCCTTAATAACTGTATTTGGTTCATACTCTACTATATGCACATGTAGAAATTTGTCTTTCAAGTTGTCTAACACTCCAATTTCCTTTAATGGCTTCTTCCATATAAAAATCTCTTATATGTTGTTCTTCTATTTTGATAAGAATACGATAATGAGACCAACTTAATTCGGACACACTGTGTTCCAATTTGTAAATGTTAAGGAAAATTGACGCATATATCTAAGATTTCTTTTATCAAAACCTTTCCCAAAATCAAAAGTCATTTTTTTTGATAATTCAGCAATAAGTTTATCACCATATTTAGCTTTAGAACTACCGTCTTGTTCTTCAACTATCATTTTTCCAATATTCCAATAGGTAAATAATATTGTTGTATTTGCATATGCAACAACATGTTTTCTAGATTCATTCATTAATTTCTAAATATTTTCATAAAAATTCACACTAATCACTTCAAACATTATTATTTTCTCCTTTTGACAATTCTATTATGCTACAAATTGTTTTAAATTCGCATTAATTTGTTATAAAATCATCAATAAACTTGTTATATATTTTATTAGTTCTTGGATTATTTCTATATCTAACTTCTACTTTAAATATTAACGAATGCAAAAAATATCAATTATAAGATTTAATGATACATTTGAAATGTCAACTCTATAACAAGTACACAAAAAAAGATATTTAAAGCATTTATAATAAATGAACCTATAATCAAAAAATAAGAGCCACAATCAAGCAGCTCTTTTATACGTGTATAATTTTGATACAAATTTTAGGTTACAAACTGCAACCTTTGTCATTATTATAATTATGACAAACAATATATGGTTTGTAAATATGTTTTTTAATTATTTTTAATGTATATTTTACACATTATATATGATATCAATAATCCTAATAAGTTTCATTAAATTCATTTCCCATTAAACATTTTAGGATAATAAACTTATCAAAATCAGGAATATCTAAAGTTGTAATATCATAATTTGTAGCCCACATAAATCTATCATCCTCAATTACATTACTTATTTCTATTACATAGCAATAATAAACATCATCTCTTTTTTCACCTTTTACAGTAACTGTTCCAAGCCTATCTAGACCCCATTCAACTTGTACTTTCAAGTTCTCATTTATTTTATTAATACAATCATCTGCATATTCATTCTTTTTAAGTTTTGTTTGAACTCCTGTATTAGTATCTTTCAATAAATATATTATTGAATCGTTTCGATACAAAATATAAACATACTCATCCTTTTCTTTATAAGTATAAACCATCTTCTTTTTGACTTTTTTCGCAAATTGATTTCTCTTAGCAAGTATCAAACAGCCATAAATTAAATATACAATAGATGTGACTAATATTCCAGCATATTTAATTAATCCGTAAGTGGTTATTTCATTTTCAAATCCATAATCAATAATTAAAGAGATTAATGATATTGTAAAGATTGCAAGTGATACTAGGAAAAAGCCTAATCCTTGATATATTATATGAAAATCGCGAAAGATTCCTCTAACTATTAGCATAATAAAAGATACAAGAACAAACATCCTTATAAAAACAAATACATAACTCATAATGTTAACTCCTTTATTATAATAATTATTATATCATAATTGTTTTTTTAAAACAAGATTTTGAAATAAAATAATCATTATGCATTATCATCTTTTTGTACATTAAGTATTAAAATAACAAAAGGATACTTTTTCATCAAAAGTATCCCTTATGTTTAAAAGTAATATATATTATAATTAACTAATAATTTAGCTAATTTAGTTTTCTAGTTATACTTATTTCTTTAAGTTAAGTTTATAAGTATAGTCTTCAATAGTACAAGGTGTTTTTTCTTCATCTTTCAATTCTTTATTTTCAAAATCACTTTTAGAACTATTTGCTATTGCTAATGCTCCTAGAAAACTTAGTACTATTACTATAATGAAAATTAATGTTTCCATTGTCTCACCTTCCTTTGCACTATTATTATATCATATGTTTTTTTATTTGTTTTATGAAAACATTTACTCATTTTCATGAAAACGTACACATTATTTTCATTAATTAAAAAGAGCTACTATTCAAAGTAACTCCTTATATTATTATTTCATATTGCTATAAACTATATTTCCATTGCTAACTGTTAAATACACATTATAATCTTTATCGATAACTGCAAAATCAGCATCTTTGTTAATAGCAATTGAACCTTTACTTGAATCAATTCCCAAAACTCTAGCAGGATTAATTGTTGCTAAGTCTATTGCTTTTTCCATAGATAAGCCGATAACACTTTGCATATTTTTAATTGCTTCGTTCATTTTTAGTGTACTACCAGCAAGTGTTCCATCAGCAAGTCTAGCTTCTTTGCCTTTGACGATTACATCTTGACCACCTAATTTATACATTCCATCAGGTAGATGTTTAGCTTCAATTCCATCAGTTATTAACGTTATCTTGTCTTGGCCTTTGTTTTTGTATAATACTCTTATTGCATCAGCTGATACGTGAACTAAATCACAAATTAATTCTGAATAAATTGAATCACTTAGGAAAACTCCACCAACAGTTCCAGCTTCACGATGGTGTAAGCCTTTCATAGCATTGTATGTGTGAGTTGCTGAAGTTACGCCGTTTTGACTTGCTTCTTTAACTTGTGCGCATGTTGCATCTGTGTGGCCGATTGAAGCAACGATGCCTTTATTGTAAAGATAGTTGCATAATTCTTTGCCATTTTCTTCATATGCTAAAGTTACTTCTTTGATGTAGCCATGACTAGCTTTTTCAAATATTTGGAATTTTTCAACTGAACATGGAATAATGCATGATTCAACTTGAGCTCCTTTGTGTTTTTTAGAAATGAATGGTCCTTCTAAGTGCATTCCTAATACATAGGCTCCTTTATCATTTTCGTTTTCAATATAATTTGCAATATTTTCTAAAGCTAAACATATGTTTTCTACTGTTTGAGTCATTGTTGTTGGAAGAAAAGTACTAACTCCTTCTTTAGCAACTGTTTGGCAAATATTTCTAATATCTTTTAATGTTGGATACATTGAATCTGAATTATTAGCGCCATGAATATGTCTATCGATAAATCCTGGTACAACAATGTATTTATCATCTAATTCTAATGCACCATTAGGAGCATTGAAACTAGCAATTTTACCATCTTTTACTTCAACATCACTTTTTACAATTCCTTTTCCTTCGATATATACATTACAATTTTTAAATCCTGTGAACTTTTCCATTTTATGATGCCTCCTAATATTCCATATTCATAATTTCATCTAATTTTAGTTCTTGTATTTTATCATCTTTTAAATTCTTATATTCAAAGATTCCTTCTTGAGCTTTGCGCCCAACAACAATACGATTGTTTATACCGATTAAATCTGCATCTTTAAACTTAACTCCCGCACTTTCATCACGGTCATCAAACAAAACATCTAATCCTTTAGCTTGTAATTTCTCACAAATATTTAATGCTAATTCATAATTAGCAGTTCCTTTTTTGTCAAGTGGTAAAATATGAACATCAAATGGTCTGATTTCTTTAGGCCAAACTGCTTTATCGTTATTGTAGTGTTGTTCAAGCACTGCCATAAGAAGTCTACTTATACCTATTCCATAACAACCCATAATTATTGGTTTAGTTTTACCATCTTTATCAACAAATGTAGCTTTCATTGGTTCAGAATATTTTGTACCTAACTTAAAGATATGTCCTGCTTCAATTCCTTTTGCATGTTTGATAATTCCTTTGCCATCTGGAGAAGGACTTCCGTCAGGAAAATCTTCCACTTCAATATTACTAGCATAATCAGAACCATCGCTATATACAATTGTATCCTCACCTATATCACACAAAATCATAAACTCTTCACTTACTTTTCCACCGATATTGCCACTATCAGCATGAACAATTCGGAAGTTTAGTTCTAAGCGATTTAGAATGTTTATATAGGCACTTCTTACTTTTTCATACCACTCATCTAAATCTTCTTGAGTAGCTGAGAAAGTATACAAATCTTTCATAATAAATTCTCTTCCACGCATTAAACCAAAACGTGGGCGAAACTCATCACGGAACTTCGTTTGAATTTGATATAGAGCTAAAGGAAGTTTCTTGTAACTTGTGATGTAATCACGAACTATTGATGTGATTACTTCTTCATGAGTTGGGCCTAAACAGAATTCACGATCATGTCTATCTTTTAGTCTCATCAACTCTTTACCATAGTTTTCCCATCTGCCACTTTCAACCCATAAATCTTTAGTTTGAAGTGATGGCATTAACAGCTCACTACAGCCAATTTTATCAAGTTCATCGCGAACAATATTTTCTATTTTTTTTATAACTTTATATCCTAGTGGCAAATAAGTATATACGCCAGCAGCAGTTTGTTTCATGTATCCTCCACGTAAGAGAATCTTATGGCTAATAACTTCAGCCTCTTTAGGCATATCTCTTAGTGTTGGAGCAAATAATAATGATTGTTTCATTTTCAGTCACCTCTAAAATAAACTTATAATATCTTCATATGCTACAAATATCATTAAGGCAAATAATAATATCATTGTAACTGTAATTAAAATTGTTTCTACTTTTGGATTTGGTTTTTTCTTTGTTATAGCTTCATAAGCAATAAATACAAGTCTACCGCCATCAAGAGCAGGTATTGGGAATAAATTAAGGAAACCAATGTTTACGCTTAAAAATCCTATTAAACTTAAAATATATGTAAATCCTGCACTACGAGCTTCTCCTGTGATTGAGAAGATGCCTATTGGTCCCGATAAATTCTTAACTGTTACAACACCTTTGAAAAGTAATTTCAAAGTATCAATAACAGCTGTAAATGATGTCCATGTTCTCTTAAAAGCATAACCAACACTTTTAATTAATGAGAATCTTGTTTGAGGGTTAATATCGATTGTTGCAAAAGATATTTGTGGTTTTTCGCCATCTAAAGCCGTTTGACCTTCCATTAGTTTTCGGCTATATGGTTTAACTTTTACTTCAACTTCTTCGCCATCACGTTTTACAGTCATCGTAATCCAGTTTTCGTCTTCAACATCTGAGTCACCTTCGAAAGCATCAAATACCTTGCGAATATCTTGCCATGTTGGATTAGTAATTCCAGCAATTTTTACAATCACATCATTTAATTGTAACTGGCTATTATCACCTAAACCACGGCTTGAAGAAGTGAAATCATCACTAATGGCTTTTACTATAGCTTCACCTTCAGGATCATAGTTCCAACCACTTCCGATACCAATATTATTTACTGAAATAAATGGTAATCCTTCAATAACCATTTCCTCACCACTACGAGTAAAGTAAATAGTTATTTTTTCAGCTAAGCCTTTTTCATTGTATTCATCGATAAAATCTTGTATTTCCGTATAAGTTTTTATATTATCAACTGTTCCTAAAGTTTTTGATGATAATTTATATATTTTATCTCCTGCTTGTAAATATACACTTCGGCGATGTATAACTACAACTTTTTCAGTTAATCCTTTTTCATTGTAAAGCTTTATAAATTCTTCAATATTCTCCCAAGATGAAGTATTAGAATATTTATCCTTATTTATTGATTCTGAATATATTCCAAATACATTATTTTTATCTAAAGAAGAAACTTCATCAATCGTATAACTTTTTCCATAATATTCGGTGATATCTCCCATAGTAACATCACCAATTTTATTTGATGAATAATCACTAAAACCTAAACATAGCCCACAAACAAAGAAAACTACGATAGCGAGTAAAAAGTTCATTAATGGTCCACCAAACATAACTAAAGCTCTAGCAAGTTTTCCTTTTGAACCTAATGTGCGATTGTAAGGAGCAATTTGCCATTCGTCTTTTTTAGAATATATTATCGCTTGTGGATCAACACTAAACCTGAATTCTTCGCCATTGCGGGAAGCAACAAAATATAGTTCTCCTGTTTCATTAGCATCAAATATATCATACTCTACAATATCATAAATAGGATATGCAAAGTTTTCATCATCAATTTCTGGATAAAAACCTTTTACCACCCCATCAACAACATTTAGTTTTATTTGTTTTAGTCCTTCGAAAGGATCTCCTTCAACTTCTTCTCCAGCAATAGCACAAAACCCTCCGATTGGAAAAGCCCTTAGCGAATAAACTGTTTCGCCCTTTCTCTTCTTCCAAAGTCTTGGTCCCATACCAATTGCGAATTCACGGCATAAGACATTAGCTTTCCTTGCGAAAAGGAAATGACCAAACTCATGTATCCCAACAATTAAGCCCAAAACAAGGGCAAATACTATTAAATTTACAATAAAGTCCCAAACACCTTGCATAAAGGTACTAAAACTTAAAATGTTCATTAAATTCATTTATACACCTCTTTTATACATTTTATTACTTGATTATGAACTAATAATATATTATCAAAATTATAGTCTAATTTACTTATTTCCATTGAATTAAATTTATTAATCATATCAGTAATTATTTTTTCAATTTCAAGAAATGATATTTTTCCTTCTAAAAATAACTGTACTGCAATTTCATTGCTAGCATTATAACAAGTAGGATAAAATCCACCTTTTCTGCCAACTTCATATGCAAGTTTTATCATCGGAAATCTTTGATAATTCATTTCTTTAAAACTTAGTTTTGAAAGTTTTACAAAATCAATTTTGGAAACTTCTAAATTTTCAAATTCACCTAATAAAGCATTTTGGATAGGCACAAGCATTGACGGCATATACATCACCGCTTCAACGCTCCCATCAATAAATTCAACCATCGAATGAATTATACTTTCAGGATGAATAATAGTATCAATTTTATCATACTCAATATCAAACAAATGGTGAGCTTCAATTACTTCTAAACCTTTATTAACCATAGTTGCTGAATCAATAGTAATTTTTTTACCCATTGACCAATTAGGATGTTTTAAAGCTTCCCCAACTGAAACATCTTTTAATTCTTCTCGAGTCTTATCACGAAATGCTCCACCAGATGCTGTAATTATTATTTTCTTAATTTTATTATTTACATTTATAGGTTTATTATTAATTAACCTATTAATAGCATCATGCTCGCTATCAATTGGAACAATTTTTACATTCTTTTCTTTAGCTTCTTTTTTTATCAAATCACCAGCCACCACAAGAGATTCTTTATTAGCTAGAAAAAGAGTATTCTTTTCTTGTAATGACCAAATAGTCGGTTTTAAACCTGCTAAACCTGTTATGGCGTTAACAATATTATGTGAATAATTTAGTGCTTTTTCTAAGGCTTTATCGCCATATTCAATTATTGTTTCTTTAAAATTTAATTCTTTCAATTTTTCAAAAGATAAGAGTGAAGAAACAGCCACATATAATGGTTTATACTCTTTGATGATTTTTATACCTTCGCCATAATTTTCATTAAAAGCAATTGCCCTAACACTTATATTCTTTTCCTTGCAAATCTTTAATGTTTGAAGGCCTATTGAACCAGTAGCACCTAATAAAACTATATCTCTTATTCTAGCCAAGGATAAACACTTCCATTACTATTACTATAATATAAAAGACAATTCCTGAATATAATAAGCTATCAAAACGATCTAATATTCCACCATGACCAGGAAGAATATTTCCAAAGTCTTTTACTTCATAAGTTCTTTTAAATTTTGATTCAACTAAATCGCCTAATTGAACTGTACAAGAAATAATTGCTGAAACAATTAAACCAATTAAAATAGTTAAGAATAAATGATTTTTCACATCAGCAATTCCATAAAGGTACAATCCTAAAACACCAAATATACTTCCACCAATTAATCCTGCTAAAGCTCCTTCTTTAGTTTTATTAGGACTAATACTAGGGCATAATTTATTCTTTCCCAAAGCTTTCCCAAAAATGTATGCAAAACTATCTGTAAGAATAACAATAGTATACACATAAAGGAAACACTTTGTACCATTTAAAACTATGCCATAACTATTTAAATTCCTTGGTTCAAGAAATCGTATACTTAAAGCATATCCTAACATTAAGCCTGTATAACCTAATGCACAAAAGCACGTTGAAACATCATTACCACTCGTATTTTTGTTGAAGATACTAATAGCACATATAATAACTAAACCACATAAAAATACTAAAAGTGACAAAAGAAAATATTTATAAGATGCCACGCCAAACCACCAATCATTAGAACCAAGTTGACATGTTGCGATGCACGCAGAAAAAGCTAAAAGGCTTGAAAAGATTGGAACTATTATTTTATAAATACCTAGTCCTTTACGATTTGCAAAAGCTTTGGAAACATATTCATATCCTCCAACAAAGCACATAAACATTGCAAGAAAAACATATAAAGTATCCGTAATATCTGTATTAATTATCACTAAAGGAAGCAATACAGCTAACATTATAGCTCCCGTAATTAATCTTTTCTTCATTTTAGTCCTCCAAAACGTCTATTTCTTTTATTAAAACTTTCAATAGCCTTTTCTAAATCAGTTTCTGAAAAATCAGGCCAATAAACATCTGTAAAATATAATTCACTATAAGCAATTTGCCAAAGCAAAAAATTACTTAACCTTTGTTCTCCACTAGTACGAATAAGTAAATCCACTGGTGGCATATCTTTTGTATAAAGATATTTACTAAAAAGATGTTCATCAATACTATCAATATTCAAATTATTTTCTTGAACATCTCGGCATACGTTTTTCACAGCTTGCACAATTTCTTGATGCGAGCCATAATTAAAACATATATTTAAATAATAACCATTATTATCTTTTGTTTCATCTTCACACCTGTTCACAAGCATAAGTATATCCGAAGGAAGATTATCTTTTCTGCCCAAAACATTCACTTTAACATTATTCTTTTTTAGTTCATTTAAATATTTATCTAAATATATTCTTATTAGCGACATCAAATAGTCAACTTCTTTTTTAGGTCTTGACCAATTCTCCGTAGAAAAAGTAAACAAACTCAAATATTTGATATTTTTCTTGCGAGCAAATCTAGCAATTTTAACTAAATTATCGCATCCTCTTTTATGTCCATAGTTCCTTGTGTGTCCGTTTTTCTCTGCCCATCTACCATTACCATCAAGAATAATTGCAATATGTTCTAAAGAATTATTATTTAACATTTCAATTCATTCCTTTGTTTTATTAATATTATAATTATACACCAAATAACTATAATTTTAAAGATTATTTTTACTTTTATTAATACTATTCTTTAAAATGTGTACAAATGACTAATTTTTTATTTTATTTGTTATTTTTTTGTATTTTTGTAAAAATATTATGTGACAAAATGTGAATATATTTCTTTCATTTTTCGATATTTCCGTTTTTTTACATAAAAATAATATTTAAAATATATAAATATTCTTTCTCATTTATTTGATATATTTAATACTTTTTTCTTTTCCTTTTGACATTTTTTTTATTGATAATTATAATAAGCAAAATATAAAAAAGGTAGTTATAGTTAGATACTAAGAATCTAATCAATAATTACCTTTTTACAATTATATTAAGTCACATAATACTTCTAATATATTTATTTTCAAAACTAATATGAATTATTACATAAGACTAATACACAAAATATAGTATCCTATTTAGCCCATATTATAATAGTTTTTCCATCAGTATCATAATGCCAATAATTGCCATTATATTCTGTTTTATCAGTATTCAACGAAGGTTCAGTTTCACTATAATAATGCATTTTTGCATTTTTAATTAAGTCATTATTATCTAATATAGCCATATTGCTCCAATCACTTTCAGATCCTTTGTAATAAACTGCCTTTAAGTTGTTACAATTACGGAATGCAAAACTTCCTATACTTGTGACACTGTCTGGGATTGTAATGTTTGTTAGGTTGCTACATCCAGAGAACGCATAATTTTCTATGCTTGTAACACCATCTGGGATTGTAATGTTTGTTAGGTTGCTACATCCAGAGAACGCATAATTTTCTATGCTTGTGACACTATCTGGTATTGTAATGTTTGTTAGGTTGCTACATCCAGAGAACGCACCATATCCTATGCTTGTGACACTATCTGGGATTGTTATACTTGTTAAGCTACTACAATTATAGAACGCATAATCTCCTATACTTGTGACACTATTTGGTATTGTTACACTTGTTAGACTGCTACAACCACTGAACGCACCCGCCCCTATGTTTGTGACACTATCTGGTATTGTTATGCTTATTAAGTTGTTACAACCATCGAACGCTTGTTGTCCTATGCTTGTGACACTGTCTGGGATTGTTATGCTTGTTAGGTTGCTACAGTAAGAGAACGCAAAAGAGTGTATAAACTTGCAATTAGCATTTATAGTACAAGTTTCTATACTTGTTGATGATGCATATATTAATAATGCATATGGATTATTTTTATTACCTAAGTATTTAGCATTATCATATATATTATACTCTAAGTTGCTACAATTATAGAACGCATCATCTCCTATGTATGTTACACTATCTGGTATTGTTATGCTTGTTAAGCCGCTACAATCATAGAACGCCGAATTCCCTATGCTTGTGACACTATCTGGGATTGCTATGCTTGTTAAGATCTTACAACCATAGAACGCCGATTTTCCTATGCTTGTGACACTATCTGGTATTGTTATACTTGTTAAAATCTTACAATCATGGAATGCCCATTCTCCTATGCTTGTGACACTATCTGGGATTGTTATACTTGTTAAACTGCTACAATCAGAGAACGCATAATTTCCTATGCTTGTAACACTATCTGGGATTGTTATACTTGTTAGGTTGCTACAATTATAGAACGCATAGTCTACTATGCTTGTGACACTATCTGGTATTGTTAAATCAATTATTAATTCATTATTTAAATATAGATTTTTTGAACCATGACACATAATATAATTTAATCCTATAATATTACACCAAGTAGTTATATCTGTTATATATACATTCTTTAAGTTCCCACATCCGTAAAAGAATGCATTATATCCTATGCTTGTGACACTATTTCCTATAGTTACACTTGTTAAATTGCTACAATTTTCAAATGCCAAACCTCCTATACATGTGACAGCATCTGGGATTGTTATGCTTGTTATGTTGCTACAACCTAAGAATGCAAAACCTCCTATGCTTGTGACTCTATCTGGGATTATTATTTCTGTTAAGTTACTACAATTATAGAACGCGCCGTCACCTATACTTGTGACACTATCTGGTATTGTTATGTTTGTTAAACTGTTACAATTTTGGAACGCATATTCCCCTATACTTGTGACACCATCTGGAATTATAATTTCTGTTAAGTTGCTACAATTATAAAACTCACGGTTTCTTATACTTAATGCAGATGTTATCGTTACCTTCTTTAATGTACTTGGTACATTTTCATATTCTCCAAAAACATCACAAAATCTTTCTACTAATGGGATTGTTATATTTGTTAAGTTGCTACAATTATAGAACGCCCAGTTTCCTATACTTGAGACACTATCTGGGATTGTTATGCTTGTTAGACTGTTGCAACCAGAGAACGCAGAACCCCCTATGCTTGTGACACTATCTGGGATTGTTACACTTGTTAAGTTGCTACATCCAGAGAACGCAGAATATCCTATGCTTGTGACACTATTTCCAATAATTACACTCGTTAGGTTGCTACAATCATTGAACGCATAATCTCCTAAGTATGTGACACTATCTGGGATTGTTACACTTGTTAAGTTGCTACATCCAGAGAACGCAGAATATCCTATGCTTGTGACACTATTTCCAATAATTACACTTGTTAAGTTGTTACAATTATAGAACGCATCTTCTCCTATGCTTGTAACACTATCTGGTATTGTTAAATCAGTTATTAATTCATTATTTAAATATAAATTTTTATTTTTTGAGCCATGACACATAATATGATATAATCCTGCAATATTACACCAAGTAGTTATATCTGTTATATATATATTAGTTAAGTTGCTATAATTATAGAACGCATCTTCTCCTATGCTTGTAACACTATCGGGAATTGTTATACTTGTTAAGTTGCTGCAATTATAGAACGCATCTTCTCCTATGCTTGTAACACTATCTGGTATTGTTAAATCAGTTATTAATTCATTATTTAAATATAAATTTTTATTTTTTGAGCCATGACACATAATATGATATAATCCTGCAATATTACACCAAGTAGTTATATCTGTTATATATATATCAGTTAAGTTGCTACAATTATAGAACGCACCTTTCCCTATGCTTGTGACATTATTTCCAATAGTAACACTTGTTAACTTACTGCAACCTGCTAATGCCAATTCTCCTATGTTTGTGACACTATCTGGTATTGTTATGCTTATTAAGTTGTTACAACAATCAAACGTATGATCTTCTATGCTTGTGACACTATCTGGAATTGTTATGCTTGTTAGATTGCTACATCCAGAGAACGCATACCCTCCTATGCTTGTGACACTATCTGGGATTGTTATTTCTGTTAAACTGCTACAAACAGAGAACGCAAAACTTTCTATGCTTGTGACACTATCTGGAATTGTAATGTTTGTTAGGTTGCTACATCCAGAGAACGCATTACTTCCTATACTTGTGACACTATTTCCAATAATTACACTCGTTAGGTTGTTACAACCATTAAACGCATATTCTCCTATACTTGTGACACTATTTCCTATAGTTACACTTGTTAAATTACTACAATAAGAGAAAGTATAATTTTCTATGCTTGTGACACTATCTGGGATTGTTATATTTGTTATATTGCTACAATTTTCGAACACAGAGCTTCCTAAATTTGTTACGCTATCTTGAATCGTTATGCTTGTTAAGTTGCCACAATTTTTAAATGCAGCCGAGTGTATAAACTTGCAATTAGCATTTATAGTACAAGTTTCTATACTTGTTGATGATGCATATATTAATAATGCATATGGATTATTTTTATTACCTAAGTATTTAGCATTATCATATATATTATACTCTAAGTTGCTACAATTATAGAACGCATCATCTCCTATGTATGTTACACTATCTGGTATTGTTATGCTTGTTAAGCCGCTACAATCATAGAACGCCGAATTCCCTATACTTGTGACACTATTTCCTATAGTTACACTTGTTAAGTTGTTACAATTACGGAACGCAGAATTCCCTATGCTTGTGACACTATCGGAGATTGTTACACTTGTTAAGCTGTTACGTCCACCGAACGCATGCCCTCCTATGCTTGTTACAGGTTTATTATTATATATATTTGGTATAACTATATCTTTATCAGTACAAGATCCTATACCAGTCACTTTATAATACTCATTATTTATTAAAGTTAATCCTAATCCTATACTTTGTTTTTCGATATTGCAATTACTACAAACTCCATCAACGTAATTGTGACCAAGTGCATCAATAGTTTCTGTTTCAATTGTCTTCTTGCAGACAGTACATTCTTTATGTTTACTTCCTGTTTGCGTACAAGTTGCTTCAGTATCTATTATCCAGTCAGTAAGTGTATGTTCTTTTAATGGTAAAGATTCATATGTAGTATATGAACATTTAGAACATGCTTCGTATGCTTTATATCCTTGTTGAGTACATGTTGATTCTTTACCTTCATATTTTGTAATATTATGTGATGCTTTTATAACAATATCTATATATGCTATTTCTTTTGTATAAGAACTATCTTTATAGTATCTATTACATTTAGTACAATAGAAATACTCTATATTACCATCTTCTGTACATGTTTCTTCTTTATATGATATATGTTCTATATTATGTTCATGTATAACTGCATTATTATCATTAACATAATATACTTTACCATTTATTTCTATTAATATATCATTACCAATTAAATATCCATTAGCATCAAATAAATATCCATTATATGTTGTATTTATTATTGCTTTTCCATTTCCATCAAAATAATAGATTTTTTGTTCATAAATTGCAAAAGCATTCTTTTGAATTACATTATTGATTACATAATATTTATTATTATCAATTGTTATAACTTTATCTGTTAGAACTGCATCTTGTTTTATTCCATCATTACCAAAGTCATAGATTGTACCATCAATTATATAATAGTTTTTAACAATTATATTATTAATGATGTAATAGGTATTACCATTAACTTCTATGAATGATTTATTTAAATTTACTCTACTACCTGAATTATCAAATTCATAAGCTTCATCATTTAATAAATAATAACCAGTATATACTTCATCTTTATAGTTAGTACAATTAGAACAGTTATATCTTGTTACTGCTTTGTTGCCATTATCTATTAGTACAATATTACTTGTATTATAATTATGTTCTAAAGCTTTTATTTCTGTTTGAGGCGTTAATATTTCACCACAAACTGAACATTTCTTACCTTCAGTTAAACCTGGTTTTGTACAGGTTGCATCAAATCCTGGTATTACTTCTTCTTTGTGTCCTAATTCATCAACATAATTATCTTTGTACTCATCTCCACAACTGCATGTATAAAGAGTATATCCCTCTTCCCCACATGTTGGTGCAATAATTGTTTTAGTATAGTTATGTTCTTTTTCTTCTATTACTTCTTCTTGTAACTTTTCTTTACATACTGTACATTCTTTATGCTTTAAGCCTTGATTTGTACAAGTTGCTTCTGTATCAATTATCCAATCTGACTCAATATGATTTGTTTTATTAATTATTAACTCTTCATATGTCTTTTCTTTTGTTAATTCTTTATCAATGAAATATTTATTACATTTAGTGCAATGATAATACTCTACATTACCTTCTTTTGTACATGTTGCTTCTACACTTGCAACACTTTCAATTTCGTGTTGACATACATTATTATTACATCCTATTCCTAATAATAATATAAATAATAATAGCATTAATAATTTCTTCTTATCCATCTTTATATTTTTAAGAAACATTTTTATAATTTTTCCTCCTTATGAACTATTTTATAACACTTCAACACTTGTGTCAAGTTTGAACTATCTGCATTTTTAAAATGATACAAGTTTATTATCTATTCCTTTAAAAATTACATCTGATAATAATAGTTATAATTGTTCTCCTTGTAGTATTTGAAATACATTCATTTCATCTATACCACTACTAGCATTCTTAACAACCTTTTCTACTCTCTTGTTATGTTTGTATTATCTATTATTTGCTCATGTAATTTCATTTGTAACTTTCTCCTAATATAACAGTCGAACAAATTTTGCTGATTTACGTACAACATCTAATTTACATTTGTAGTATAAGCATAACATTCTGTCCTTCAGTGCTTTCTAGTACACATACTATGATCTTACACGACTTGTTTGTGTCCCTTAGGCCAAGATTTTGTTTAAGACTTCCAACAGACGCCACCTCACTATGGTCACCAATGTCTAGAACTAACACTTCATTGAACTTTCATCTCGAAAAATATCATTTCTTAGTTATTATACATACCTAAAGCACAAAAGGCCACAATTCTAAAGTTCTTTGCTTTAAATTATGGTCTTATTCTTGTTATAATATTTTATATGACGATTTATTATATAAACAAATTAACATATTTATTCTTCAAAATTAATATGAATTATTATTGTTACATTAGGATTTATTATATATGTTCCAGTTAGTGTAGCAGTTCCTACTCCACTTGTTGTTAGATAGCCATAATCATCCATTGTAACCCCTTCTTTTACAAATGTTGTACTAAAAATGCTTCTATCACTACTGTTGTAGCCT
>CAYMGD010000036.1:0-18734 GCA_964389905.1 uncultured Coprobacillus sp. | reverse complement strand
AGGCTACAACAGTAGTGATAGAAGCATTTTTAGTACAACATTTGTAAAAGAAGGGCTGTTAATATAAAAACAGTAGAAGTTCATTTAAGTGATATCGCAAAACGCGAAGAGTTTAGAAAAAACTCAGTGATATCATCAGCTTGTGTTAAAACGATTATGGGTAAACATTTTCAAGGATATAAAGAAGCAATAGAATATTTTGTAAAGCACTAACTTTCTAGTGCTTTTTATTTATGTTTAAAAAAGGCATTTTATCATATAATATTAATGGTGAATGCTGTGTCTAAACATATCAAGAATCTTATTTTCTTTATTTTGCTTTCTATTTCTTTCTATATATTATTTATAATATGGCCAAAGCTATTATATTTACTTTCGTATATATTTAGAATTTTTTTACCTTTCTTTATAGCTTTTGTAATAGCATATATTCTAAATCCCTTTGTAACATTTCTTACTAAATATTTAAAAAGAAGAAGTTATGCAGTTATTGTTATTGCTGTGGTTTTACTGCTTATCGTTTATTTTATTTTTTCTCTTGCTATTCCTTTCTTTATGAAAGAAATAGAAGAATTTGTTAATAATTATGAAACTATTATTGAATCATTAGAAACTAAAATTAATAGTTTTGCGAAGAGATTTGATTTTCTTCCTCATAATTATCAACCTTCGTTTGATAATTTAAAAGAACTAATAAAGAAATATATAAATACATTAGCGATTAAACCAGAAACAGTAATAAAGAAGTTATTTGATTATATTAGCATTATCATAGTGATTCCAATGACACTTATTTATCTAATGATTGATTTTGAAAAAATCAAAAAGAAAATAAAAGATGAACTCGCTAAAAGAAATAAAATCCACTTTAAACAGTATTTATCTGAGATAAATAAATCAATTTATAGATTTTTAAAAACAACTTTAGTTATTATGTTAATAATGTTTTTGATGTCATCAGGATTATTTTGGCTTGTTGGTTTAGAACATCCACTTGTATTTGGCTTAATTGTTGCTGTGACAAATGTAATACCTTACTTAGGACCATACATCGGTGGATTTTTCCCTGTGGTATATGCTCTTGTGTCCTCGACAAAACTTGCATTGATTGTTTTGTTAGTGGTTATAATTATCCAAATAATAGAATCAGATATTATTTCCCCTTATCTTCACGGTAAGAATAATGATTTACATCCTGTACTAGTGATATTTGGTTTAGTTCTTTTCGGAGAGCTTTTAGGTATCATAGGAATGATTCTTTCGGTGCCACTAATGAGCGTTATAAAGATAACATATAATTATTATCCGCCTAAAACAATTTTGAGAAAACTAAATTTAAAAAATCAAACTTAACAAAATATTCTTCCTTTTTTTCTCTTTTTTTGATATACTATTTAGTATATTATAAGGATGTGAAAAAAATGAAGGATTTTTTTAATGTGAAGTGTACTGATTTAACTCATGAAGGATTAGGTGTAGTAAGGATAAATGAAAAACCTTATTTTGTATTCAACTTACTTCCTGAAGAAAAAGCTGAAGTAGAAGTTATAAAAGCAAATAGTAACTTTGGCTATGCAAAAGTTATAAAAAGAAGTGAAAACTCACCTGAACGAATCAGACCTGAATGTGATCTATTTGGAAAATGTGGAGGATGTGACTTATGTCATATGAGTTATGATGCAGAAACAGCATTTAAATTAAAAATGGTAAATGATACGTACAAAAAGATAGGGCATTTAGATTATAAAATAACAAATATTCTCAAAGCAGATAATACAATGCATTATCGTAATAAAGTGCAAATTCCTTTCCAAGATTTTAATGGCAAAGCTATTTGCGGCTTTTACCAAAAACAAAGTCATAACATAATAGAAGTTAGAAAATGTTTATTGCAAACAGATCTCACTACCGATATAGCAATATTTGTAAAAAATATAATGAATGAGTATAAAATAAAAGCTTATGATGAAAAAAATCATAAAGGTTCTCTAAGACATCTTTTGGTTCGAAAAAACTCTAATGATGAATATATGATAGCTTTAATTGTATGTGAATACAACGAAAGTGATATTGAAATATTAACTAAAAAGATAATCAATAAATTTCCAACCGTAAAAAGTATAATATTAAACATCAACAAAAATAAAAACAATATTATTTTAGGAGATAAATACAAAGTTTTATATGGTAATGATTATCTTATTGAAGATATTTTAGGCTTAAAATTTAAAATGTCCCATAAAGCATTCTTTCAAATCAATCATAAACAAACAGAAAAACTATATACAAAAGTACTGGAGTTTTCGAAAATTACAAAAAATGATGTGGCATTAGATTGTTACTGCGGCGTTGGAACAATTAGTTTGCTTTTGGCTCAAAAAGCAAAAAAAGTATATGGTATTGAAATAGTAGAAGAAGCAATTAAAGATGCTAAAGAAAATGCAAAAATAAATAATATCGATAATGCTCAGTTTATTGTAGGAGCGGTAGAAGATAAAATTAATGACATCAAGGAAAAAATTGATGTTTTAGTTGTTGATCCACCTCGAAAAGGACTAGATGAAAAAGTAATTGAAGCAATAAAAAAATCTAAAATTGAAAAAGTCGTTTATGTTTCTTGTAACGTCTCAACGATGGCTAGAGACATAAGTATACTTAAAGACGAATATGATATATCTGAAGTTCTCTGTGTTGATCTTTTTCCACGTACTTGTAACGTAGAAACAATTGCCTTGTTATCACATAAAAAATAGTTTAGGCTACCTAATGCCTCTATTACACTTGTGTAATATATTTTACCATAAAAAGGTTAAAATTAACTGTTGCCAATATATTTTTAAAAAAATTTCGTGCGTTTATCCTGACTAAAATATATAAGATATTGACATTTAACATATCATAATATATAAAAAAACGAATAATGATAGGAGAAAACTATGAATAAATTGATAAAAAAAATTAGATTATCAGCACAAATGAGCCAAGAAGAATTTGCAAAAGCGCTTGGAACGACTCCGTTATCAGTAAATCGTTGGGAAAATGGCAAAACGATGCCTAATAATATGGCACAATTACAACTGTTTGAATTTTGCAAAACTAAAAATATTGATTTATTTTCTTATGCTGTTGATAAAGTGAAAAACAAAGAAGAAGATTTACTTATTCTTTATCATGGTTCTAAAAAAGGTATTGTTGGATCTATTAAACCAATAAGTAGTGCTTATTGTGATTTCGGAAAAGGTTTTTATATGGGAACTGATCCAGCACAACCACTTACTTTGGTATGTGATGAAAATGAACCCAAATTTTATTCGATTACGGTTGATTTGGAAGGACTTAAAATATTGAATGTAGAAGTGGTATTAGATTGGGCACTTTTGATTGCTTATTATCGGGGATATATGAAAGAATATAAAGAGACTGTTATTTATAATAAATATGCTCATATGACAGATAATTATGATATGATTGTTGGGTATATTGTAGATGATAGAATGTACAAAGTTATGACAAGATTCTTTGAAAAAGAAATAACTGATGAAGCTTTGCTTAACAGCTTATCTGCACTTGATCTTGGCAAACAATATGTCGCAATTAATCAAAAAGCATGTGATAGAATAAAGATTTTAACGGAAACATCATTTAATAAATTAGAATTAAAAATTTTAGAACATATGAGTATAAAATGTAGAGAAGAAGGAATATCTTTGACTGAAGATATTCTTGTGAAATATCGAAGAAAGGGAAAATACTTTGATGAGATTATGAGGAGTGAATAATGATTGATGCTTTGAAATTGATACTTAGTGATATGCAAGGTAAACTTTTTGAAATGAGTCGCGAAAAAGGTTATAATAGTGAAAGTTTTATATCTGCTTTTATGACATCTCAAATTGCAAATAATCTCGATTCTGAATTTAATCATATGCAATGGGCGGGAAAAGAGTACATTATGGAACGTATTGAAACAGAATTAAAAGATAAGCTAGTTAAAGGTTCTGAAATTTATGATACTGAAACACTTTACTGGACGGGTTATGTTTACAGAATGTGGCATTATTATACGAAAGAAAGCAGTAAGGATATCTATAAACAAGCAAAAGCAGAAACAATGAGAGCAACTTATTATCCATATCATACTATGAGTGTTGAAATGGCAATAGATAGATTGAAAGAATCTTACAAAGAAAAGAAGAAATAAAATAGATTATGAAGATAAAAAGAATAGATGACTATAATGATTTACGTTTTACTAAAAAGGTGCTTCTTCAACATGGATGCTTCCTTGTTAATGGGAAACCTTATGAAGTAGAAATTGTATCCAATCATTCAGCAATAATTCGTGGCGAAGATAAAAACTTGTTTTTAAAATTGATTGATGAATTTCGTTTTTATGCGCCTCATATCTATGAGTTTTACGATGAAGAAAAGAATATTGTAAAAATTTTTCCTAAAACAGAAATAATAGAAATTCCATTGGATAAAATTCAACCATCACAGTTTTATATTGATGAGGATAAAGTTTCAGCGATCTCAAATTATATAAAAAGAAAGCAAGATATTATTATTCAAGTAATACCTTATAATGATAAATATATTTCTTTAGATGGCCATACGAGACTATACTATGCAACTATTAAAGGTTATGAAAGTGTATATGCAGTTGTTAGCGCTACAGATGAATGGATTTATAAATTTGTTTTAGAAGCAAAAAAAAGAAATATTTTTTCTCCGAAGGATATGATTCTTGTTAATCATCAAGAATACGAAGAAAAATGGAATAGATTTTGTGATGAGGTTTTTAATAATTAATAAAAATTATCAATAATATTTGTAAAATACAACAATATGTACTTTTACATTGTTCCGAAAAACATTAATATTATTCCGAAAGTATGTTGACATTGTTCCGAATCTGCTGTATAATAAAAATAACGAATATAAGGAGGTTTTCTTATGAATGAAGTAATGTTTGTAAAGGACGCTTCGAAACTATGGAATGTAAGCGAAAGAAGAGTTCGTAATCTTTGCGAAGATGGAAAAATTATAGGTGCCTTTAAACAAGGAAAATCTTGGCTAATTCCAAGAAATGCAAAGAAACCAATGGACGGAAGAGTAAAATCTACTATGCATTATAAAGAAAACTTTTCGGAAAGATTACCATTACCAATTGGCGTTTCTGACTATCGTTTAGCTTCTACAGAATATTATTATGTTGATAAAACTTTGATGATTAAAGATTTTATTGATGAACGTCCAATGGTTTCACTGTTTACCCGTCCACGTCGTTTTGGAAAGACTTTAAATATGGATATGCTTCGCACCTTTTTTGAGAAGACGAATGAAGATACTTCTATTTATTTTGAGGATAAACTGATTTGGTCGTGTGGTCAAAAGTATCGTGACTATCAAGGGAAATTTCCAGTAATTTTTGTGTCTTTTAAGGACGTTAAGCGAGAAACTTGGGAAGCAACATATGATTTAATATATAAAATCTTGCGCAATGAATTTGAAAGACATAATGAACTTTTAAATAGTTCAAAACTGAGTTCATATAGCAAAGAATATATTTGTAAAGTGCTAGATGGAAAGGCTACGGAAAATGATATGATGATATCACTTTCACAGTTATCACAAATGTTAGACGAACATTATGATAAAAAAACTATTATTATTGTCGATGAATATGATGTTCCTATCCAACAAGGCTATATGCGAGGGTTTTATGATAAAGTTATTCTATTTATGCAAAATCTTTTTTCGGGTGGATTTAAAGACAATAAACATTTGTCATATGGTTTTTTGACAGGTATTTTACGTGTTGCAAAAGAAAGCATTTTTAGCGGTTTAAATAATCTTACGATTAATTCTGTTTTAGATAACAAATATAGTTCATATTTCGGCTTTACTTCTGAAGAAGTGAAAAAAATGGCGACATACTATGGCGTGAAGAACAAATATGATGAAATTTGCGAGTGGTATGATGGCTATCGTTTTGGAAAAATGGAAATTTTTAATCCGTGGTCCGTTATTAACTATTTCAATAATGGGTGTGAACCGAGAACGTATTGGCAATTTACAGGTAGTAACGATATAATTGGTGAAATTATCTCTGAAGCAGACAAAGAAATTTATGAAAGACTTACTTCCCTTGTTAATGGTAAAACTTTTAATGCCTATATTGATACTAATGTTATTTATCCACAAATTAAAAATAATCCTTCTACGATTTATAGTTTTTTATTAGCTACAGGATATTTGAAAGTACTTAAAAGCACGCTAGCCTTTAATGGCGATTTTATGTGTGAAGTAGGTTTGCCAAATAAAGAAATTTCTCTTGTTTATCATAAAGAAATATTACAAAAACTTGATAATATTTTCCCTCAGTCAAGCGTTATTTCTGTTCAAGAAGCTATTTTTACTGGCGATAATCAAAAATTAAAAACGTTTATTCAAACTTTGCTTATGCAGTCAGTGAGTAGTTTTGATGCTACAGGTGAAAACTTTTACCATGGTTTTATGCTAGGGTTATGCGCTTTGTTAAGTGGCTATTTTATTTCATCTAATAAAGAATCAGGAAATGGTAGATATGATATTCAATTGAAGCCAATTAAAAAGAATTTGCCAGGTATTTTAATAGAATTGAAAGCTGAAAAAAATTGCACCGAAGAAGAACTGAAAAAACTGTCAAAAGTAGCCCTTAAACAAATTAATGATAAAAAATACGATACAGAGCTTATTGCTGCTGGTGTTACAACAATATACAAATATGGAGTGGCCTTTAGTGGTAAAAAGGTTGAGATTACAGTTGAATAAAAAGACGTTTCGTCATATGATGGTTAATATGATTTTGTTTAAGACAGTTTTTTAACTTTATTGTTGTGAACTATGAAATATCTTATAAATTTAAAAGGAAAGGAAGAATATGATAGTATATTTATGCAAACATTTGAAGAATATATTGATTATGTAAAGAAAATGCCTCTAAAACAATTGAAGGAAGAAGCAACATTTCTTAAAAACTATTTTGAAGTTTTAAATAAAACTTATAATGGATTGATTGATTTAATTAGAGATGATATTGTAATTAGTATTATGGATGAATTATATTTCAATCCAAATAATGTTGACAAAAAATATATGCTGAATAAACTCTCTTTACTAGAAAATTATTTAAATACTGAAGTTTATCATTTTTTTAATAAAGGAAATGACGAGAAAAATGATGAAATATGTTCTGATTTTATTGAATTAGATGAAAAAGAATTATATGAAATTATAATCCAAAAATATTCTTTAATATATGCAAAACGCGAAAAAAATAATCAAAATTCATTATTTGAATATGTAATTACTTATAAAGGAATGGATTATTCATTATTTGATGCTTTAACTAATTTGTATAATGAACTTACTTTAAAAGTTGAATTTTATGTTGAAAAGTTACAAAAAGTTGATGAGAATAATGTTATAGAATTTGCAAATGATTTTATAACTAACATAACTAGTGTTACTGAAAAGTATTGCGAACATTATATTGATATAACACCTAAATTTAAAGAAATCTTAGATGAAGATAAATTTTCTATTTTATTAAAATATAATTGCTTAAATACATTAAAAGAAATGGTTACATTACCACCGCTTATTGGCTTAGATTTAAAAGATGTATTAGATTTTATTAACAATTCATCGATTGTAAAAATTATAAATGGCAAGCAAGAAATTGTTTTATCAGACTTAAAAACTAATAAATTAATATTGTCGGGGCTAAATGATTGTAATACGATGATAGATGTAATGAATAAAGTCAAGGCATATAGTGAAGGTTGTTTAGAAGGTTCTGAATATCTTTTAGGTAATAGCACTAATTTTCTAGCAATTTACTTGTTAGATAAAAGATAAAATATAAAAAAGGGAAATGATTATGAACAAAATATTATTTGTGTGCCATGGAAATATATGCAGATCTCCTATGGCGGAATTTATTATGAAAAATCTAACCAAAAACAGAAATGATTTTTTGATTGAATCAAAAGCAACATCAACAGAAGAAATTGGCAATGATATTTATTATCTAGCAAAAAAGACTTTGGATAAATTTAATATTCCATATGAGAAAAGAAAAGCAAAACAAATAGAAGTAAATGATTATGATAAATATGATTATATCATTATAATGGATAGTTTAAATGAAAGAAATATTAGAAGAATTATATCTAATGATAAAGATAATAAGATATTTAAACTATTAAGTTTTACAAAATCAAATGCTGATATATCTGATCCATGGTATACTTTAGAATTTGAAAAGTGCTATTATGAGATAGAAAGAGGATGTCAGGCGTTACTTGTGTATATTGATGATCAAAAAAGACTTTAATTATGACAAATATACAAAAAATACAAGCGTTTTTAATAAAAACAAAATAATAAAAATATTGTATTATTTTCATAAATGTGGTATACTATATAAGGTAAAAAACCAAAAGTAAAAAGGAGAAAATAAATTATGGCTGTAAAAGTAGCAATTAATGGCTTTGGTCGTATTGGCCGTTTAGCTTTTAGACAAATGTTTGGTGATGACAAATATGAAATAGTTGCCATCAATGATTTAACATCTCCACAGATGTTAGCTCACTTATTAAAATATGATTCTGCACAAGGTAGATATGCATTAGCAGAACAAGTTGAAGCAAAAGAATCTTCAATCGTTGTTGCTGGTAAAGAAATTACTATCTATGCTGAAAAAGATGCTGCAAACTGCCCTTGGAAAGAATTAGGCGTTGATGTAGTATTAGAATGTACAGGTTTCTATACTTCTAAAGAAAAATCTATGGCACATATTAATGCTGGTGCAAAGAAAGTTGTTATTTCTGCTCCTGCTGGAAAAGATTTAAAGACTATCGTTTACAATGTTAACCATAAGAACTTAACACCAGAAGATCAAATTATCTCTGCTGCATCATGTACTACAAACTGCTTAGCACCTATGACTAAAGCATTAAATGACAATTTCCCAATTCAATCTGGTATTATGACAACTGTTCATGCATATACAGGTGATCAAATGGTTCTTGATGGACCTCATAGAAAAGGCGATTTAAGAAGAGCTAGAGCAGCTGCAGTTAACATCGTTCCTAACTCTACAGGTGCTGCAAAAGCAATCGGATTAGTTATTCCTGAATTAAATGGTAAATTAATCGGTTCTGCACAACGTGTTCCAGTTCCAACTGGTTCAACAACTATTCTTGTTGCTGTTGTTAAATCTGATAAAGAAGTTACTCCTGAAACAGTTAACGCTGCAATGAAAGCACAAGCTTCTGAGTCATTTGGTTATACAGAAGAACCATTAGTATCTAGTGATATTATTGGAATTAAATATGGTTCATTATTTGATGCAACTCAAACTATGGTTGCTAAAGTTGCTGATGATTTATATCAAGTTCAAGTTGTTTCTTGGTATGATAATGAAAATTCATATACTTCACAAATGGTAAGAACAATTAAATACTTTGCTGAACTTAAATAGTTAAATATTTGACTTGATGAACTAACGTTAATGACGTTTAAGTGCCATTGAGTCATTTTTTTATTTTTTTTAAAAATAATTAGCACTTAACTATTGACAGTGCTAAAAATAGTGGTATAATATTATTAGCACTTGAGATTAAAGAGTGCTAAAAAGTTAGGAGGATTATTAATATGAAAAATGAATTAACAAGTAAATTAGGATTTTTTGATCCATTCTTTGAAGATTTCTTTGGAAAAGAGTATAAAAGAGGTGCAAATAGCGAAATGATGAGAACTAATATTAAAGATGAAGGGGATCATTATTTATTTGAAATTGAATTGCCAGCTGTAAAAAAGGAAAATATTAAAGTTTCTGTTGAAGATGGTTATTTAACAATAGTTGCTGAATATAATAATAATGATAGTGAAAAGAATAATGGTAAATACATTCGTCGTGAACGCTATTATGGTACAACATCTAGAAGTTTTTATGTTGGTGATGCAATTAATGAAAATGATATCGAAGCAAAATTAGATAATGGTATTCTTAACTTAAGTGTTAAGAAAGTTGAAGAGAAGAAACCTGAAAAAAGATATATCGAAATTCAATAGGAGGTAAAAATAATGATTAAACCGTTAAATGGCTATGTAGTTTTAAAGAAAACATTGAAAGAAAAAGTGACTGAAAGTGGAATTGTTCTAACTCAGAAAAATGAAGAAGAAGATTTTGCTTATGTTGTTGCGGTAAGTGATAATGCGTATAATGAAGGAAAAGAATTAAAAATAGAAATTAAAGAAGGCGATAAAGTTTTCTTTAAGTCTTATTCATCAACAAAAATAAAAGAAAATGATGAAGAATATCTATTAGTTTCTTATAAAGATATTCTTGCAGTTATTAAATAGGAGGTTTTAATTATGGCAAAAGAAATTAAGTTTGGAAATGAAGCTAAGGAATCAATTTTAAAAGGAATTGATAAGATTTCTGATACAGTCAAAGTAACTTTAGGACCTAAAGGACGTAATGTCGTTCTAGAAAAGAGTTATGGCTCACCTTTAATTACTAATGATGGTGTAACAATAGCTAAAGAAATTGAGTTTGATGATCCATTTGAAAATATGGGGGCAAAACTAATTTATGAAGTAGCAAATAATACAAATGATGCCGCAGGTGATGGTACAACCACAGCCACAATTTTGGCTCAGAAGATGATACATGAAGGATTAAATTCAGTCTATAAAGGTGCTAATCCCGTTTTAATGCGTGAAGGAATTGAAACAGCTGCTAAAAAAGTTAGTGAGAAACTATTAGAACATTCTAAGAAAATAGAATCAAGTCAAGACATTGCTTCTGTTGCTACAATTTCATCGGGAAATGCGGAAATAGGCGAAATTATTGCTCAAGCAATGGAAAAAGTTGGTAAAGATGGTGTAATTAATGTTGATGAGTCAAAAGGCTTTGAAACTTGCCTTGAAATAACTGAAGGAATGAAATACGATAAAGGTTTTATTTCTCCTTATATGTTAGGTGATCGTGAAAAGAATAATATAACTTTAGAAGATTCACTAGTTTTAGTTACAAATAATAAAGTTAATTCAATTCAAGACATATTACCAGTTTTAGAATCTATTGTGAAAACACATAAACCATTACTTATCATATGCGATGATATGGACCAAGAAACTGTTTCTACAATTATTCTTAACAAGTTAAGAGGAACATTTAATGTTATCGTAACAAAAGCTCCTGGCTTTGGTGATAATCAAGCTCAAACTTTATCTGATATTGCTTTACTAGTTGGTGCTAAGTTTATTGAAAAAGACTTGAAGATGGAGTTAAAAGATATAACAGTAGATGATTTAGGAAGTACTAAGAAAATAATTATCGATAAAGATTCAACAACTATTATTGGTGGTAATGGTGATAAAGATTTACTAAAGGAACATATTGCTAAACTTTCTGAAATGCAAGCTAAAGCGCAATCAAAATATGATAAGGAACAAATCGCAAATCGTCTTGCAAAACTAAGCAATGGAGTAGCACTAATTAAAGTTGGAGCAACAACTGAAACAGAATTAAAAGAAAAGAAATTACGTTTAGAGGATGCCCTTAATGCTACAAAAGCAGCAGTTTTAGAAGGAATTGTTTTAGGTGGTGGAGCAACACTTATCAATATTTATAATGAGATAAAAGAAGAACTTGTTAGCGATGTAACTGATATTCAAAGAGGAATGAATGTTGTTCTTGATTCATTATCAGAACCATTGTATCAGATTGCAGAAAATGCTGGATTTAGTGGTAAAAATATTGTTGAGAAACAATTAAAAGCTGAAGAAAACATAGGATTTGATGCAAAAACTGGAACTTGGGTTAATATGTGGGAAAAAGGAATTGTCGACCCAACAATGGTAACAAGAAGTGCGGTTTTAAATGCTTCATCAATTGCTAGTTTATTCCTAACAACTGAAGCTGCTGTTGGTGAAATAAAAAAAGATGAACCAAAAGTTAATAATGATATGTACTAAAAAAATAAAAGTTTTTAAGAAAGATTACTAGCGATAGTAGTCTTTTTAATTTATTTATAATTTGAAAAAATGTTCTGTCAATTTATAATTTGAAAAAATGTTCTTTTATTTTTCTCTATTCTGTGATATACTTTCTATATTAATCATATTAATTGTTAATATTAATATATTAATAATTAAACAATACAAAAACCATATAAGGAGATATACAAAATGAAGCAGTATTTAGATTTCTTAAAATACATTCTCGAAAATGGCAAAAAGAAAGAAGATAGAACAGGAACAGGAACAATATCAACTTTTGGCTATCAAACAAGATATGATTTAAGCGAAGGATTTCCTTTACTCACAACGAAAAAAGTATTTCTTAAAGGTATTATTCATGAATTACTATGGTTTATAAAAGGTGATACTAATATTAAATATTTAGTAATGAATAATGTAAAGATTTGGAACGATTGGCCTTACAAAAAATATACTGAATCTAAAGAGTATCAAGGCGAAACAATGGAAGAATTTATTGAAAAAATTAAAACTGATGATGAATTTTCGGAAAAGTGGGGAGAACTTGGTCCTGTGTATGGCCATGAGTGGCGCCACTTCGAAGGACGTGATAATGCTGTTGACCAATTGGCTTGGGTAATAAATGAAATAAAAACAAATCCTAACTCGCGTAGATTAATTGTTAATAGCTGGCATGCTGCATATGTTGATAGAATGGCCTTACCACCATGTCATATGGCATTTCAATTTTATGTAAATGATGGAAAACTTTCTTGCCAATTATATCAAAGAAGTGCCGATGCTTTCTTAGGTGTACCTTTTAATATTGCTTCATACGCCCTTCTTACGATGATGGTAGCTTCTATTTGTGACTTAGAACCAGGAGAATTTATTCATACATTTGGCGATTGTCACATCTATTTAAACCATTTAGAACAAGTAAACTTACAACTATCACGCAAGCCACGTAAACTTCCTAAACTTGTTATTAAAAGAAAAGTTGAAAATATTGAAGATTTTAAATTTGAGGATTTTGAGATTGTTGATTACGATCCATATCCAGCTATTAAAGGTCAGGTGTCAGTATGATTTCATTAATTTTTGCAATGGATATTAATAACTTAATTGGTAAAGGTAATGACTTACCTTGGCATTATTCAGAAGACTTAAAATATTTTAAAAGTGTAACAACAGGAAAAAGTGTTGTTATGGGAGAGAATACATTCTATTCTATTTATAATAGGCTAGGAAGACCTTTGCCAAACAGAAATAATATTGTGGCAACATTTAATAAAGATTTTAATTATAGTGATGTAACTGTAATAAATGATTTAATAAAGTTCTTAAAAGAAATAAAAAATGAAAAAGAAGAGTATTTTATAATAGGTGGAAAGACTATTTATGATTTATCACTTCCATATGCTGATAAATTATATATCACTCATATTAATAAAGCTTATGATGGTGATATCTATTTTTCTAAAATAGACTACAACAAATACCAAAAAACCATTATAAAAGAAGAAGGAGAATTGCAATTTGCAATATATGAAAGGAACAAATAATGGCACTGATTATTATTGATTTGCTTTTTGCAATTACCATTACTTTAATATTTTATTTATTGTCATTTCCTTTGTGGGCTTTAATAGTAGCATTTGTTTCATCAGTAATTGGTTTTATTATTTTATTATTGTTATTTGCTTATCTTATCACTATTTTCCTTCCTTATACAAAAAAGAATAAAGATGGAAAACTTATTGAAAGGAAAAAGCCTCTAGCAATATATCAAGTTTTAATCCAATTAGTTTGTGATTTTCTTAAAATATTCTTTAGAGTTAAACTTGTTGCAAAGGGAAAAGAATTGTTTCCAATAAATGAACCTTACATTGTTGTAATAAACCATCAATCACTTCTTGATCCAATACTTTTCTTTGCTGGAACAAAAAAGAAGAATGTTGTTTTTATTATGAAAAAGGAAATTGAAAAAATTCCTCTAGTAGGAAGGTATTTAAAAAATGCAGGTTTCTATTATGTTAATAGACAAAATAATCGGGAAGGGCTAATTACAATTATTAATTCGATAAATGCTATTTCAAGAGGAATTCCTGTTGGAGTATTTATCGAAGGAACAAGAAGTTTTGGCCCTGAATTGGGTGAGTTTCATGATGCAACTCTAAAGATGGCTTTAAAAACACAATGTAAAGTTGTTGTATGTTGTCTTGATAATTGTTATAAGATAAGCAAAAACTTTCCTTTTAAGCGAACAAAAGTTCTCCTGAAGGTGTGTGATGTACTTGATAAAAGCCAATACGAAGGAATGAATACTATCCAACTCGGAGAGAAAATAAAACAAATAATGCAAAAAAATCTAGATGAGGAAAGATTATAAAAAAAGTATTAACATAAGTGTTTAATTCTTTGACATTTTTGATTAAATAATGTATAATATTATTATAAGGAGACTATATATGAATAAAAAGGTTCAAAAAATTAAGAATTCAAAATATGCTATAATTACTTTACTTTTACTTGCAATTGCTTTTATATCTAAATTTAATGTTTTTGGTGCTACAGAAGAAGCAGGAAAAGACTATAAATTAATTTCAATCATATTTATAGTTGTTGATATTGTATTATTTTTAGTAATGTATTTTATGATAAAAAAATACAAATCATTATGCCAAAAGATAAGAGTTGAGAAGAATTTACAAGCATATACTATTGGCACTTTACTTGCTTTTTCTCAAAACTTATTTATTATTTTAGTTGTTATTTGTGTTATTCTATTCTTAACAATATGTGAATTTGCTTATTTGATTCGCACAGCAAAAAAAGAATTAGCGGATTTAAAAGAACAAGCTCAAAAGCGTAGCGATGAACTTAATAAAATGTTAGAAAGTGGTAATATTTCTTACGTTATGACAGCTGATGGTTGGTATGATATTGCTATCGAAGAATGTTATCATTTATCATCAATTGGTGAAAATCCTATAACATATTTAATGAATGAACTTGAAAAAGAAGAAAAAGCAGCTGTACGTGATGATGCGCGTATCAATGGTTTGAAAAAAGCTCTTGAAGAAGAAAAGAGTAAAATCGAAGAATAAAATATAGATAAAAAGGTAGAAGTAAACTATCTTTTTTTCGTTTAAAAGAAAGGGGTACAATAATGAGAGTTGTTGATTTAATTTTAAAGAAAAAACAAGGAAAAGAATTATCACCTGAGGAAATTAGTTTTTTAATTAATGGTTTTGTTGAGGGGAGTATTCCTGAATATCAAATGAGTGCTTTGTTAATGGCTATTTGTTATGAAGGACTAAATGATGAGGAACTTTTTGCTTTAACAAAAGCAATGCTAAAAAGTGGTGATGAAGTTGATTTATCTAATATCAAAGGTGTGAAAGTTGATAAGCACTCAACTGGTGGTGTGGGTGATAAGACAACTTTAGTTATAGCCCCTATATGTGCTTCTTGTGGTTTGAAACTAGCTAAGATGAGTGGTAGAGGGTTAGGTCATACTGGCGGCACACTTGACAAATTGGAAAGTATCCCAGGTTTTCAAATTGGGCTTACGGTGGATGAATTTATTAAACAAGTTAATGAAATTGGATTAGCTGTAGTTGGACAAACAGCTAATGTTGCTCCTGCTGACAAAAAGCTTTATGCCCTACGAGATGTTACTGGTACAGTAGATTCAATTGGTTTAATTGCTAGTTCCATTATGTCGAAAAAACTTGCTAGTGGAGCACACATCATTTTGCTAGATGTAAAAGTCGGAGATGGTGCTTTTATGAAAACTTTAGCTGATGCGCAGCTTTTAGCTAAAAAAATGGTTGCAATTGGAACACACTTTGGAAGAAAAGTTGTGGCAATGATAACTGATATGGATCAGCCATTAGGAACAGCCATAGGCAATAGCATTGAAGTAATCGAAGCTATTGAAACATTAAAAGGAAATGGACCAAAAGATTTCACTGAACTATGTTATCAAATTTGTGCGGAGATGCTCAAACTTGCTGGTATCAGTAAAACAACAGAAGAAGCTTTTGCTATAATAAATGAAAAAATTCAAAATGGTGAAGCACTTAACAAATTAAAAGAAATGATTAAATGGCAAAAAGGTAACCCAGGAGTAACTGAAAACTATAATCTTTTTAAACCTGCTAAACAAATAGTTGAAGTATATTCTGATGAAACTGGATACGTTGAGAAAATAGATACGAAAGAATTGGGTATTTCAGCGATGCTATTAGGTGCAGGACGCGAAGAAATAAATGATATAATTGACCCAAGTGTTGGAATCATTTTCTATCCTAAAAAAGGAGATTACCTTAAAAAAGGAGATTTAGTTGCTAGAGTTTATACTAATGGCAAATCAACTAAAGAAGCAATTAATAATCTAAGAAAAGGTTATAAACTAACAAATAAACATATAAACAAAGATAAGATAATACTAGATATTATAGGTGAATAAAATGAGCTATTTTGAAACTGTAAAATATGATGATTATTTATATCAGATCAAAGATAAACTTGGTGTACTAGCAACACTAGTCATAGGCGAAACAAAAGCCCTTTTACTAGATACTTGTTATGGTATAGGAAATCTAAAAGAAGAAGTAGAAAACATAACTTCTAAGCCATTGATTGTTGTAAATAGTCATGGACATATGGATCATTCCTGTGGGAATTACCAGTTTTCTGAAGTTTATATTCATCCTTATGATATCAATCTTGCAAATAAACATAATAGCTTTGAAAGAAGGAAACAAAACCTTCTTTCAGCAAAAGCTCAAAAAATTCTTCCCATAAATTTCGATGAAGAAACATATTTATCACAAAATGCTGGTAACTTAAAACCACTTGAGATAGGACAAATATTTGACTTAGGTAACTTAAAATGTGAAGTCTTACCCCTTTATGGACACACTCAAGGATCCATTGCCTTATACATTGCCAGCAAAAAACTAATGCTCGTATCTGATGGCACTTGTCCATTTGTTTGGCTCTTTTTAGAAGAATCAACAACAGTAACTGAATACATCACTAACCTTAAAAATATCTTAAAATACGATTTTGATAACTTCTTGGTTGGACATGGTGCAAGATTACTTCCAAAGAAAAGAATGTATTCTTTTTTGGAAATTGCGGAAACAATAGACTTAGAAAAATCTATAAGAGTTTCATTTAATAATTTTGATAATTTGAACTCTTATTGCTATTCTCATGATAAACTATACGACCAAAATGGCTGTGGGATTGTATTTGATCCTAATAAACTATAATATTTGTTACTACCGATAATAAGGCCATAAAAATGATAAAATTTTTATTGATTTATCAATCATAAAGTGGTATAATCATCATATGGCCCCGTGGTGAAATTGGTAGACGCGCTGGACTCAAAATCCTGTGGTAGCAATACCGTGTCGGTTCGACTCCGACCGGGGCCACCATTAATCGACATCTGTTAGTCTTCTGATAAAGAGGACTAATTTTTGATTTTGCAGACCATTTTGCTTGAAACATAGTGAAATGGTTTCTTTTTTTATGCAATTAAAAGACTTTTTGTAGTACATACCAATAGTTGTACTTACAACTATGGGAGGCTTGCCACAGAATCAAACCATTAATTTGCGAGTATCGAACCTTTATTTCCAATGGGAACTGAAGATATAATGGTGGAAATAAAATTAATTTTTATGTATAATGTAAGCGTGATAGGAGTGATTATAATGATTTCTAAAGAACAATTAAAACAATCAATTGATAAGTATGGAGATAGTTCTAAATTAGTTAATAGGCTTGGCATAGCTGAAGATGATGTAACTGAAATAATTGTACTTGCTCCTTGGTGGCATCCTAATAAATTATATAATAATTATGATTGTAAGATTGAATTATTAAGTGATGAATTTCCAGATGTACATAGAATAACTTATAATAATAAATCATTTCTTCATATTAGAAGTTATGTTGGAGCAACAAATGTAGGAGAAACAGTATTACTACTTTCATTTACTAAATGCAAAAGAATTATATTCGTAGGTTCTGTTGGATCTATATCAAAAGATGTTAATATAGGAGATTTAGTAATTACATCTACAAGTATTTCTGGAGAAGCATTTTCTAGCTATATGTATGAAACAATAAACAAGAAATCTCTACATAAAGAATATCATCCAACAAAAACATTATATGATAGAACAACAAATTATTTAAAAAATGAAAATATAGATTATAAAGATATTAAAGTTTATAGTGTAGATACAATTATAGGACAATTTTCTCATATTGATGAAATTATAAATAAAGATTGTAAAGCAATTGAAATGGAAACATCAGCTTTATTTAGTTCATGTAAAGTTTCAGAAAAAGAATGTGTAGCATTACTAGTTGTATCTGATAATACTATTGAAAACAAATCTTTAGTATCTGGTAGAACTAATGATGATATAAAGAAATATCATCAAACTAGATATGAAGTTATTCCAAAAATAATTTTTTCTTTAATTGATTAATACGAGGAGGAAACATGAATCAAAAATCTAAGATGCTGGTTTATACTTTACCAAGTGGTAAAGCTAAAGTTGAAGTTTTGTTAAATGATGATAATGTCTGGATGACACAATCAGCGCTTTCTGAACTTTATCAAACCTCAACACAAAATATAACAATGCATATAAAACATA
>CAYMGD010000035.1:0-18874 GCA_964389905.1 uncultured Coprobacillus sp. | reverse complement strand
TCCCGTGTTGAGAACTTTCATCTCTAAGTTATTATGCATGCCTAACGCACAAAAGATGTCTTTACGACATCTATTTTTTCAAGAAGTTAAGTATATCCTCCGTATGGAAAACTTGCTCTAACAGAATAACTAATAAGTTGTTATTATATAGCCATCTTGCTAAACCAAATTGTGTACTTGTAGGATTTATATATTCAATGACAAATTCATTTACAGAATCAAAACATTTTGCTGCGCCACTTAGGAATAGTAAACAAACAGAAACAATTATTAATCCAATACTAATACCAACAATTAGTCCAAATAAACGATTGAATGTTTTTAGAACTGGAGCTTCCATTAATGTATTCAATATTTTAGAAACAATCCATATTACAATTTGTAATATAATAAATAATAGTATAAAGCATAAAACTGTCATAGCATAATACATAAATGTACTTGCTATTGCTTTTCCTAAAGTCAAATCACTTGAACCATTTGCGAAAATACTTTCTATTGAATTAAAAATGAAATCAGGTATTTTTAAACTTTCTTTTATTGATGCAAGTTGTTCGGCTGATGGATTTGTAATACTAAAAATAGCTTCATTTTTGTTTACTAACCAGTTGTTAATATAATTGGTTATTTTATCTCCTATTCCTTGGGGAATTAGCCAATCTCTTACTGGACCTACTAATAAATATGCTCCTACAAAAGCTAAAAGCTTTCTAGATAGAGAAAATATTGTCTTAACAAATCCTCTAAAATATCCAATTACCGCAAATGCAGCTATTAACAACAATATAATAATATCAACCATTTTTTCGCCTCCATACATTTAAAAATAGCCTTTTTTTATGCGCTTTTTTATATAAATATTATAGCATATTAGTCATTTTTTTACAACAATTTATAACATTTTTTACAACAATTTTTTTAAGATTTTACAGTTACTTTTATTATTTCACCTTATTATTATTTTATGAATAAATATATAATTTTAAACTAAAATAAAAAAAATAATTTATTTTTTTTAAAAAAACACTTGCATTTATTTATTATTTATAGTATAATATTTGTGCTTTTGTTGATGCAGGTATCGTATAATGGCTATTATGTGGCCTTGCCATGGCTAAGATGCGGGTTCGATCCCCGTTACCTGCTCCATATGAAATTCTAAACTTGATACTTTATATTGTATCAAGTTTTTTTGCATATTTGTACAAATTTTTATCAACTCTATAACTTTCTATTTTTTCATCAATTAATAATTTTTCTTTTCTTCTTCCACTGCACTAATTTATTCATGTTCTGTTAGCATATGTAATTTATATTCTCATCAACTTGTTTAATTTCTCTATCATAATAATTAACATACATTTGCATTTAACCTATATCTTGGTTCGTTACTTTTCCAATTTTTAAGTCAATAATTAAAAAAATTTTAAAAGACTATTATAAAAAACTAAATCAGGATAAAAATGGTCTTCTTCTAAAGTTATTCTTACTTGATTCCCAACATAACTAAAACCTTTTCCTAGCTCTAATAAAAATTCTTTTAAATGTTCTATAATATTTTTTTCTAAATCAACTTCTAAATAATCAGTATTTTCTTTTATATCTAAAAATTCCAATACAAAGGGATCTTTGACTAAGTCTTTACTGTTTTTTAAAATTTGTCCTTTTTCAGATAATTCTAATACTTTTTTTTATCAGCCGCTAAAGTTAATCTTTCATTTAATAATGAATTTCTTTGAAGTTCCCTAACACTCCATTTAAAATTAATACATTCATTAAGATAAAAATTTCTTTTTGGTTCTTCTTCAATTTTGATAACCCCAAATAATGAGACCAACTTAATTGCGACAGCAGTGTTGTCGCAATTGGAAAACATATATAAAATTTTCTCATTCTTTCTAAATTTCTCTTGGATAATCCTTTTTCAAATTCATTAGTTAATTTTTCTGATAGCTTTTCTAGAACAGTATCACCATAACTTGCTCTTCCGTCGCCTTTTTAAATATTCATAATAGTTTTTCCTATACTCCAGTATAAATTTAGCATTTCGCTATTAACAGCACTATATATCTACTATTAATAACTAATTATTTAATATTATCATTTTTTACCAATTTATTATTCATTAATTGCCTCCAATCATCATTTTAATTTACAAGATATCTTTTGCGATTTATTCCATTTAAAAATAACTCACGCACTAATTAGTAAGTTCTATAAATAAAAGGCGTTTTAATATTATTTAACGCCTTTTTGTGAGTAAAATATAGTAATTTAACTTTAGTATTTTTAAAAACAAATTAATCTTCTTCTCCTATTGTTTCAGGAGTTTCTTCACTTTTCTTTTTTTTAGATTGATTTCCTCTTGATTCAAGTTTAATAAAAGAAACTCTTTCAGCAATTACATCAACATTCTTAAATTTTGTTTCAGCGATTTCAATTGTTCTTGTGGAAAGACGAGCTTTAACTGCTATTATTGAGCCTTTGCCAACGTACTCACACACAAGTTCTGCTAAACCCATCCATGTAGAAACAGGAATAAAATCCGTTTCATATTCATTGTTTTCATTTCTAAATGGTCTTTGAACAGCTAAAACAAAGTTTGATACTTTATAACCCGTTTCAAGTTCGGTTAATTTCGGATCTTCAACAACTCTCCCAACAAGTATTACATTATTCATCATTCTTCTTCACCTCCTCGTAATATGATTATACAATAATTCATTAAAATTTAAAAATCGCTAAGAACACTAAAAAATTAGTCTTTTTTTATCTTTTTTTCCAAAAAATGGAAAAATATAAGTAATTTTATTAAATAAAATAAAGTAAAAAGGCTAATTTTTCCAATAATAATAAAAAAGAGTAAAATTTGCATTTTTTTGGGAAAATTGTAAATAATATTTTTAGGTGATAAAAAATGGATAAAGATAACAATAGTACTAAAGTTGGAGACGTAAAACTTATAAGCTTTATATCAATTAGCAATATTTTAATTCTTAGTGAAGTAGGATTTTATAACTTTTTCTTGAACTTTAAGCACACATCATGGATAGCTCTTATTTTTTATATTATCATTACCTTTTTACTATCAATGTTGTTTAAAGGTTTTCCTAAAGATTCAATGATTGTTAAGAAAGTGCAAGATAATAAAATAATAAAATTTTTAATCCTTCTTTTTTATACAATCATCATTGCTACAATGATATTTCTTACCACAGTTATTATTAAAGACAAATATTATGCTGACATAAATATTATAATACTTTACTCATCTTTACTTTTTACATGTATATTTATAGGTTTTAGAACATTTAATAATATAATTAATATTTCGATGATTTTCTTCTTTTTTATACTTCTTTTTTACATTATTTCTTTTTCACATCTCGATGGAAGAAATATGAATTTGCTTCTTCCTTTCACTCTAGACTTAAAAAAACTCCTCTCTGCAGTTTTAATTTTAATATTTCCTTTAGAAAATATTTTGTTCTCTTTAAATTGTAATAATCTAAAAAATGGTTTTACAAGAAAGGCATATGTTTTAGGTAACGTATTTTCATTAGTTTATTTATTAATAATATTTATTGATTCAATTACATTATTAGGTGCTGATTATTATGTTAATGTAAAATATGGTTCTTTCATAAGATGGGAAGTATATCAAGGAAATAAATTTATTGAAAACTTCGATGTTTTTTTGTTAATAATAATTATTATAACTATCACTTTTCGATTAGGATTAGATATATGTAATTTTAGGAACCTATTAAAAGTAAGAAAGACAGAAAAATTTAACATTATTTTCTTTGCTATTTTCTTTGTTTTAATAGGAATATATTGTATTTTTATTAATCATTTTCAAATAATTTTGAAATATCTTTTGTATGGTTCTTTAGGATTATCTTTTATAATTTATATTTATTTTGTTGGAATGTCATGGAAATTAGATAAGGAGGGAACAAATGGAAAAAGAAATTAAACTAGATAATACAGAATTACTTGATAATTTTATAAACAAAATGATGAAAAATATTAATATTATTTCTCTTGAACCAGAAATAAATAATATAAAGTGTAAAATTGTTTTTCATAAATATTTAGCTGATTTAAAGACTTTCAATAAATATTTCACACAAAAAATAAATATAGATTCTTTTAATAAACTTGATACTATATATCCTGGTGTTTTTTATAAAACAAATATGTTAGAAAATGAATTATCAGAAGCAATTTTTTCTGGCAATATATTTTTAGTTATAAATAACATTTATTATCTTGTTATTTGTCAAACAAATATGAATAGATCAATATCCGATAGCATCATCGAACCTAATAATATAATGGGTTCACGTGATGGTTTTATTGAAAGTATTGAGACTAATGTTTCACTTATTCAACGACGAATTAAATCTCCATGTTTAGTAGTTGATAAAATACAAATTGGCAAAAGGAGTAATACAACAGTTAATGTTTTATATATCGATGATATTATTGATAAAAATATTGTTATCGAGATAAAAAACAAATTAGAAAGTGTTGTTATTGATTCATTTCAATCATTAAATGAACTTTCTTATATTTTTGAAAAGAATAGTCTATTTCCTTTAAGCGCCGAAATTGGTTCACCTGATTTAGCTGTCCAAGAGCTAATGGAAGGTAGAGCCGTTGTTCTTGTTGATCAACTTCCTGTCGCACTAACATTACCTGTAACAATAAGTTATTTCTTTTCCTTAAAAGAAGGAAAGCACGCTAAACCACTAACAACTTTATACAGTAGATTCTTAATTGGTTTATGTTTGTTTTTTGGTGTCTATTTTTTAGGAATTTATGCTGCTTTAATTACTCATCATACTAATACTTTTTCATTAATCATTATTTCTGAAATCAAATCATCTCTTCAAGGCTCAACTTTACCTATATTTATGGAATTCTTCTTCTTAACTTTTCTTTTCGAGATTTTGAGGATGTCATCTTCCAAATCACCCAATATAAACTTACAAAATGTTATAATTACAGTTGGAGGTTTATTGATTGGACAAAATGCGGTAAATAGTGGCTTTATATCCGCATTTAATCTTGTTATAATTGCAATATCTTATATTTGTACCTATGCCATTACTAATAACCAAAGATTCATAACATCTTTAAGTATTCTTAGAATGATTTTACTGCTTTCAGGTTTGTTATTAGGTATATATGGTTTTTTACTATCACTTATTATTGTTACATTTTATTTAAGCAAAAAAATGAGTATTAAAACACCATATTTTGAACCGATTAGTCCTTTTATAAAAGATGATTTTATAAAACTTTTTATGGGAAATAAAATAAAAAAACGAATTAAAAGAGATTATTTTCTAAAGACAAATGATAATACAAAGGGGATATCAAGCAAATGAAAAAATTATTAATTGTTTTAATAGGTTTATTATTTTTAGTGCGCTGCGGGAATAATCCGAACTTAGATTTAACTGTATTTGTTGATTCTTTAGGAATTGATTATAATTTAGAAACAAAAGAATATACTTTGTATTATCATATTGCAACATCAGACACACTTCTTACCACCGAACTAGGAGCTAATAGTGTAGATAGTAGATATTCAATTGCGAAAATAACATCAGATAATTTATATGATGCAATTAAAATTCTTACCGAAAATTCAGTAAGAAATGTTTTAATTAATCATATTCAGTCAGTTATTCTCACAAAAGATTTTATTAATTATGATAATTTACAATATTTTGATGATATAGTAAAAACATATAGTGAAATTTCTCCTAACTTTTATATATTTGTGACAGAGTCAAAACTTGATGATGTTTATACCATTAAAAACCCTGATAATATAAGTTCTTTCTTTTCCATCATCACAAGCAACAATTATATAACAACTTATAATCTAATTTATTATACCGAATTTGTACAAGCTTTACATGAAGAAACACTTCTCTTAAAACTCACTATGATTTCCTCAACTGATGAAATATGGAAAGATGAAAATGGAAACTTTACAACTCTTTACATATCTGGTGAGATAATGATTCGAAACGATGGCACTTACATAACATTAGATAGTGAAACATATAAAGGTTTGGAACTTATGAATCACGAATATATCTCAACAATTGTCTTCGAAGGAATACATTTTGCAATTCACGAATTTTCTATAAAAATTAAAGAGAAAAATAAGGTTTTTACCTTTGTTATGAGTGGTAATATCATTTCATCTAGCATTAATAGTGATAAAGATTCGTTAAAGATATTTGAAGATAATGTAATAAATGAATACAATAAAATACTTAAAGTTGGAATAGAAAACGATATTGATATTTTTAATTTTCAAGATATTTTATATCGAAAATATAACAAAAAAGGACAAATTGATTTACAAAATGTCCAAGTAAAATATAAATTAAATTTTAAACTAATGAATTAATTATTAGGATAAATAGAAAAAACACCAATGGCATTTTTATCAATTAAAGTGCCAATTTTTTTTACGTCTTCCATAGTTATTGAATCAATAATACTAAAATATTCAAACAAATCAGCATTAGACGAAAGATAAGAAAAATAGGCTAAAGCTTCACTTTCGATACTGTTTAATTCTCCCATTGTTAAACCATAGAGTAGTTTTTTCTTCCTTTCAATAAGTTCTTCGGTAAAATTAAACTTTTTAAAATTATAAATTCTTCCTTTTACCAGTCTTACATATTCATCGGGATTATTCGTGTCAACTTCTAATGCGTAAAAAGAAACATTATCATCAACATATACTGAAGAATTATAGTTCCCACAAATTATTTTTTTATCAACCATATTTTGATAAAACTTTGTGTCTGTCCCAAAAAGACAGCCAAAGAATAATCTAATTAAGGTTTCTTCGCGAACTTTCACATTTTTTTCACTACTTTGCGTGGTTATGAGTTTTATACCAACCGAAACCTTTGGTATAGCTATATCCATTGTTATACTACGTTTCTTTTGATTAAGATTTATATCTTCTTCAAATAAAACTTCATATTTATCAGGTTTAGAAAAAACTTTATGATTTTGGTTTTCTTCAACAACCTCTTTTATCCTTTGAGGATCAACATCTCCACATACAACTAATGTCATATTTGAAGGATGATAAAAAGTTTTATGAGCAAAATAGAGAATATCCTTATTAATTGCCATTATGCCATTTTCATCACCACAAACATCGTATATAATAGGATAGTTTGCATATAAGCATTGTTTTATACCCTGATATAAAACATTCGAGGGATCATCTTGATACATAAAAAGTTCTTGTTTGATTATTTCTTTTTCTTTTTCAACGTTTTCAGACGTAAAAAAAGGATTCTGTACAAAATCAAGTAAAAGATTTATTCCTTTATCAAGATTGGAAAGTCCTGAAAAAAAGTAAAGTGTTGAAAGTGTATTAGTGTAAGCATTACAATCTAATCCTAAAGAAGAAAATTCATCACTAACATCTTTTTCATTTGGTCTTGAAAACATTTTATGTTCTAAAAAATGAGCAACACCTTTTGGTAACTCATAAGTTTTATCAGCAATTTTAAATTTTGTAACCCTTGAACCAAAATTAATTTGTAAACCAACTAAAAATCTTCGAAATCCTTTTTTTGGTATAATAATTACTTTAAGACCGTTGTTTAAAGTTATTTCATATTTTTTCTCACAGATCTTATTATATTCTAATAATTTCATAAACTCTTAATCTGATAACAAATAGATGACATCAAGTTCTATTTTTTTTGAAACACGAATAATATCATCACTTGTTATATTTCTTATCCTTTCTTGTAAAACAACAATATCATTAGGAATATCAAATAAATAATGATCTAACTCTATTCCAAATATTCCTCCGAAGGTATCATTATTTTCTTCTAGAGAATCCAAATATTCTTTTTGAATTATTTTAAATAGATTTTTATCTATTATTCCTTGTTTATATTTATCAATTTCTTGTTTTATTAAATCAATAGTTTTATGTATATTTTTTTTGTCGATTCCTGCTTTAATGATTATTGTTTGTTCAGAACTTAAAAGAGCAGATTCGATGCTATAGCATAAACTATGTTTTTCTCGAACAACTTGAAATAAATTGGAAGATATATGTCCTCCCAACATATCAACAAAAATTTGCAAAGCATCATAATCTTTATCTGCCACAGATGTATTTGTATGATATCCTAGCATTAGAATTGTTTGCTTTATACTAGCTTTTTCTTCAATTGTTCTTTCTGCTTTAATATGTTTTTGTCTATGATATATTCTATTTAATATTAAATCTTGATTATAAAGAGTTTTAAAACATCGAAGTTTTTCATCAAGATTTGTGAAACAATCACCGATAGCAAAGATTATTTTTTGGCTATGATTAATTAAATCTAAATATGTTAAATACACATCCCTAGGAGTTATTACTTCTAATTCTTCTTTTTTTCCTAAAGGATTTAGTGAGAAAATTTCATTGGGAAACATGTTAATTAACACTTTTTGTAAAGCGTAACATTCTTTATCTTCATATTCTTTTTTGATATCATCAAGCATAAATTGTTTTGCTTCATCAAAAATTTTCCTATTAAAAGATTTATTACCTATCGAATCACAATCTACATAAGGATTAAGAATAAATTCATAAAATATTTTTAAACTTTTTTCTAATAAATTATTATCCGAAGTATATTTAGGATTTAATAGCCGCATTGTGAAATAACTTGCTCTTGTTTTATAAATACTATGTGTACTAAAATTTATTTCAGCATTATAAATATCAGAAATAGCATCTAATCTTTTCTTTTTAGTGTTGTACTTTCGACAGGCACTAACAAGAATATAAGAAAGTAAGGCATATGCTGTTATGTTTTCTTCATTATAATCGTTTAAGAAGCAGAATCGTATCATAACATTTTTAAATTTATTTTCATTTATTACTTTTATTGGTATATTATTTAATTTCATATTATCACTTTTATTATTTTATTCAATTTGAACGTTTTCATTCAAAAAGGATATTTTAATTCTAATAGAATGCTTTTATTCAAATAAAAAACTGCTTATAGATTTATAGCAGTTTCTAAAGCTATTTCCATCATTTTTTTGAAGGAATTTTGTCTTTCTAAGCTAGATGTTACTTTATGGGTAACTAGTGAATCAGATACTGTTAAAATAGTTGCTGCTCTCTTACCAAGTTTTTTAGCGTTAGCAAATAGGGCAAATGACTCCATTTCAACACCCACGCAACCGTATTTCTCCACAACATCTTCAAAAACATTTCCATTATCACGATAAAATACATCGCTTGAATGAATTATATCTTCTATAAAACCATGATTATATGCTTTACATGCACTTTTTAACTTGTCACATAAGAACCCATCTGGATACATTATATTCTCATCGTATCCAAATGCTACTTTTGCATATGTTGATTCAGAATATGCTTTTGTAGCGATAATTATATCATAAATATCTGCTTTATCAGAGTATGAACCACATGTACCTAATCTAATTATATTTTCCACACCATATACACTAAATAATTCATATGAATAAATTCCTATACTAGGCATTCCCATTCCTGAACCCATTACAGATATTTTCTTTCCTTTATAATATCCTGTATAACCAAACATATTACGAACATTGTTTATTTTTTTTACATCTGTAAGATATAACTTTGCAATTTGTTCAGCACGAAGCGGATCGCCTGGCATCAATACAGTTTTACCAAAATCTTCAGCACTATTAGCTTCTATATGAGGAGTTGCCATTATTCTTTATTCCTTTCATTATATTCTTGAATTATTGTTTTACCGCTACTTGTTCCTATGCGAGTAGCACCACATTTTACCATCTTTTCGACTTCTTCAAGAGTGCGTACGCCACCACTTGCTTTAACGCTCATCGTATCTAAAATACTTTGACGCATTAAAGAAACATCTTCACAAGTTGCACCACCTGTGCCAAAACCTGTTGATGTCTTAACGAATTGTGCACCAGCAATAGCCGCACAACGACATACTTCGGCGATTTCTTCTTTTGTTAGATAACAAGTTTCAAGGATAACTTTTACAAGGTGTCCATCAGCGTTGTTAACAACACCTCTAATTTCCTCAATAAGATATTCATAATCATGTTCTTTAGCTTTGCTGACATTAATTACCATATCTATTTCTTGAGCACCATTTGAAACAGCATCCATTGTTTCAGCGGCTTTAATCTCTGCAGTGTTCGCACCTAGTGGAAAACCTATAACAGTACAAACATTTACATCACTATCCTTAAGCAACTCGCTAGCGAGTTTTACAAAATCAGGATTGACGCATACACTTGCAAAATTATATTCAATTGCTTCTTGACATAACTTCTTTATATCATCAGAAGTTGCAAAAGCCTTTAATAAAGTATGATCAATAAGTTTGTTAATATTATTCATGTTAAACCCCTTAATATCTATCAATTAAATCACATAGTGGAAGAGATACAAATTCACGATCTACTATTGCATATTTACGTAATCTACTATTCATTGATTTTGAAGCTTTAGCGTTCTTTGGTTTAATGTAGTATAAATCAGGAAAAGAATTTTCCAACTTTGTTAAATACTTTTCCATAAACTTCATAAAATCACCACGACGAATATAGAACGAATCACCTGTTTCATCTTGAACATTAACAAAATCAAAGTATGGAACAAATAAGGTTGGAATTCCCACATTCCATGAAGAACAAATTCCAAATTCATCATTTTTATAATCAATAATCGGATTACAAGAATCAACAGTCACATCATGATGAAATTGTTCAATAAATGAATCTCTTTGTCTTTGATACTTACATACTGTACTCAATTTATTTGAATCATAGAATACTTTTCCTTCAGGTTTGTTTTCCTCAAGATATTCTCTTTGAGTATCAGCAAATAATGAATACAAATCTGCCATATTAAATAATTTTACATCTTTATAAGAATTATGATAAACTTGTAAATCAAATATTTTAGAGATTTTTTGAGCTAATGAAAGAATTTCACGAGCAGCAAATGAAGGAATTAATATTGGTAAACATAGCATAAAATTAATATTCAAGTATGCTGGATCAAGCTTATATATTTCACGCACTTGGGATACTTTAGTAATCTTATACATATATTTAAATCCAAATTCATTATCAGTATAAACAATATTAACTTCATCATCATCGTATGATATTTCAAAATCAGGCAATGCTAAAAAATATTCCATTAATTCTTGATAATTTATTCTTCCTTTTTGATTGTTTCTAAAGAAATTAATATTTATTGTCATGTTATCCATATTATACCTCCATATAATTTATAATAAGCAAAAATTAATAACTGCTTCTAATATAATTAGTCCTAAAACTGGTGAGAAATCAATGCTACCTAAAACCAAAAAGCCACTAAATGGTTCCATATACCAATTAGCAATTTGATGAATTATCCTAAAGGCTTTAACATCTCTTGTTTTAGGAAACCATGATAAGATAATATCAAATACAATCAATGATGAATATATCTGAAATACATAATATAAAATAGAGAGAAAACCTTCTAAAATCATTATTTCAAATCCTCATAATATTGATAAAGAGTTCCATCTTCATATTCTTCATCTTTTGCAAGAAGAAATAGTCGAGGTTGTATTTTCAAACTTCTTCCTCCAGCCGCATATAAAACTCCTGAAACAAAAGTTAAAATCATATTGGCACCTTCATTATCCAATTTTTCAAAGTTTGCAAGTACAGGATAACCTGCTAAAACTTTATCACTTATTGCAAATATTTGCTCATCAGAAGCATTTTCAATTACCATATATACAATTCTATCAAAAGAAGTCATCGAGTTTTGATTTTTCTTTTGACCAATAGATTCAATTTTTACCTTTTTTTTGAATAAAGCCATTTTAAACTCCTAATTTTTTATTTTAAAAATATACGACCTAAACGCAAATCTGTTGCACCATATTTAAGAGCTAATTTATAATCATTAGTCATTCCCATAGATAGGCGATGACAAGGAATGTTTGGTATATTCATTTCTTCAACTTCTTCTTTTAATTTTTTCATTTTAGAAAAAGATTCACATAATTCTTCTTCGTCAAAAGTAAACTTGGCAATGCACATTAACCCTACAACTCTTATTTTATCCAAATCTTGTAATTGTCTTACAAAACTTTTTAATTTATTTGCTGGAATACCTTGTTTATTAGGTTCTTCTGAAATGTTTATTTGAATAAAACAGTCTAATGGTTTTTCAAGTTTTTTATTTAATTCTATAGCTAAAGAAATTCTATCTAGTGAATGTAGGCATGATATTCTATTAACTATATCTCTAATTTTTCTTGTTTGCACAACCCCAAAGAAATGCCACTTAATATCATCATATTTTTTTAAAGCATTATATTTTTCCAAAAACATATCCGTTCGGTTTTCACCAAACTCTTTAATACCATTTTGATATAATTCTAATGTTTGATCAACATCCATATATTTGGTTGCGGCAATAAGAGTAACATTATCATACCCTTGTAGTTCATTTTTAACTAATTCAACTTGTTCTTTTATACCCATATTCTTATAAACCCCCTTTAAAAATATAGTAGATTTATTAGATAGTAAATTTGTTTTTACTTTTATTATTATACACCAAATCGATAAAAAAATCAACGACAAATGACATTAACTTAATTAAAATTTATCATATTATCAAAATAACCTGCATTAAGCAGGCTACAAATATCATCTCCCCTTGTTATATAAATTTACAACATAATAATTAAAAGTACTAAAGTTTCTCTTCTCCTTTATTATTTTTTTTATTTGGTGATAAAAATGTACATAATTGTATCCGTTAATAAAATTTGAAGTTTGTAATTGTTCACGTTTTAAATTGAATGTTTAATTATTATAATTATTATTTGTACAATAATATATTTATATAAAAATAGTCTTTTTATTTTATTTTTGGTATTTTTTTTAAACTATTTTCATACAATACAATATAGTTATACCATATGAGGGCAAAAAAATAAAGAAAAATTAAAAAATTTTTTTCAAAATGAAAAAACAAATTGACAAAACCAATAACATTTGGTATAATACTTGTGTTGGTTATTAAATGGCTCTATAGCCAAGTGGTAAGGCGTGGGTCTGCAACACCCTGATCGTTGGTTCAAATCCGACTGGAGCCTCCAATAGAATATTAAACCTTGGTTGATACTAAGGTTTTTTTGTTAATTACTATTATACAAGGAGACAAATATATGAACAAATTAAGCGCTGAGATGTTTTTACTTGATATGGATGGAACAATATATCTTGATGATGTGCTATTTGATGGCACTCTTGATTTTATTAATACATTAATTAAGAAGGATATAAAATACATTTTCTTAACCAATAATTCATCTAAAAGCCGAAAAACATATCTTGAAAAACTTAAAAAACTTAATATTCCTGTAACGTCTGAAAATATCTTTACTTCAGGAATGGCAATGGGAATGTATCTAAATGAAAATTACCTTTATAAAAAAGTCTTTTTAGTTGGTACTGAAGATTTAAAAAATGAGCTTTTAGCATATAATGTAAATCTAGTTTCAGATAATCCTGATATCGTTGTAGTAGGTTTTGACCGCGAATTAAACTACCAAAAACTCGAAAAAGCTTGTTCTTTTATTGATGATGGGGCAGTTTTTCTTGCCACAAATCCTGATTATGTTTGTCCAATTGCTAATAAAAGATATATTCCTGACTGTGGAAGTATTTGTGATATGATAACTAATGCTACCAAAAAGAAACCAACATACATAGGAAAGCCTTCACCTATTATGATTGATATTCTGGCTAATAAGTATAATATAAGCAAGAATAAAATCTATATGGTTGGTGATAGAATATATACAGATATAAAAGCAGGAATAAATGCTAAAACAAAAACAATTTGTGTTTTATCAGGCGAAAGTACTATTGAAACTGTTAAAAAATCTGATGTAAAACCTGATTATGTTTTGGATTCCGTTAAAGATATTATTAAATTATTATAAACCATCTCCAATATAAAATAACCTCTTTTAGCTATAGAGGTTATTTTATTTCAACATATGTTGTTTCATCATATGAATCATCTTTAGGAATGGTTAATTTTAATATTCCATTTAATAAATTAGCATTAATTTTATCTTTCTTTATATCGCCGATAAAATATTTTCTTGTTGTTGTTCCATAATATTTTTCTTTATGAAGATATTTTCCATTTTCTAATGGATCACTTCTTGTGCCTATAACTTCTAAATATTCACCATCAAGGACTATTTTTAAGTTTTCTTTTTCATACCCTGGAACATCAATTAGAATAATATAATTATCATCATCTTCAATAATATCTGATTTCATTGTTTGATAAATTCTTCCTAATCTAAAATAAGAATAATCCATTCCAACTTTTTTATTATCGTTAAACATATTAATCACCCGTTAATATGTTTTCCTTAATTTTTAATTTTATACACGATTAATCATCAACATCAAAAGCTTCAATTGTTTTCACTGGAATTGGTTTTGAATCACCATGTTTTACAAAGAGCATTGTGATAAATGCTAAAATGCAGAAGAAAACACTATAAGGGAATAGTACTTTCATTGTTCCACAAACATCCATAAACAATCCTGAAAGTATTGGAGTTATTATCTGAGCTAACATTGAAGCTGTATAATAATATCCTGTATATTTTCCAACATTTGAGTTTTTAGACATTTCTACAACCATTGGATAAGAATTTACATTAATTGTGGCCCAGCCAATACCAGCAATACCCATTGTTAGGTAAATCAAGAATTTAGTATCTTTTGTTGCGATAGCACCCAAAAAGAATGCTAGACCAAGGATTCCTACACCAGCAATAATTGTTTTCTTTCGTCCAACTTTACTAGCAATTATGCCAATTGGAATAAATGCTACTAAAGCTGTTCCGTTTGCTATAAGCAAAGGCATTGAATATCCCATATTTAGGACATCTCCCGCATAAACTGAAAACTTTGTTGTAGCTGCATTATAAGCCATGTACCAAAATACTATTGATAGCATAATGAAAATAAAGCTCTTGCGAACATCTTTCGGCATTTTTTCATTATTGCTTTCTTCGATTTCTTCTTCTAATTTATATTTAATTGTTTCTTCTTCCATCTCTTTAACTAGTTTTGGTTCATTAACTTTAATACAAAAGATTGTTAACAAAATAAGCATTAAAGAGCCTATTATAATAAATAAAAGAATATAGCTTTGATAATCTTTAGCAAAAATGCTCATTAATAGAAGTGATGCAATGCCACCAATTGTTCCCATTAAATTAATAATAGCATTTGCCTTACTTCTTAATGGTTTAATTGTTACATCTGGCATTAGAGAAACAGCAGGTGTTCTAAATGTTGACATTGCCACTAGTACTATTAAAAGAATAATTAAGAAACCAATTAAATATACTGTGTCACTTTTGGTGAAAAGCCATACAACTTTTCCTCGCGCCTGTGTCGCATCTTCTTTTGAGGAAAAGTATTTTTTTATTCCTATTTCTTTTAGAATAGTTGTTTTTTCATCACTTTCACAAATTCTTTGAGCGATTCTTTTTTCTAAGTCATTTAAACGCCATTTATACACTCTTTCACCGTTTTCGATTTTTATTCTTTCATAGTGAGTTAAAAGCAATATATCACTGAATTCTTTTTTATCATCTTCAGTTAAAACTTTTTCACATAAATTAGTAAATTCATCTTCAGAAAGGTCAGTATCAAGAAGTTTATAAAACTTACGAATGCTACTTTCTTCATCATTTAATAATCTTTTTATAAATGAGTTATTATCTGTCATAAACAAAGATTCTATTTGTGAAGTTGTAAATGCATATTCAAAGAAATAATCGCCATTATGTTCATTATATATTGTTTGAATTTCCTCTTCTGATAAACCATTTAATATTTGATTTAAACTTTCACTTCTTTTTTCTTTTGTAATAAACGTTTCATCAACTAGTACCACTTCGTAAATGTTTTCTTCTTTTTTTAGTTTGTTCATTTGTAAATTATCAAAGATAGCAACACCAACAAAGAAAATTGCCGCAACTATAGTTCCTATAATAATATATGGTTTTCTTTTGCCTATTTTAGTTTTTGTTTTGTCAGACAATGCTCCAAATACAGGTAAAAGCACTAAAGCTAATATATTATCTAAAGCCATTACGATGCCTGACCATGTCTGGTTCAAACCAAATGTATTGATCAGCATCTTAGCAATTATACTATCATATACTTGCCAAAAAAGACATATAATAAGAAAAGCAAATCCCACAAAAAATATTTTTTTAGTATTTAGTTTCACTTACTTCACTCCTTTGTAATATTAATTCTATCAATTGGTCTAATAACTTTTTTCCCACAAGTCTCAATTGTTTTGTTAACTAATATATCCATAGCATCTATAACATTTCCCTTTAATTTTTCTTTGTAAATTGATAATTCAGTACAAGCTAAAAGATATATATCAAATTCTTTTTGATTTATTATTTCTTGAAGAGATTTTTGCATATCACGCCCTGCTTTTGTTTGATAAATGATGTTCATTATTTTTTCTTGTCCTGTCTCATTAGGATAATTAATATTTAATTTAGGATTTTGACCATAAATATTGGTTTTAACGGTTCCAGAAGTTGCTAGAACACAAACAGAAGCTTTAGAATAGTTTTCTAACAAATAATTTTCTGTTTCTTTTATCATATCAATAAAATTAATTTTCCCTTGCAGATTGAATTTATCTTTAAAGAAATGAGCAGTATTGCAAGGAATAATAAAGTTCTCACAATTATTCTTTATTAATTCATTGATGCCTTCATTTATTTTATTAAGAGGATTTTCACCATCATCAAAAATTGCTTTAGTGCGATCAGGAATTGACGACATATTAATGATTAACATTTCAATATGTTCTTGGTCACATTTTGCTTTTGTATTATTTATAATCTTTTCATAAAGTTTTGCTGTAGCAAGAGGTCCCATACCTCCTAAAATACCTAATTTATATTTCATATTCAATTTCCTCATCTAAGAATTCATAAAACACTTCATTCACTTCGCCTAAAGCTTTTATTTCTTTTAAGAAACCTTTAGTATGTTTTCCAAATAATAATGAGTTTAAAATCGCTTCCTCAACACATTCTACAGTTCTTTTAAAAACAATATTAATATTATTATCAGATATTCTTTCGCATTGCGATATCGCATTTTTACTAAAATGCTCTATTTTATTTGCTGTTGAGAAACCAACAAAAACATCACCACTACCATTTCCAGCATATGAGCCAGTTCTACCAATACCTATTTCACAACGCTTTAGAACGCGACGAATTTGTCTTTCATTAAGAGGTAAATCTGTTGCAAAGCATACAATTATTGAGCCTTTATCTTCAATTTCTTCTAAATAATTTTTTATTTTATCGCCAAGATAATGGCCATTAAAATATAATGCTTTACCATTCGATTCACCAAAATTAGAATTAACTAAAACAGCAATAGTATATTCTCTCTCTCCAATATTAATAATCCTTGATGAAGAACCTATACCTCCCTTGAAGCCATGGCAAACCATACCAGTGCCTGCCCCAACACTTCCTTGAACCATATCATCTTTTAACTCTTCTAAAGCCTTTTTATAACTAAGTCTACCTAAAATACGATTTCGTGAGTTATTAAGTGAGCCATCATTACATTCTAATACAACAGGATTAACTGTTCCTGTAGAAATGCCGATTTCAGGATTTATTTCTAAGCTATGACTTATAACAGCATCAGCTATTTTGGGAGCATTCATAGTGCTTGTAAGTACTATATTTGTTTCTATCGTTCCTAATTCATCTATTTGTACTAAACCAATACTTTTACCAAAGCCATTAAAGGCATACGAAGCCCCGATAACTTTTTCTCTAAAAATGTTTCCTTGGTGAGGACTAATTATTGTCAAACCAGTATTATATTCTTCTTCATTAATTGTAAAATGACTAACTTCAACACCTGGGCAATCACAAATATTATTTTTTTTACCCGTCTTTCCTTCACCAACTTTTAAAAATCTTCTAATATGAATTTTCTTCCAGTCTAATAAGAAACATTCACCAGTCTTCTCAAAATGATATTTTGTAAGATCAATATTTCCAAAATAAATATAATTTAATTCTTTATAATAAGTTAAAGCTACTAACTTATTAATTAGCATATCTAAATCAATTTCACTAGTTATTTCAGCTATTCTAATATACTCATTTTCCTCATACTTTAAACAAGATATTGTTTTATCATTATCTTTAATTGTTAAATAATTCTTTTTATAATATATTTTCTTCATAAAAACTTACATTCCTTTCCACCCATTTTCCAAGGTTCAATAGTCATAAAAAAGTATATCATATTTGCATAAAAAAAGAAAGTTTTTGAAAGAAAATGGAATTTATTTTGTTTAATAAATATATATATTTTAAAAATTTTTTATTAAAAATTATTCAAAACAAGATAATTTCAAATTTTTTGTTTTCAGAAAAGTAAAAATAAAATAATTCAAGATATAAAAAAGAATATAATTAAATTTATTGAAGCACAATAAATCGACAAAATAATTATTTTTTAGAAGTATTTTATGTGTTTTTTCTAAAATAAAATAAATTTTGTCAAAATCAGTTTTTAAGAAGTTAAATATATTTTTTTCAATAAATTATTAATTCTTTTTTTCATTTTATGATATTAATCCTAAATTCCGTATAAGAATTATACACGTATAAAAGAGCCGCTTAACTGTGGC
>CAYMGD010000034.1:0-19774 GCA_964389905.1 uncultured Coprobacillus sp. | reverse complement strand
TAATTATGGAATATTTAAAAAGTGATTTTCAACACTTATCTATAATAGAACCAAATTTTTTGTAATCTTTCGTTATCAAAATCTTCAATAATTTTAATAACCATATCTTTTACAGCTTGAATATCATCTAAATCCACCATTGAGGCTGGTGAATGTATATATCTTCCAGGAATACCTATTGTTGTAGCAAGAGTGCCTATACCAGCATATTGTGCTGCACCTGCATCTGTGCCACCTCTTGAACGATATAATTGATGATTGATATTATTCTTTTCAGAAAGTTCTAAGATGTAATTCTTTAGTTTTAGTGGCATAATACATCCTGGATCGTAGTAACGAACAAGGAAACCTCCTCCAAGTTTTCCTTCGTTTGGTTTGCCTAAATAATCCATCATTGGACTTACATCAATTGTAATGAATAAATCTGGACAAATCATTGTTGAAGAGACTTTGGCGCCTCTTAAACCAACTTCTTCTTGAACTGTTCCTCCTAATATTACTGTATTAGGATGTTTTATATTTTTTATTTCTTTGATGATTTCTAATACGATACTACAACCCATTCTATCATCAAAAGCTTTATTTACAATTCTTTTACCATTATTTGTTACATAAAAGTAATCAACAGGTGAAACGAAGGAACCAATTTCTATCCCTAAGTTTCGTACTTCTTCATCACTTGATGCTCCAATGTCAAGAGTTAAATCTTCAATTGTAAACTTGTTATCTTTAGATATGTGTGGTGGGATTGAACTAACAACACCTTTGATTAGTTCTCCATTTTTAGTCTCTATATTTACATTTGAGGAAACTAACACTTCAGGATTAATTCCTCCTATGCTAGTCATTTTCATAAATCCATCTTTTGTAATATCTGTAACAATTGCCCCAACTTCATCCATATGAGCACATATCATAATCTTAGGGCCTTCTTCTTGCCCTTTGTACACACCAAACACTCCGCCCATTCTATCTTCTAATATTTCATCTGCTTCGTGCATTTCTTCTTTCATAAACTTTTTAATATTATGTTCAGCTCCACTAGGGCCATGCATTGATGATATTTTTTTATATAATTCTATATTCATTATTTCACCTTTACCTTTATATAATATATAACATTTCCTTTGCTGGAAAATTTATCTTCGTATTCTGTTGTAATAATATTCTCTTTTCCACTATTGTGTAAATCTAGACTTACTTCTTCAAACTCATAATGAGCTTCATTAAAAGAAATTAGTGAGTATTCAAATAATCCACGATTATCAGTTTTAAATTCAATTTCTGCGTTTTCAGGAAGAATACTTTCGTACACCTTAAGAAAGGTACTACTTGTTAATCTTCTCTTTTCATGACGTGATTTTGGCCATGGATCACTAAAGTTTAAGTAGATTTTTTGTATTTCTGTTTTTTCAAAAACTTCAGCAAGTTTAGAAGCATCATAATTAATTAATAATAAATTATCTATTCCTTCCATTTGCTTTGCAGCTTTATATATAATACTTTCACTTAACTCACAACCAATATAATTTATATTAGGATTAGTTTTTGCCATTTGCATAATAAACTTACCTTTACCCATTCCTATTTCCATATGTATAGGATTATTATTATGAAATAACTCTTGCCATAAGCCTTTTTTACTTTCAGGATTAAAGATTATTAATCCTTCGTAATCTTTTATTTTTTCTTCAACATTTTTTACTTTTCTTAAGCGCATTATTATCCTCACTTATTTACATTCATAATTGCATCAGCAAGAATTACTCCAGCTTTCATTAAACTATCGATTCTAATAAATTCATTTGCTTCATGAGCCATTTCTTCTTCATCAGGAAATTTCACTCCAAAAGCTACACCATTTGGTATATCTCTAGCATATGTTCCTCCACCTATTGTTTTTAGTGGTGAGTTATCATTTGTATATTTTTTATATGAAGTATATAATGTTTGAATGAAATCAGAATTTGGATTTACGTAATGAGGTTTCATATTTGCTAAGCATTCCACCTCTAAACCATATTCTTTAGCTTTAGCTTGAAACTTTTTATAAAACTCATCAAAATCTAGGTTTTTGGGATATCTGATATTAATTCCTAACGTACACTTTTCAGCCATTTCCATTAGACCAATATTCATTGTTAGGTCTCCCATTTCTTTATCTGTTATATCAAGTGACATATCTTTTAAGCGGCTATTCATTAAATTTTCATAAATAAAATCGATAAATTTACTATTAACTTTATTGACACATATCTTAACAAATTCTTTTATCGCATTAATACCATTATCAGGTTCCATTGCATGTGCACTTTTACCTTCTATGTAATATTCATTGTTTACTGTTTTTACTTTTTCATTTCTTTCAAGAAAATCTACATTTTCTTTTTGAATTGTTACCCATGGGGCAACAACATTATATCTTACTCCACCTTTAGCCTTTACTTTGCTTTCGTTTGTTCCTATTATATTAAAAGAAGCAATACCTTTTTCCCCATAAATGATTGGAAAATCTGCATCAGGTGATATACCTAGTGTTGGTTTTTCTTCCACTTCTAAATATCTTTTTAGCCCCCTTGAACCAGTTTCTTCGTCAGTACCAACTATTAAACGTACTCTCCTTTTTAGTTTTATGTTGTTATCTTTCAAAACTTTTAGAGCGTATAATGCCGCAACAGCTGGAGCTTTATCGTCTGAAGAGCCTCTACCGTATATTTTATTATCCTTTACTATTGCTTCAAAAGGTGGATTATCCCACTTACCATCAGCTGGCACTACATCTAAATGGCAAAGACAAGCAAAGATTTCTTCTCCTTCGCCATACTCTATGTGCCCGCAAACATCTTCAATATTTTTTGATTTAAAGCCCATACTTTCTGCTAAAGATAAATAATAATCTAAAGCCTTTTTGTTGTTATAACCAAAGCGATATATTTTTCCTTCGTATTCTTCATTTTCTTTAAGAACACTAGGAATATTAATTAAATTAATTGTATGTTTAATTATCTCATCTTTATATTTTATATATTCTTTCTCTAAATTCATAATTTTTACTCCTTTTTTATGTATAGTATACCACAAGTATGGATAAATTAATATAGTAAATTTTAATTTAGGAGAGAAAACTATGAATGAAAAACAAAATGTTAATATTAGAAAAGCTGTAATTGACAACTTATCAACATCTAATAATAATTCTATAAGAGAAATTATTGATGATGCAACTTCTTCAAATACAGAAACCATTTTACCTGGTTTAGGAGTAATGTTTGAAGTTTTATGGAAGAATTCTCAAACAAACGAAAAGAATGATATTATTAACCGTATTTCGGAAAGCATTAGATAACTAAATAGTTAAATCCCCGACTTTTTTTGTCAGGGTTGTTTTATTACATAATTATTATATACTAGTTTTATGTTTCACTCAGTATTTTGAGAAATTTTGATTAAAACATTTATTTATTAAAAGAGCCGATTTTTAAGGCTCTTTATGATTTATTCAAATTCTATTGTTGCAGGTGGTTTCGAAGTACAATCATATAGTACTCTATTAACACCCTTTACTTCATTTACAATTCGATTTGATATTTTATCTAAAACATCGTATGGGATTCTTCCCCAATCAGCTGTCATAAAATCTGATGTAACGACAGCTCTTAAGACGATTGCATAATCGTATGTTCTTTCGTCTCCCATTACGCCTACGCTTCGCATATTTGTTAGTGCAGCAAAGTATTGATTGAATGTTGTATCTAGTTTAGCATTTTGTATTTCTTCGCGATATATTGCATCAGCATCTTGAACTATTCTTACCTTTTCTTCAGTTATATCTCCAATAATTCTGATTCCAAGTCCTGGTCCTGGGAATGGTTGACGATAAACTAAAGATTTAGGGATATTTAATTCTATTCCAACTTTTCTAACTTCATCTTTAAAAAGATATTTTAATGGCTCAATTATTTCTTTGAAATCAACTGCTTCTGGAAGGCCACCAACATTATGATGTGACTTAATAACTGCTGATTTTCCTAAGCCACTTTCGATTATATCAGGATATATTGTTCCTTGAACAAGATAATCTACTTTACCGATTTTTTTAGCTTCTTCTTCAAATACTCTAATAAACTCATTGCCTATTATTTTTCTTTTTTTTTCAGGATCAGATATACCTTTTAGTTTTTCTAAGAATCTTTTTTGTGCATTTACTCTTACAAAATCTAAATCATATATTCCTTTTTGACCAAATACTTTTTCGACTTCATCGCCTTCGTTTTTGCGTAATAATCCATGGTCTACAAATATACATGTTAATTGTTTTCCTATAGCTTTCGATATAAGAACAGCAGCTACACTTGAATCTACTCCACCTGAAAGAGCACATAATACTCTTCCAGTGCCAACTTTCTCTTTTATCTTTTCAACTGTTGATGTGATGAAATCACTCATCTTCCAGTCACCTTGACACTTACAAACATTGAAAAGGAAGTTTGATATCATTTTTTGCCCTTCAATAGTATTAGTAACTTCAGGATGAAATTGTACTCCATATATTTGTTTTTGAACATTTTCCATTGCTGCAACAGGGCATGCATCAGTATGGGCAATTATTTTAAACCCTTCTGGTACATCTGTTATTGAATCAGTGTGACTCATCCAACAAATCGTTTGTTTATTGACATCTGTGAATAGTAAACTATTATCTGTTTTAAGTTCTGTTTTTCCATATTCTGATATATTTGCTTTTTGCACTTTTCCACCTAACATATGTGATATAAGCTGACAGCCATAACATATTCCTAATATCGGGATATTTAAGTCAAATATTCTATTATCACATAAAGGTGAATCTTTGGCATAAACACTATTTGGTCCACCAGTAAAAATAATTCCTTGAGGGTTATATTTAATGATTTCTTCGATAGTCATTGTATAAGGGTGAACTTCTGAATAAACAGAACATTCTCTTACTCTTCTAGCAATTAATTGATTATACTGACCACCAAAATCAATGATTAATATTTTTTCGTTTTGCATATACTCTCCATTTTATATTGTAAATAACAAATCAACATATGTTGGCATAGGCCAATCACTATGGTCCATTTGCATTTCTAGATTATCAACATACATACGTAAGTTGTCTAAGTTTGAAATAATTATATCTTTAATATAATTTGCTTTATCTGTTAAGTTCTTTATTGCTTTAGCTTTTGTAATATTTGTTTCTAAGTCTTTTGTTAAAGTTTTTATGGTATTTATTGTTTGTGATAAAGATTTAACATCTTCAAGTATAAAACTATTATCGATATTATTGTTTTTTAAACTGCTTGCTGAAGTGGATATTTCATTAAGATATTTAATTGAGGAAGGATAGATTTGATTGTTTATCATCGTAACTGCTGTTAATCCCTCCACAAGTATCTTCTTGCAATAGTTTTCTAAAGCTATTTCATATCGAGAATTTAGTTCTATTTCACTAAATATGCCTAGTTCAGTAAAAAGTTTTATGTTTTTACTATCCTTTAAACATTTAGTAGCATCAACTGTATTTTTAATATTATATAGTCCTCTTCTTTGGGCTTCTTTTTCCCATTCTAAAGAGTACCCATCACCATTAAAGATTATTCTCTTATGTTCGATTAAAAAATCACGAATAATATCCATTGGTTTATTGCCTTTTTTTATTAGTTCTGCCATTTCGTTCATTTCAAAAGCTAAAATACCATTTAAAATAGTATTAACTAAAGCAATGCATTGTGATGAGCCAACACCTCGAAATTCAAACTTATTGCCTGTAAAAGCAAATGGTGAAGTTCGGTTTCGATCGTTACTATCTTTTGCAAAATCAGTTAAACCTGTTATTCCAGTTTGAAATCTATCTTTTTTGAAATTTTTAATGCTTTCATTGTTAATGATAGCATCAATAATGCAATCTAATTCTTTACCTAAATACATCGAAATAATGGCTGGAGGAGCTTCATTTCCTCCTAATCGATGATCATTACCTGGACTTGCAATACTATAACGTAATAAATCCGCATATTCATCAACACCTTTGATTACACAAGCTAAAGAAGCAAGAAAGGGAATATTATTTAAAGGATCATTTCCTAAGTTAAACAAATTGATATTTGTATTTGTAAGAACTGACCAGTTATTATGCTTTCCTGAACCATTGATTCTTGCAAATGGTTTTTCGTGTAACAAACATGTTAGTTTATGTTTTTTGGCAATATCTTGCATTAATTCCATTAATAAGTTATTGTTATCTGTTGTTGTATTAACATCCCTATATATGCAAGCTATTTCATACTGTCCTGGAGCTGCTTCATTATGTTTAGTTTTTGCTGGTATTCCGAATTTCCATAATTCGTTTTCCAAGTCTTTCATATATTCAGCAACTTCATATTTTAAACTTCCATAATAATGGTCATCTAATTCTTGTCCTTTAGGAGGATTCGCACCAAATAATGTTCTTCCTGTAAATTTTAAATCTAATCTTTTTTCGTAATACTCAACAGGTACTAAAAAGTATTCTTGCTCACTACCAACATATGAAGTAGCACTTGTTACGTCTTTTAAACCTAACATAGGCATTAGTTTTGACACAGCGTTGCTTAATACTTCACATGATTTTAGTAAAGGCGTTTTGTTATCTAAAGCTTCGCCTGTATATGAGCAAAATAATGTTGGTATGTATAGTGAATCATCTTTTACAAAAGCAGGTGATGTGCAGTCCCAAGCTGTATATCCTCTAGCCTCAAAAGTTGCTCTTAAGCCACCAGAAGGAAAAGATGAAGCATCAGACTCACCTTTTCTAAGCATTTTTCCGCCAAACTTAAGTAATGGTTTTTCGCCCTCTAGTTCTAGGAAAGCATTGTGTTTTCCCGCTGTTGTTCCAGTTAGAGGAGAGAACCAATGAGTAAAATGCGTTGCCCCTTTTTCGATAGCCCAAGTTTTCATTGCTTCGGCTATTATATTAGCTTCTTGAGGAGTTAAGGCTTTACCTTCTTTGAGTGATTTATGAAAGGTTTCATAGTCCTCTTGAGAAAGTCTTTCTTTCATTACATCATCATTAAAAGTATTACACCCAAATTGTTCCAACAAGTCTTTTTGTTTTTTGTCATCTATCATACATTTTTCTTTGATGATACTTTATCTTTTAATAAAACATCATGCGCTCCTCCTTCAATGATGCTTGTTGAGGATACTAATGTTAATTTAGCTTTTTTCTGAAGTTCTGGAATAGTTAGTGCTCCACAGTTACACATTGTTGATTTGATTTTTGCTAAAGACATTTCCACGTTATCTTTTAAAGGACCTGCATATGGAACATATGAATCAACACCTTCTTCAAAAGATAGTTTACTATCTCCACCCAAATCATATCTTTGCCAGTTACGAGCTCTTGCACTACCTTCGCCCCAATATTCTTTCATATATTGTCCTTCAATAATAACTTTATTTGTTGGAGATTCTTCAAATCTTGAGAAATATCTACCTAGCATTATAAAATCAGCTCCCATGGCTAATGCTAAAGTCATATGATAATCATGGACAATACCCCCATCGGAACAAATAGGAACATATATACCTGTTTCTTTAAAATATTCATCACGTGCCTTTGCAACCTCAATAGTTGCAGTTGCTTGACCACGTCCGATACCTTTAGTTTCGCGAGTGATGCAAATTGAACCACCACCGATACCAATCTTAACAAAATCAGCACCACATTCAGCTAAAAATCTAAAGCCTTCTGCGTCAACAACATTTCCAGCACCAACTTTTACTTCATCACCATATTTATTTCTAATCCAATCAATTGTTAACTTTTGCCACTCAGTAAAGCCTTCACTTGAGTCAATACATAACACATCAACTCCAGCTTCCACCAAAGCAGGAACTCTTTGTTCATAGTCTCTAGTGTTGATACCTGCACCAACCATAAATCTTTTTTCTTTGTCTAATAGTTCATTAGGATATGTTTTATGAGATTCATAGTCTTTTCGGAATACAAATGAATCCAAATTACCTTTTTCATCAACAATTGGTAAAGAATTTAATTTGTGATCCCAAATAATATCATTTGCTTCCTTTAGAGTTACTCCTTTAGGCGCTGTAATAAGTTTCTTTAAAGGAGTCATAAAGTCCTTAACTTTTGTGTCTAAACTCATTCGTGATACACGATAATCTCTACTAGTAACAACACCTAAAAGTTTGCCATTAGCAGTGCCATCTTTAGTAATTGCAATAGTTGAGTGATTTGTTTTTTCCTTTAACTTCAAAACATCTTCTAAAGTACTATTGGGATTTAAATTTGAATCTGAATAAACAAAACCAGCTTTATAGCTTTTTACCTTTCTAACCATTTCAGCTTGACTTTCAATACTTTGAGAGCCATAGATAAAAGATAATCCTCCTTCCTTTGCTAAGGCAATAGCAAGTGTATCATTAGATACTGATTGCATGATTGCGGAAACAAGAGGTATGTTTAATGAAATAGGTGATTCTTCACCTTTCTTAAACTTCACAAGAGGAGTTTTTAAACAAACATTTTTAGGTTGACATTTACTATCAGAATATCCTGGTACTAACAAGTATTCATTAAATGTGTGTGAGGGTTCGTTGTAATAATAAGCCATAAGTGTGATTCCTTTCTAATATTAATCAATTAATATTTCTAATAGTATATCAAAAAAATAGAAAAAAATAAAGAGTAAAACGCAATCAAAAAAAGTAATAATTTAAATTATAATTCAAATAACTCAAAAAACTTGGGGTTTAACGTCCAAGTTTTTATATTTTAAAAATCAAAAAAGTTATTAAAGCGAGTACCAAACTTGCTAAAGTGCCCAATAAATATTTATCTCTAAAATTATTCTTTTCTTTTAAATCATTTGATCTCGCCCATGTTTTGACTGTTATAATAATTGCGATTGCCGCAAAATCGCCAAAGCAGGCAAAAATTAAAACCAATATTCTTTCTAAAATGCCTATTATAGAACCAATATCAAATATTTTTTCATTACTAGTTTCTGGAAAAAGATCTTGAAATAATTTGTTAATAAGTATAGATGAAGGAACAATCAAAAATAAAGATGCAAATATTATTTTGATTATTAGTTCATATTTTATAAAATTATAATTAAAATCAACAAATGTATATGTCAAAAAGAGAATAGCCACACATAAGGCTTGTCTACCAATAAATACAACTGTTTGTTTAGTTTTATTACGTAAATAACAAGACGCGTCATCAATTACATAGTGCACAACATAAAGGAATGGTATTATTACAAGTATGTTTATCCATTCTGTCATAAAGAACAGAAACAAAAAAGGTATTACATATATAAATGCAGAAAGTATTAAATACTTACTATTCTTAAAGTTGTTTAAACCATTTCCTATATTATCGCTTTTACATTTTGTAATTTTTAAAATTTGCAAATAAAAATCACCTATAAAATGTAAAATTACAAGAATTAAAAAATTTACCATATTTGTTCTCCTAAAAACTCATAAATTGTTTTATCTATTTTACGTCTATCTTTGATTTTTCCCAAAGAAATATATCTATCGATATTTTGACGAGATGTACCCATAGCCTTTGCAATAGCAGTAGACATTCCGTAAGCCCAAAATTCTTCATCATACAATTTGCCATTACCGTTTTCTTTATAATGTATTTTATCTTTTGCATTAAACAAAAATTGAAAGTCAGTATTGAGCATTTCTAGTTTTGCCTTTTCAAAAGCTTTAGTTTCCTCTGAAACTATTATTTTTTGTTGCATTTCTAAAATAAAATTATATACTGATATATTTTCATCAACCTGTTTAATTGGCAAAATAATATCTGCCAAAAGTTCAATCCATAATGCAACCTGTGATTGACTATTTTTTATCTCACCACTTGTAAAACAAAGCATATTTAAATATTTATCAAATACATTTTTTATATTAAAAACTATTGTATCATCTTTTTTCTTTATCACTTGATTTATCGCATCACGTGCTAAATAATATGCTTCGCCATCTAGTGCCGAAGAAGTCCAATCCTCTACATCATATTTTATTTCTCCGTAGCCTATTCCACAACGAACTTTTATAGGATAGACCAATAGCTGTAGCTTTTTAATATATAAAAAAGCAGATTGTAGATTTAAAAATAGACCTTGAAATTCATCACCAGCACTTGGAATAACCTCTTTTTTTATACCTTCTTTATACAAATGATTTAAGTAGTTTACTACTTTTATCATTATATTTTGAATATTATATCTATCTTGATAATCTCTTGATTCAACAATATCAAATATTAATGCAGCATATTTCATATATTTTACTCTCCTTGTAATATGTCAAGAGTATTATACATCTGTTTTTCTAAAAAAGCAACTTGATAGTATTGCTTTTTAAAAAGGAAACTAAAATTGGTTGCTTTTTATTATACAAATAAAAATATATTTACTTTTGTTCCACAAAATTCTATACTGTAGGTACGAAAGTAATAATGGTTACATTTCAACATCAGAATTATTAAAACGTCATCAGAAATCGATATAACAGTTCCTAGCGATAAAAGAGTAAGAGGAAATTATAATGTTCATCGTGTATCTGATAATTATTATGAAATAGGTATTATAGAAGTAATGAGTCCATTGGGAAACCATGTTAAAGTATATAATGCTGAAAGATGCATTTGCGATATGTTAAGATCTAAAATAGAATTAAAATATATTTACCCTTTAATATTCGAAGAGCGACCAATAATTTTTATACGCTTTCCCTAATCTACACATCTTTTTTCTGTCAATCTACACATCTTTTTTTCTTGATTTTTTTAAATTGATGGCATATAATGATACCAAGAAGTAAACCTGTGATAGTTCTTAACTATCGCCAATAGGCTACTTCTTTTTTTATGCTTATTTACTTTATCCAGTATTACATCATAATCTTCTTTATGCAACTTATAATCTTTTAGTGCGAACTAAAGTACTTTTTACCATCATATCTTAACTCATTGCATATGTAAGATTTTCCGCTTTTGTTTTTTTGCAGATTCCGAATTGCAATGTTTTTATAATTACCTCTTTTAGGACTTTCTGTTAATCCCATAAAGCCATATTCATTGCCTTTTTTATCAACAATAAGTTTATGGTGTTTTGCACGTTTTCTTTTACCACCTTCAACTTTGTTATATCGTCTAAAAGTAAACATAATAACTCCTTTCAAAGCCTATTCCACAACGAACTTTTATAGGATAGACCAATAGCTGTAGCTTTTTAATATATAAAAAAGCAGATTGTAGATTTAAAAATAGACCTTGAAATTCATCACCAGCACTTGGAATAACCTCTTTTTTTATACCTTCTTTATACAAATGATTTAAGTAGTTTACTACTTTTATCATTATATTTTGAATATTATATCTATCTTGATAATCTCTTGATTCAACAATATCTAATATTAATGCAACATATTTCATATATTTTACTCGCTCTTGTGGTATGGTAAGAGTATTATATATCTGTTTTGTACGAATTTAATACTATGCGTAATGGGATTTTTATATTCCTTTATAGCATCCCTATCCTGTTTTTTGCCATTTTGAAATATTTAAATTCTTTTTCTATTCCAATAAACCTTCTGTTCATTCTTTTACAAACTATTCCTGTTGTTCCACTTCCCATAAAAGGATCCAATACTAAATAATTCTCCTTTGTTGAAGCACTAATAATCCTTTCCAACAAACATTCTGGTTTTTGAGTAGGGTGATGTCCATATGTTTTCTCACTAATAGAAACTGCTGGTAAAGTCCATACGTCCTCCAGTTCGCTATCATTTATATCAAACATATCTTCATAATTAAATGTATGACTATATCCTTTATCAGCCCATATTAAGAATTCATAAGAAAACCTACATTTATTCTTATAAATTAATGGTGGTGGATCTGTTTTTTTCCATATAACAATATTAATGATTTTAAAACCTACTTCATCAATTGCATTTTTAACATCAAAAATATTATGATATGTACCACTAATCCATATACTACATTTTTTCTTCAATATTCTATAACATTCATTTATCCATTCATTTGTAAAGTTTAGAATATTTACATAATTCTCTTTTTTATCCCATTCTCCTTTATTTACAGAGACAATCTTGCCATTTGAAATGCTTTTTCCTCCGTTTGACAAAAAATAAGGTGGATCCGCAAAAACAACGTCAACTGATTCATCATCTATACTTCTCATTACCTTAATGCAATCATCATTATATAAAATAAAAAAACACCTCCTATATATACTATATACATATATATTATATATAAATGGTGTTTTTTACTTTTTTTATTTAATTATTTTTTCGATTATTCCATTTTTCAAATCATTAATCGAATATAAATCATCCAAAACATCAAAAGTTTCTTCTAAATTTTTTCTTGCTGAAAGCCATCCACTTCCGTCAGTGAACCACACAAATCTAAAGCCTTTAATATCTTTTGATTCTAATGCTATCATTTTATAACTTCTTGCCGTTTCGTTTAGTTTTGACCCACCACCACTATAGAAATTACATTCAATTGCATATATGCAAAGGTCTGTCTTAACGACAAAATCAAAACGTTTAGCACTTTTCCCTTTGTTTGATATTGGTGAAAGATCAATATTCCATCTTTTTTCAATATCTTTTAAATACATTTCTTTATAATATGTAATGTCAGCATTTTTTAAATAACTTTCCACAAGATCTTCCATTAAATGACCACCTCTATTTTTTCTACCATTTGAATCAAGGCCAACTTCTACACCTGTTACATAATCCACCAAATCTTTAATTATATGTTTTTGCAACAAGTCAAACAATCCTGTTTCTCGCATAAAATATACAATCATATCATTGTTTTGAAAATCCGTTTCTTGACTATTATATTTAAATTGATACAAATGCTCTCCATTTACATCTTGGCAATATATCTCATTTTCTCTTTTAGCAATTAATATAGGTATAACTTTTTGTATTTCGGGATATTTATTTAATAATTTTTTAAAATCATTTTCAATATTATTTGAGCCAATTAAACTATTTAGTATATTCAGTTCAACTTTTATGCTATCTACATTTTTATATACTTTTTCAAAATCAACATAATACTTATAATCAGCTATACTTTCTTTAAATTTACTTATCCATTCATCAAATTTTCTCACTTTATTACCTCATATCTTTTTTTTGTTATTTCTAAGTATTCTTCACTAGTATCGATTCCTATATATCTTCTATTTAAATTTGTGCAAACAATTCCTGTTGTCCCACTTCCATTAAATGGATCTAATACTAAATCATTTTCTTTTGTGGATGCAATAATAATCCTTTCTAACAATTTCATTGGTTTTTGAGTAGGATGATATCCTTCTGTTTTTTCTTTTTTGGGTGTTGTTGGTATGTTCCAAAGTTCTGGTCCATCATTGAATATCCATACATCTTTCATTTGCTTATTATTATTTTCTGCTTTCATTGCAGAATAATTAAAATAATGGTTTCCTTTTTTCTTATTAGTTATTTGCTTTCTGGCCCAAATAATTGTTTCTGTTGAATGAGTAAAACATCTACAAGAAAGATTGGGCGCTGGATTAGGTTTTTGCCATATTATATTGTTTATAATTGAAAAACCTTCCATCTCAAGTGCTACTCCTATTGCATAAACGCTATGAAAAGTAGATGATATCCAAATTGTGCCATCATCATTTAAAACATTTTTACATAATCTTATCCAAGTTCTATGATACCTAATTCTCTCCTCTATTGTTTTTGAACTATCCCACTCACCTTTATTAACTGAAACTTGTTTACCATTCTTACAACTAATTCCTCCACTCGACAAAAAATATGGTGGATCTGCAAATATCATTTCAATTGATTTTTCATCAATTTCCTTTAGTAATTTAAATGAATCTCCTTTAAATAATGTAAATCCTTCGTCTTGAAAGTAAATTTTATTGTTTTCCATAATAATCCTAATAATTTGTAATAATTACTTCTTCTACTTCTCCTCTTCCATTTGAATTAGCATTTATCATCCTTTTTGCACTTATAATATTTATATTGAATCCTTCATATAATTCATTAATATACTTAGTATTGTGATTACTTAACATTACATATACTCCTTTATTTGCTAATTCTTTAAATACTTCTGAAAGTTTTTTTTGGTCTTCTTTAGTAAAATTATATTTCGAATATGATGTAAATGACTTTTTTTCTTCAAATGAATCATATGGCGGGTCAAAATATACAAAATCGCCTTTTTTTGCTTCTTCTATTGCTTTTACAAAATCGCCTTCAAGAATTGTAATGTTTTCATTCATAAAGTAATTATGCAACTTGATAATATTTTCTTTATCATAAGTTTGGACTTTCTCTTTTTTTCCTGATGGAACGTTGAAATAACCTTTGCTATTTACTCTATATAATCCATTAAAACAACTTTTATTTAAATATATTGTTCTTGAAGCCCTTTTCCAAATTGGTAAGTTTTTAAATTCTGGATTTCTATCTACTTCTCTTATTTTGTAATAGTAATCTTCAGAATGATTTTTTTCATGTTCTTCCAAATCTTTAATCATTAAATTGAACCATTCTTCGTTTGCAAGACATTTATATATTGCAAGTAGTTCTTGATTTATGTCATTGATAACAGCATTTTTAGGCATTAGTTCGAAAAGTAATGCACCACCTCCGATGAATGGTTCAAAATAATTGTTATAACTTTGTGGTATACGTTCTATTAACTTGTCAATTATTTGTCTTTTGCCGCCTGCCCATTTCACAATTGGTTTTGCATTCATATTTTAATTCCTTTCATATTGTTTAATCTCTTATTTTCTAGATTTTCACTTTATGTTAATGATTATTTGAACATTTTCTAACTATTCATTTATTGATAAATACTAATCACAAATTATACGTATAAATCTGTTTTAATACTTTCACCATACGTACTTTTATTTCATTGGTTATACCCGATTCAAGAACAACATGCGCTCAGGACTTGCTTTTATCATCAATAGAAGTACTCATTTCACAAAACAACATTTGAAAAGCAATATTTCTACTTGAATCCGTTAATTTCAGTTGTCGACAACTCGATTTTGTGGTGTTTCATTGCATTCTATTATGCACTTTATTTTTTACTTTTCATCAAAGTTTTAACCAAATCTGAAACACAAGATTATCATTTCGAAGTGTCGTCATCACAAATAGTTCTAACGGATATATCTTCAAAGAATCAAATAAATGTTTTTAATGTGGAAACTCTTTAGTTGTACTTTCTAGTTTTTTGTGTACTAATTGTTTAATTTCAAAATTTTTCTTCTAATATTAAAGATTTCGATATATAGGTTTCATATATTATATTAGTTTATTTTTAGTATTTTTATTTTTTTAGTATTCTATTATACTTCTTTTTCGTAAATCTTTTATTTAATTATACTATTTTATGTCTTTTTTTACAATAAAGAAATAAATGATTTTTGGGCTTTATTATAAATAAGTGTTAAAAAGTATTTTCTTAAATATTCTGCAATAATGTCTTAATTACTTTGTAATCAATTGATTTAATTTGATTACAAATTATAGTATAATAATGATAAAAAAGAGTTTTTTAATATGGCAAATACTTTAATCCAATTTCATACAGATGAAACATCAAGAATTAAAGCAATTAGCATTTGTGAGAAATTAGGAATCGATTTACAAACTTATATGAGAATGTATATTTCAAGATTAATTCAGGAAAACGGTATACCATTTAGTATGAAGTTAAATGATGCTTCTAAAAATAAAGCAATAAGTGTAATGAAAGAAGCAAGTATGGTATCTATTAAAAATGGCATTTCCGATATAACTCTTGAAGAAATTAATGCTGAAATTACAGAAGCAAGAAAATAAGTCTTATGAAGTACTATGCTGTAATCAATACCAATGTTCTTGTTTCAGTAATGCTTAAATGGGATTCTGTTCTTGGGAACATTTTAGAACTAATATTCAAGGGACTAATTATTCCTGTCTATAATAACGATATTTTAAAAGAATATTATGAAGTCCTTTTGCGGCCAAAGTTTCATTTGAAAACGAAAATTGTAGATGTTGTTATTAGAAACATAAAACAAATAGGAATCAACATAGAATCAAAAATGGTAGGTATTATTTTTCCGATCCAAAAGATCGTGTATTTTATGAAATTACCCTTGAAAAAAGGAAAACCGATGAAACATATTTGATAACAGGAAATACTAAACATTTTCCGTCTGAAGATTTTATAGTTACCCCTAGAAAAGTGCTTGATATCATTTTGACAAATTCAGAAACTGAATAATTTCATTTTACTCACTATTCTTTAAAATTATTACTAGCATTTAGTGTGTGATAAACTACTGTACTATCATTTTGATATGATGTTTTGACTCCTTTCTATGCTATTATGATAATTGTTGTTATCATTATAGCATAGTTGGGAAATTTTTTGCTTCAAGCAGCGTAAAAAAGTACTTACACAAATGCAAGTACTTATTTTTCGTTATTTTTTTATCAGTTCTTTAACTGTTTTTGTCATTTTATCTTTTGTAAAGCCAAAGTAGTCTAATACATCAGCTGCTTTACCAGAAAGACCAAATGATGTTAAATTAACAACATATCCATCTTTAACATATTTGTACATATGAGCAGCTTCACTCATCTCAATAGCTATCTTTAAAGCTTTTTTAGGTAGGATTTTTTCTTGATAATCTTCAGGCATCTTATCAAATAAGAACATTGATGGCATACTTACTACTCTAACATCAATATTTTCTTTTAAGAGTTCTGCTTGTACATCTATTGCTAAAGCAACTTCTGTTCCATCAGCAATTAAAACAGCATCAAGTTTTTCTTTTTCGCTACTTATTACATATGCACCTTTTTCAGTTAGGTTTTCTGTAGCATTTGCTTGAGTACGGCTTTCCTTGATTCCTTGTCTTGAAAGAACGATTACCGAAGGATTGTTTTTAGAGTTATAAGCAATTGCAATTGCTTCTTTTACTTCTTCTCTTCCACAAGGTCTCATCACGTTCATATTTGGTATAGCTCTTAACATTGTCAACTGGTCAACAGGTTGATGTGTTGGACCATCTTCTCCAACAGCTATGCTATCATGACTAAAGAAATACATTACAGGAAGTCCCATTAATGCTGACATACGCATTCCTGGTTTCATATAATCTGAGAATACAAAGAATCCGCTACAGAAAGCTCTAGTAATTTCATTTAATGTTATACCATTGCATATTGCTGACATAGCATGTTCACGTACCCCAAAAAGTATATTTCTTCCAGTTGGTGTAATGCTTGTGAATGCTCCATCAGCACCTTTTACAGTTGTTGAAGAAGCAAGGTCAGCAGAACCACCAATCATAATTGGACTAACTGAAGCTAAAGCATTCATTGCTTCACCAGCTGCATATCTTGTTGCTTTACTATATGTTGCATCAAATGGCATCATAAAATCATCTTTAGTAATAGTATCTTTGCCATCAAAGAACATTTTCAGTTCCAAATAATCAACAGGATATTTTTCACTATATTCTTGAAGTAATTCACTATCATGATTCGATAGTATGTAATTCTTCTCGTTTTGTTCTTTAAATAATTCGTATGCTTCCTCTATAAACTCGTAAGGCTCGCCACCGAAATCTTCACGCATCTTAAGAACATCTTCAGCAGGTAATGGTGCGCCATGAACTGCATTGCTATTTTCTAAACGTGATGTTTTTCCGATAACTGTTTTTATTTCAATTAATGAAGGTTTATCACTCTTCTTAGCAAGTTCTATCTTTTCAATGATATCATCAATATTTTCACCATCATTAACTTTCAAATAATTGAAATTCATTGATTCAACTTTCTTTTGGGTTGATTCAGTATTACAATCTAAAACTTTACCATCAAGTTGAACATCATTTGAATCGTATAAAACAATAAGTTTATTTAGACGTAATGTTCCTGCTATGCTAAGAGCTTCAACAGTAACACCTTCTTGTAAATCTCCATCTCCACATAATACATATGTATAATTATCAAATAACTTAATATCATCTTTATTATATTTTGCTTCAAGGAAAGATTCAGATATAGCTAAACCAACACCCATAGCTATTCCTTGACCTAAAGGACCACTTGTGGCATCAACGCCATCAGTTGATTTATACTCTGGATGACCAGGAGTAATACTATTAAGTTTACGGAAATCTATCAAATCTTGTTTTGATATCTTATATCCATATAAGTGCAACAAAGCATATAATAAACTTGAACCATGACCAGCAGCTAAAATAAAACGATCTCTATTAAGCCACTTACTATTTTTAGAAGTCACTTTCAAAATCTTTGAATACAAAGCATACATTATAGGTGCAGCACCTAAAGCAATTCCTGGATGCCCTGAATGTGCCCCAGTAATCATTTCTTGCGTAACAACACGAATATTTGCTATTATTTTTTCATCAATTCTATTCATATTATCTTAGGTCCTACTTCATTATGTTATAAACATATTCAGCTCTATCTGAAAATGATGCTCTTACTTCATCACCAATAATTAAAACATTTAGAGCTCCTAATTCTCTAATTTTATCACCATCAATTAATTCAACATCTTTAACTTTTATCTTAATTTTACTTCTTTCATTTACAACTTCTAGAACGTTTGATTCTCCACCATAAGCATCATAGAATTCTTTACGAATTTCTGGATCGACTTCTCTAGTCATTTGTTCTTCTTTATCATTTGCTTTTTTTGCTTTTATTACTCTTAATACAAATGCTATAACAATTAGAATAGCAATAGGTATTATACAAACACAAAGCAAAAGGATTGCTAGAGTTTCATTTGACATTAAAAACATGTTTACACCCTCCATACTTTTGTATAATTATACCACAAGTTGGTATAAATTCCAATACGTTTATATTATTTTATTATTTATTTTTTGTAAAAGTAAAATAATTATAAAAAAAGAACTAATCTTTTTATCGATTAATTCTTTTATTAATATTTTTACTATAAACTATTTTGCACTATAATAGAATACGCCATAAATAGGATCATTACTATTTATAACTAATTTATAGCTATACCAACCTTCAGCAGCAGAAGCAGATGTATTATCAATAAGATTTTGTGAAGGTGTTCCATCATAACCAAAAGATACTTTTCCATTTACTAATTCTGCTCCATTTGGATTATACATACAGAAATAACATCCATTTTTAATAATCTTTTCTTCCTTAGGACCATTTTCAGAATAATATACATTTCCATTCTCATCATATACTGTTAAAGAGTATTTATCGCTAGTTGTTGTAGTACTAAAACTAATTAATACACAATCATGATTTCCAGTCCAAGAAATATTATTAGTATCTTTATTTATTTTATTAGCACTAGAACCTTTACTCAATAATTTTACACCATTAGTTAAATCTGATGATTTATATTCATTAGTAATATCTTCTATCTCAACTTCTTTTAAAGCACCATCTTTGATTTCAAAATAAAAGCCATCACACTCAAATACTTTTTCTTCAAAGTCTATACCTAAATTAGCACTTACCATTGCTGCTTCTTGATATGTATTTTTACAATTTTGTAAAGCTGATGATTTTTTAGCATTCTCTACAACGCCACTAAATGTTGGAATTAATACTCCTGCAAGTATTGCTATTA
>CAYMGD010000033.1:0-20086 GCA_964389905.1 uncultured Coprobacillus sp. | reverse complement strand
ACATATGACATAATCATAATATAACACTATATGATAATATCATAATATACTCATACTTAGTACAACACTGTAAAAGAAAGGTCTTTACATTTTTTTGGAAAATGTGTATAATATAATAGTGAGTAAAAATAGGAGTGTTATGATTATGATAAAAATATACAATTCTCTAACAAACAAAATGGAAGAATTCAAACCTTTAGAAGAAGGAAAGATATCAATGTATGTCTGCGGACCTACAGTATATAGTACAATTCACATAGGAAACTCTCGCCCTGTAATTTTCTTTGATACAGTTGCTAGATTTTTTATGTATTTAGGTTATGATGTTAAATATGTTTCAAACTTTACAGATATAGATGATAAAATTATTAGAAGAGCTAAAGAAGAAAATGTTACTGAAAAAGAAATTAGTGAAAAATATATTGCTGATGTTTTAAATATTTACAAACGTTTAAATTGCTTACCTCACTATAAAAATCCTAAAGTAACTGAGAATATGGATAATATTATTACTTTTATCGATAAAATGGTTTCCAATCAAGGGGCATATGTTGAAGATGGCGATGTTTATTTTGATGTTCAAAAAATCAAAGAATATGGTATTCTTAGTGGACAAACTGTAGAAAACTTACTTAATGGCGTTAGAATAGAAAACAATGATAAAAAGCATAATTCAATTGATTTCACTTTATGGAAAAAAACTGATGATGGTGTTAAATGGAATTCTCCTTGGGGAGAAGGTAGACCAGGGTGGCATACGGAATGTGTTGTTATGATTGATGATATTTTCAAAGGTCCAATTGATATTCATGGTGGAGGAAGTGATTTGAAGTTTCCTCATCATGATAATGAAATTGCTCAATCTATTTGCATCAATAATCATAAGATTGCAAATTATTGGATGCATAATGGTAGAATTGATTTTGGTGGTCAGAAGATGAGTAAGTCTTTAGGAAATATTATTCTGGCAAATGACTTATTAGATAAGGTGCCTTATCAAGTATATCGATTAATGATGCTTAATGTTCCATACCGTCAACTACTTAATTATCGTGAAGAACTTTTGAAACAATCAACTACTGATTATGAGAAAATCAGAAGAACATACATCAGTTTGTATCGTAAACTAGAATTAGAAAATAGTTTAGATGAATCTATTGAAATAACAAATGAAATAGTAAAGAAAATTAAAGATGATTTTATTAACAGTATGAGTAATGATTTTAATACTGCTAATGCCATTACAGCAATCTTTGATTTAACAAAGTTTGCCAATACAAGTTTACGAAATAAAAGTGAAAACGAACTTTTGAATCAAATTCTAAAAGGTTTAAAAGAGTTATTATGGGTTTTGGGCATCGAAATAGATGTTAAAGTTTTAACACAAAGCGAAAAAGAACTAATTCAAAAGTGGAATGAAGCAAAACAAAACAAAGATTATGCTTTAGCAGATGAATTACGTACTAAAATAAATGAACTAAAAATAGAACTATAGCAAATTGTATTTAGAGAGATATATAATGTTAGAAGATTATATAAATAAAATTAATGTGAAAATGTTAAATGGTTCGGATTTAGCATATATAGGAGATGCGTATTATGAATATTATATACGTGTTTACTTACTTTCCCGAGGAATAACTAAACCTAACGAACTACATAAGAAGTGCACCCAATATGTTTGCGCAAAAAGTCATTCGAAGGTTATAGAACAAATCTATGATAAGCTTTCTGAAAAAGAAAAAGACATATATCATCGAGGAAAGAATTACGAATACAAACATCTACCAAAATCGGCAAATTCGGCGGAATATTTAGCTAGTTCGGGTTTTGAAGCGTTGATAGGATATTTAGTTATGCTTAAACAAAACACAAGACTAGAGGAAATTTTGGAAAATGCTATTAGAATTATTGAATTAAAGGAAAAGAAAAATGAATAAAAATATTCGAATGATTTATGGCAAAAATACAGTTATCGAAGCGTGCAAGAATAATTCGATAAAAAAATTATATCTTGAAGTGAATACTAACAAAGATGTTGAAAAGTTAGCAAAGCAGAAAGACATTGAAATATGCTACTTAACAAAAACCGAAATGATTCAAAAAACAAAGGGAAATCATCAGGGGTGTATTGCGGAAGTATTTGATTATGAGTATTATCCATATGAAAAAATAATAAATGATAAAGAAAACTCACTAATAATCGCTCTTGATGGCTTAGAAGATCCCCATAACTTAGGTGCTATTATTCGTACGGCAGAAATTGCAGGTTGCGATGGAATTATTATTCCTAAGAATCGTAGTGTGAAAGTTACAAGTAGTGTAGCTAAAGTTTCCACGGGAGCTATTGAATATGTTAAAGTGTCTCAAACAACTAATCTTCGTCAAACATTAAAAAACTTAAAAGAATGTGGGTATTGGGTTGTTGGTGCAGAATATACTAGCGAAAGTAAAGATATTTGGGATGTAGATTACAATAGAAAAATATGTTTAGTAATTGGTTCGGAAGGAAAAGGAATATCAAGAATAGTTCGTGAGGAATGCGACTATCTTGTAAAAATACCAATGTGGGGAAAAATCAATTCTTTAAATGCTTCAGTCAGTGCTGGAGTAATTATCTATGAAATAAGGAGACAACAAAATAAGAAATAATGATTCAATATAACGATAACGAATTGTTATATTTGATATCAGAAAATGACGAAATAGCTTTAGATATTTTGATTGGAAAATATCAACCACTAATTAAAAACAGATTAATTAAATTTAAAATAAAACAAACGAATTTTGAAGATTTCTACCAAGAATGTTTAATGACCTTTTACAAGTGTATTCAAAAATATCGTGAAGATAAGAAAATAGCTTTTGTAACATATTTAGATATTTCTATTAAATATTGCATTCAAAGTATGTTACAAAGAGAAAAAGATTACTTTTATGGGGTGACCTTAGTGAGTATTGAAGATATAGATTATATAGGCAAAGAAACAGCTGATAATTCACTAAATCAAAAAACAGAATATGATTTTAAAAAACTAAGTGCCTACGAAGAAAAAGTAATGGGATTTCTTAATGAAGGATATAATATAGAATATATTTCGAAGGAACTTAACCGAAAAAGCAGAAGTATTTACAATACGATTTCAAGAATTAAAACCAAAATGACTAAAAAGGAAAAAGTAAATCCTCAAAAAGAGAATAAGAATTCTAATACTTTATCTAATTTAGAAAGAAAAGTGTATGATAAGTATTTACAAGGATTTAAAGCTCAAGAGATATCATATTTGCTAGGAACAGATATTACTTCGATATATAATGCTTTAAAAAGAGCAAAAAACAAAATGAAGTAAAAAAAGTACAAAACATCAAAGCAAAAATAATTGACAAATTGAAAGAAAACTAGTATAATATATTGTAGTTTTGGTGATGCTATGAGAGAAAAAGTAATACTAGTATGTGAAGAGTGTTTATCAAGAAATTACACTATTGACAAGAATAAATTATCTAATCCTAATAGAATGGAGATAAAAAAATTTTGTAAGAAATGTAATAAACATACTTTGCATAAAGAAACTAAATAAATATAGACTAAATAAATTATAATAAATGATTTCAATGGAGGATTATTATGGCTGAAGAAAAAAAGAAAGGCGTATTAAGTTTACTTGCAAAAGAATATAAATATGAAGGATTAGTTTTATTAATTCTTGGTATTGTTGTTACTGTTTTAGGTTCATTAATTCTTTTGGGAGTTTCAACAAGTGGTTCGGAAGGACTAGTAATCAATGAAAACTTCTATTTTATTGGTGAGTATCCAACATTATTTGCTTGGCTATTAGTAATATTAGGAGCAGCAGCTATTATATTAGCAATTTATCCATATTACAAACCATCAATAAAAGAAATGAAGAAAATTTCTTGGCCTAGCAAGAAACAAATGCTTACTGATACGTTGACTGTACTTTCATTTATTGTTATTATTGCAGTTTTATTCATTGGCTATGATGCTATATTGAATCAAGTTGTAAAATTATTCAAATGGTTAGCTGGCTTAATGCACTAATTTAAAAGGAATAAAAAAATGGAAGAAAGAGCTTGGTACGTGGTTCAAACTTCACCTGGTTTCGAAAGTGTAGTAAAAAGAAACCTTGAAAGAAGAATTGAATCAATGCAAATGTCTGATAAAATATTTAATGTACTTGTTCCTGAACAAATCGAAACTGTGAAAAAGAAAAATGGCGAATTAAAAGAAATTATTGTTAAGCCTTATTCAGGATATGTATTTGTTGATATGATAGTAACAGATGATACTTGGTTTATGGTTCGTAATACACCAAGTGTTACTGGTTTCTTAGGTTCAAGCGGTGGAGGAGCAAAACCTGTTCCTCTAACAGATGAAGAAATAACTCCAATTCTTAAAATGTGTGGAATTACACAAGTTAATACATTCCCTGGCAAAAAAGGTGATAAAGTTAGAGTGTTATCTGACCAGTTTAAAGGATATGATGGCGTTATCGAATTTGTTGATACAAGTAAAGGAATTGTAAAAGTCTTAATTGAAGTCTTTGGAAGACAATGTCCATTAGAACTTGGATATAATGAATTAGAATTATTATAAAATTAGACCTGAAAAAGGTCTTTTTTAAGTATGAAATAGAGTAATCAGCAAGTTCAGAAATTTAACTAATGAGAAACTGGTATCATTTTGAAAAAGTATTAACACATGCTAAAAAAATAATTGACTTTAATATAAAAAAGATGTATAATATGTAAGTGCGTTAATCACGTTACTATTTTATTATTAGTGGGAGAGTAAAAAACTCAAATACCACATCACGGACAAAAAGGAGGTGCGTCTCGTGGCTGCGAAAAAAATTACGAAAGTTGTGAAACTACAACTAAATGCAGGTAAAGCAACACCAGCTCCACCAGTTGGACCAGTATTATCACCTACAGGTATTAATACTCAACAATTCTGCTTACAATTTAATGATAAGACTAAAGAAATGGCTGGATATATGATTCCTGTTATTGTTACGGTTTATGATGATCGTTCATTTTCTTTCATCACAAAGACTCCACCAGCATCTGATTTATTAAAGAAAGCTGCTGGCATTGAAAGTGGTTCTTCAAACGCTAAGAAGATTAAAGTTGCGACTATTTCTCGTGAAAAAATTAAAGAAATCGCTACAACTAAATTACCTGACTTAAGCGCATATACAGTAGAAGCTGGTATGAAAATTATTGAAGGAACTGCAAGAAACATGGGAATTGTTGTTGAAGATTAATTTAAAACAACGAAGTTTCTAAACCCAAATAAGTTGATAATTCAACTTAAACTGTGGGAGGAATTTCCGTTAGACCACATTTAAGGAGGTAAATAATATGGCTAAAAGAGGAAAAAAATACCAAGATGCGTTAAAATTAGTAGAACGCACTAAAAAATATTCTCTTGTAGAAGCTGTAGAATTAGCTAAAAAAACTAGTTGTACTAAATTTGACGGAACAGTTGAACTTGCATTTAAGATGAATCTTGATTCACGTAAAGCTGATCAAAACTTACGTGGAGCAATTGTTTTACCTTATGGAACAGGAAAAACTCGTACTGTTTTAGTATTAACTAAATCACCTGAAAAACAAAAGAATGCTACTGATGCAGGAGCTGATTATGTTGGCGATGCAGAATACATCGAAAAAATCAAAAATGGATGGTTTGAATTTGATGTAATCGTTGCAACACCTGATATGATGGGCGAATTAGGACGTTTAGGTAAAATCTTAGGTCCTAAAGGCTTAATGCCAAATGCAAAAACTGGTACTGTTACTCCAGATATCACTAAAGCTGTTAATGAAATTAAAGCTGGTAAAGTTGAATATCGTGTAGACAAAACAGGTAACATTCAATTATTAGTTGGTAAAGTAAGCTTTGATACTGAAAAACTTGTTGAAAACATTAAAACAATTTATTCATTATTACTAAAACTTAAACCTTCAACTGTAAAAGGTGTTTATATTAAGAATATGGCTCTTTCTACTACTATGGGTCCTGGAATCAAAGTTGACCAAGACTCTGTACTTACAAAATAACATAAAATAAATAATTACTAAATAACCATAAAAATAAAATAGTTTGATTATTCGCCGTAGACAGTAGGTGCGAAAGCTTAATTTCCTACCGAGGTTACAAACAATTTAGTTTTGTTTGTATAAAAAGTTCTCTTTACCTCTTTTGTCTATAACAAAAGGGGTTTATTTTTTCAAGGAGGTAAAAATGAAAAAAGCGACTTTAAACAAAAAAGTTGAAGACGTTAATGCTGTTGCTCAGAAGTTCTCTGAATCTTCAATTGCAATTGTCGTTAATCCAATTGGATTAACAGTTACTGAAGTTTCTGAATTACGTAATAAATTATATAACGTTGATGCTGAACTAAAAGTAATTAAAAATAACATTTTACGTCGTGCTGCTGATAAGCAAGGATATGATGGTATCCAAGCTAACTTTGCTGGACCAAGCGCAATTGTTTTTTCAAAAGATCCTGGAACTGCTGCTAAAGCTGTATTCGATTATTTAAAAGACAATAACAAATTAGAAGTTAAAGCTGGTCTTATTGATGGTGTGTATACTAGTAAAGAAGATTTAAAAGCTATCGCTGGTTTACCAAACAAGGAAGGCATGTTATCAATGCTATTAAGTGTTATGCAAGCTCCTATCCGCAATCTTGGTATTGTTATTAAAGCGATTGGTGAAAAAGAACAAGCATAATTTTAAGGAGGATATTATAAAATGGCTAAAATTGATACACAAAAATTTATTGAAGATTTAAAAGAAATGACTGTTTTAGAACTTAACGAATTAGTTAAGGCTATAGAAGAAGCTTTTGGTGTTACTGCTGCTGCAGCTGTAGTTGCTGGTGGAGCTGCTCAAGAAGCTAAAGAAGAAGGACCACAATTAGTAAGTGTTATTCTTAAGAGTGCTGCTGCTAATAAAGTTGGTATTATCAAAGCTGTTAAAGAAATGTTAGGATTATCTTTAATGGATGCTAAGAAATTAGTTGAAACTCCAGATGCAAAAATTAAAGAAGGCATCGCCAAAGAAGAAGCTGATGGCATCGCTGCTAAATTAAAAGAACTTAACGCTGAAGTTGAAGTTAAATAATTTATTGTAAATATTACAAAACATATAAAAGTAAAAATGAACAGAAAGGTTGAAGCTAAAGCAAATAGTTTTAGCTTCCTTTTAAATTTATGGGACAATATTTTGAAAATGATAATAATATAAAATCACAAATAAGTGAAATAAAATATACTTACTATGGAAAAGAAATAATTTACAAAGTTGATAACGGTGTCTTCAGTAAAAGCAGAGTTGATTTTGGCAGTAATGTTTTATTGCAAGCTTTACCAAAATTCACTGATGAGAAGGTTCTTGATATGGGTTCGGGATATGGCACAATAGGTTTAGCAATTGCTAAAGCTTTCGAAAAAACTAGTGTTATGATGTGCGATGTTAATTTAAGAGCAATAAACCTTACGAAAATAAATATTAATCTTAATAGCATAACTAATGCTAGTGTTATTGAAAGTAATACATATGAACATATTGATGATAAATTTGATATTATTATTTCGAATCCTCCAATTCGTGCTGGCAAAGAAGTTGTTTATGATATTTGTTTGAATGCCACTAAATACCTAAAAGAAAATGGTAAGGTGTTTTTTGTTGTGCAAAAGAAACAAGGAGCAGATACGCTTATTAAGAAAATGAAAGAAGTATATCAAGAAGTGATAATTATAGAAAAGAAGAATGGCTATTATGTTATTCAGGGAAACAAATAAAACTAGTTATGCTAGTTTTTTTATTTTTCGTCAAATTTTATTCAAAAATAAGCGTATAATAATCACAAAAAGAACAAAAAATAAAAATTAATTTTTGCCTACTTGACTAATTGAATAAAATATGGTATGATAATATAATGCAATAGAATGTATTCTAAATGTGTTCTTTTAGTAGATATTCTAATATAAAAATCTACATCATTTTTTGCTTATTTATTGAGAGGTGAAAATATTGGGCTACAAAAATGTAAAATATGGAAAAAATCGCATTAGACGAAATTATTCACGTGTACAAACAAACGTTGAATTACCAAATTTAATTGAAGTTCAAACAAAATCGTTTGAATGGTTTAAAACAGAAGGATTAAGACAATTATTTGCGGAGTTTTCTCCAATCAAAGATCATTCTGGAAATTTAGAACTTTATTTTGATAATTTCGATTTTGATGAGCCTAAGTATAGCATCCCTGAGGCAAAGAGAAATGATATGAATTTCTCACGTCCTTTAAAGGCTGATGTAATGCTTAAATCAAATGAAACAGGTGAAATCAAACAAGATAGAGTATTTTTAGGCGATTATCCTATGATGACTCCATGGGGAACATTTGTTATTAATGGTGCTGAGCGTGTTGTCGTAACGCAAATAATTCGTTCTGCTGGTGCCTTTTATAACTGCACAACTGATAAGAAGAGTGGTCAAAAACAATTTTATGGTCAAATAATTCCAACTCGAGGAGCTTGGATTGAGTTTGAAGCTGGAAGCAAAGATTTATGGTATGCTAAACTTGATAGATCTAAAAAAATTTACTTAACAACTTTTTTACGTGCTTTAGGTCTAACAAGTAATCGTAATATTCTTAACTTATTTGGTTCGAATAAATATCTAACTGCTACTCTTTATAAAGATGAATCTTGTGGCTCTGATGATGCATTGGAGTATCTATATGAAAAACTACGTCCAGGGGACAAAGCAAACCCAGAAGGTGCTAGAAATTATATCGGCAGTAGACTTTTTGATAACCGTCGTTATGATTTAGCTAGTGTTGGACGTTATAAAGTTAATAAGAAATTAGATGTTTTAGAAAGACTTAATTACATATACGAGAACTATAATTCTGCTTATGTAACTTTCGAAAATGCTAAAAGCGACATCGTAAATCCTGAAACTGGGGAGGTAATTTTCCCTTACGTAACTGGTGATTCATATAGTGGTTATGAAGTAACAAATGAACTAATTGACTACTTAAATGAAAATCGTAACTTGTTCCGTGATTATCACGTTTATGGACTTATGATGGATAACACTGAAGGTGTTAATCTAGAATGTTTGGAAGTATCTTTTGAAAAACTACATGAGAGAATTAGTATAAAACTAGTTGGTAACGATCAAACAGAAGTAAAGAATTATGTAACTATATCAGATATTCTTGCTGGAGTTAGTTATTATATTAATCTTCATGATGGCGTTGGACATGTTGATGACATTGACCACTTAGGAAATCGTCGTTTAAGATTAATTGGTGAATTATTACAAAATCAATTCCGTGTTGGTCTTTCAAAACTAGAAAAGAATGTTAAAGATAAAATGTCAATGACTGGTGATACAAGACAAATTACTCCACAGAATTTAATTAATATTAAGACTTTAACATCTTCAATTAAAGAATTCTTTGGCAGCAGTCAATTATCACAATTTATGGATCAAATTAATCCACTTTCTGAACTTACTCACAAGAGACGTTTGTCAGCCTTAGGCTCTGGTGGTCTTACTCGTGACCGTGCTGGCTTTGAGGTTCGTGACGTTCACGTATCTCATTATGGACGTATTTGCCCAATCGAAACACCTGAAGGCCAAAATATCGGATTAATCAACTCACTTGCAACATATGCACGTGTTGACCAATATGGTTTTATTGAAACACCATATCTAAAAGTAATTCAAAAAGATGGAAAATCAATTGTTACGGATGAAAAAATATATTTAACAGCTGATAAAGAAGAAGCATATTATATTACTCAAGCTAATACTGAAGTTAACGAAAATATGGAAATTGTTCCTGACAAAGTTACTGCACGTCATATGGGTGATACTCATATCTATTCACGTACACAAATTAACTTAATCGACGTTAGCCCACAACAAATTGTTGCCGTTAGTACAGCTTGTATTCCATTCTTAGAGCATGATGATGCCAACCGTGCTTTGATGGGTGCTAATATGCAACGTCAAGCAATTCCACTATTATGTCCTGAAGCACCATTTGTTGCTACAGGTATAGAAGCAAAAGCTGCTCACGATTCAGGTGTTGCTGTAATTTGTGAAAATGATGGCGTAGTATCATATGTTGATGCATCAACAATTATGGTATTAGAAGATAGTGGCGCTGTAAAAACATATAAATTAATAAAATACGATCGTTCTAACCATTCAACTTGTGTAAACCAAAAACCAATTGTTTACAAAGATGAAAGAGTAAAAAAAGGCGATGTATTAGCTGATGGTGCATCTATGGATCAGGGCGAAATGGCCTTAGGTCGTAACGTAGTTATTGCTTTTATGACATGGAATGGATATAACTACGAAGATGCTGTTATTATGAGTGAAAGATTAGTACAAGACGATGTTTACACTTCAATTCATATCGAACGTTATGAAGTTGAAGTACGTGAAGGAAAACTTGGAAAAGAAGAAATTACTCGCGAAATCGATGACAGAAAAGAAGCAATAGCTAATCTAGATGAACGCGGAATCGTTCGCTTAGGTGCAGAAGTTAAAGAAAATGATATATTAGTTGGTAAAGTTACACCAAAAGGACAAACAGAACCAACACCTGAAGAAAGACTTTCAATGGCATTATTTAATGATAATTCTAAAGATGTTAGAAATACATCAAAGAAAGTACCTCATGGTGGAGGAGGAGTTGTTCATCGTATAGAACATTTCTCACGTAAAAATGGTGATGAATTAGATCCTGGTGTATTAGAAGTTGTTCGTATTTATATCGTTCAAAAACGTAAAATTACAGAAGGCGATAAGATGTCAGGAAGACACGGAAACAAAGGTGTTATTTCGCGAATTCTTCCTCCTGAAGATATGCCATTTATGGAAGATGGAACTCCAGTAGACATTATGCTTAACCCACAAGGTATTCCTTCTCGTCTTAACATTGGACAAGTTCTTGAAATACATTTAGGTATGGCAGCTAAGAAGTTAGGTATACATATCGCTACACCTGTATTCGATGGTGTCAGAAATGAAGATTTAAAAGAAATAATGGCCGAAGCAGGAATGGATCCAACTGGTAAAACTGTCTTAAGAGATGGAAGAACTGGTAAACCATTTGATAATAAAATCTCTGTTGGTGTCATGTATATGATAAAACTTGCTCACATGGTTGATGATAAATTACATGCTAGAAGTGAAGGTTCTTACACTTTAGTAACACAACAACCTATGGGAGGAAAAGCTCAAAACGGCGGACAACGTTTTGGTGAAATGGAAGTTTGGGCTCTTGAAGCGTATGGCGCTGCTTATACTTTAAGAGAAATGCTTACAATTAAATCAGATGATATTGTTGGACGTAATAAAGTTTACAAAGCAATTACTGATGGTGAGCCAATTACTAAGCCTGGAATTCCAGAGTCATTCAGAGTTCTTGTAAAAGAATTACAAGCGTTAGGACTAAGCGTTAAATTAATAGACGCAGAAACAGGAGAAGATGTTGCTAACAAGAGCCTTGTAGAGGAAATTACTGAAGCAACAAAGGCTAAAAAGACAAACAATTAATATTTCGAGGTGAAATAATTTGAAAAGCAAAAAAAAATATAGCTATATACAAATAGGAATTGCATCTCCTGAAGAAATTAGAAGCTGGAGTTATGGTGAAGTAAAAAAACATGAAACTATAAACTATCGTACATTAAAACCAGAACGTGATGGCCTATTCTGTGAAGTTATTTTCGGCCCTACAAAAGACTATCAATGTGCTTGTGGGAAATCTAAAAAGATGTCCAAAAGTGATAAGAAATGTGAAAAGTGTGGAGTTGATATAACTGAAAGTAAAGTAAGACGTGAACGTATGGGTCACATTGAACTTGTTGCCCCTGTTGTTCATACTTGGTTTATGAAAAATAGTCCTAGTAAGATAGCTCTACTTTTAGATATGAAGAGTAAAGTTGTTGAAGATATCGTTTACTTTGCATCTTATATTGTTGTTGATCCAGGATCAATCGAAGAACTTACGAAAGGTATGATTTTAACTGAACAAGAACATGCAAGATTCCAAAGAGAATATGGTAGCAGTAAATTTAGAGCTTTAACAGGAGCTGATGCTATTAAGAGATTACTTCAAGAATTAGACTTAGGTGCAATGGTAACTGAACTAAGAGATGAACTTAGAACAGCTACAAAACAAAAACGTGAAAAACTAATCAAGAGATTAGAAGTTGTTGAAGCATTTTATAAATCAGGTAATAAACCTGAATGGATGGTTATGGATGTTATTCCAGTACTTCCTCCAGATTTAAGACCTATGGTACAGTTAGATGGTGGACGTTTTGCCACAACCGATTTAAACGATTTATATCGTCGTATAATAACAAGAAATAATCGTTTGAAAAAGCAAATCGAACAAAGAGCTCCAAATCTTATTTGTAAGAATGAAAAGAGAATGCTTCAAGAAGCAGTTGATGCTTTAATAGATAATGGTAAAAAAGCTAAAAAAGTAGTTGAGAAAAACCACCCATTAAAATCTTTATCTGATTTACTACGTGGTAAACAAGGACGTTTCCGTCAAAACTTACTAGGTAAGCGTGTTGACTTCTCAGGTCGTTCAGTTATCGTTGTAGGACCAGACCTTAAGATGTATCAATGTGGTATTCCTCGTGAAATGGCTTTGATTTTGTTCAAACCATTCATCATTAATGCTATAATGAGTAAACCATCTGATACTCCAGATGGAAGCGGAAAAGTAACATTAAAAGAAGCACGTACAATGATTGAACAAGGTCATCCAATTGCTATGACTGAACTTGAAAAAATCATTGTAGAACATCCAGTTTTATTAAACCGTGCTCCTACACTACATAGATTAGGTATTCAAGCTTTCGAACCAAAACTTGTAGAAGGAAAAGCAATTAGATTACATCCACTTTCATGTACAGCATTCAATGCTGACTTCGATGGTGACCAAATGGCTGTTCACGTACCTCTTTCAGAAGAAGCACAAACTGAAGCAAGATTATTAATGTTAGCTTCAAAGAACATCTTAGCACCAAAAGATGGAAAACCAATTGTTACTCCATCACAAGATATGGTTTTAGGAAACTATTATTTAACAATTGAAGATCCAAATGATCCTCATGAAGGAAGAGTATTCAAAGATGTTAATGAAGTAGAAATGGCTTATGAAAATGATGAAATTGGATTCCATACTCGTATAGCAATTCCTGCATCAGAAATGCACGAAAGAGTAAGTCGTTTTAATCCTGAAAACGTTGATGATTATTTAATTACAACATATGGAAAAATAATTTTCAATACAATATTCCCAAATATTGAGCCATATTTACCATATATTTGTGAATCATTTGATGAAACAGCCAAGGAAAAAGTCGCTAGAAATCTTACTGAAAAAGTTCCTTCAAGATTCTTTGTTAAGAAAGGAACTGATATTAAGGCATACTTAAAGACATTACCAGTGCCTCATCCATTTGTTAAGAAATTCTTATCAGTAGTAATTGCTGAAGTATTCAAGAAGTTTAAACTTGCTGAGACTTCAAAAACACTAGATAAGATGAAAGATTTAGGATTCAAGTATTCAACTGTTTCAGGTATTACTGTTGCCGCAAGTGATATCCAAGTAATTGGAACTAAGGAAAAAGTTATTAATGAAACTCAAAAAATAGTTGATAAAATAGATAAATTCTATTCCCGTGGAATCATTACTGCTGAAGAACGTAGACGTTCAGTAATTGATGAATGGGGTAAAGCTAAGAAACAACTTGAAAAAGATATTGAAGAAGAAGCCAAAACAAACTACATCAGTAATCACATTTACATGATGGGTGATTCTGGAGCCCGTGGTAGTATTGCCAACTTCATCCAATTATCAGGTATGCGTGGATTTATGGCTAAACCAAATGGTGAAAGTATGGACGTTCCTATTCTATCATCATTTAAAGAAGGTTTATCAATGTCTGACTTCTTTATTTCAACTCATGGTGCCAGAAAAGGTTCAACTGATACAGCCTTAAAGACTGCCGAATCAGGATACTTAACTCGTCGTTTAGTTGACGTTAGTCAAGATGTTATTATTACTGAAGATGATTGCGGTACTGACAAAGGAATGCTTGTAAGCGACTTATTAAAAGAAGACGGAAGAGTAATTGTTCCTTTATACGATCGTATCCGTGGTCGTTTCACAAACAAACCAATATATGATCCAAATGATCCATCAAAAGTTTTAGTTGAAAAGAATACATTTATTTCTGATTTATTAGCTGATAAGATTGTTAAAGCTGGTGTTAAAGAAGTTTATATTCGTACACTACTTACATGTAATTGTAAGAATGGTGTATGTGTTAAATGTTATGGTTCGGACCTTTCTACAGGTGAAATTGTAGAAAATGGAGAAGTAGTTGGTGTAATTGCTGCACAATCAATCGGTGAACCTGGTACACAATTAACAATGAGAACATTCCATAGTGGTGGTGTTGCTGGTGGTGAAGATATCACTCAAGGTCTTCCTCGTGTACAAGAATTGTTCGAAGCTCGTACACCAAAAGGAAAAGCAATTATCTCAGAGATTAAAGGTGAAGTAATTAGAGCTGAAATGGTTCAAGATAGCCGTTATGAAGTAGTTGTTAAGAACAAACAAAACGGCGATGAAAGAAAATATATCACAGATAGTGGAAAACGACCAATTGTTGCTGTTGGTGATAAGGTAGTTCCTGGTCAAAAGATAACAGATGGTCAAATCCATCCAAAAGAGCTTGTTCAAGTATCAACAGTTTCAGATGTTGCTGAATATATCATTAAAGAAGTTCAAAAAGTTTATCGTTCACAAGGTGTTGATATCGCCGATAAACATATTGAAATAATCGTAAAACAAATGTTAAGAAAAGTTGTTGTTCTAAACGAAGGTGGAACTGATTTATTACCAGGATCTCACTTATCAAGAAATGAATTGCAAGGAATAATTGAAGATTGCGTCCGTAAAGGCGTTGACTTCCCAATTGTTAAACCAATTTTATTAGGAATCACAAGATCTTCATTAAAATCAGATTCATTCTTATCTGCTGCATCATTCCAAGAAACAACAAGAGTTCTAACAGAAGCAGCAATCAGAGGCAAGAAAGATACACTTGAAGGCTTAAAAGAAAATATTATTATTGGTGGCTTAATTCCAGCAGGAACAGGTTTAGCCTTTGCTGATTATACTATCGTTAATGATGACAAAGAATAAATATACAAAATGGTACTGTAATGGTACCATTTATTTTATTAACTAAAGATAAATGATTAAAAATTGTTATGAAAACAAAAAAAGTGGGATATGAAAAAAGAGGCGTGTTTAGCCTCTGTATTAAATACATTTAGATAACAAATCGACAATTTTTGTTGTAATAATATCAATTGCGATTTCATTCTTTCCGCCAATAGGAATAATTAAATCAGCATACATTTTCGACGGCTCTACAAAAGTTAAATGCATTGGTCTAACAGTTGTCAAATATTGGTTTATAACTGATTCCATTGTACGTTTTCTCTTTTCAACGTCTCTTGATAACCTTCTTATAAATCTAATATCATCAGGAGTATCAACAAAAATCTTGATATCATACATTTCTCGCAATTCGGGTATTGCAAAAGCCATTATTCCCTCAACTATAATCACATTACAAGGATTTATGACTTCAACATAACTGCTACGAGTACTAATTGTAAAATCATAAGTTGGTTTTTCAATGCTTTTACCATTTTTTAATTCATTTAAATGTTTTACTAATAAATCAACATCATATGCTCCAGGATGATCAAAGTTTGTTTTACGCCTTTCCTCAAGGGATAAGTGAGATTGGTCTTTATAATAATCATCAATTCTGATAACAATAACTGAACCAAATTTCTTTGTTTCTTCATATAAACGTGAAGCGACTGTCTTTTTTCCTGAAGCAGTTCCTCCAGCAATACCAATAATTGTTGTATCCATAAGATATACCTCCATACCTTTATGTGAATATATTATCACTTTATGCCAAAAAATGCAATTATAAGTTTTGCCGTAAAAAAAAGCAAAATGAACAAATAAAACAAAAATGTTTTTACGTAAAATATTTAATTGTATTATATTAAGAAGTGTGATAAAATATATATAAAAGAGGTAAAATTAATGAAATTATTAAAAAGATTATATGAAAGCTTATGTTCTCCTAATAAAATTGGAACATTTAGAGAAGATAAAAAAATATTCACGTTTGTTTATTTTTTACTTTTGGTGGTATTATATGCTTTACCATCAGCTATTGTTCTCTTAACTTCAAATAATATTAGTAGTTCTGTCAAATCAGAGATACGTAATGCTTTTGCCTATGGTGAAGAAATACCTTATGAAATTATTGATAATAAACTAGTTTTTAATGGTGATAATGAAAAAGAATATTATCTTATTGAAACTGAAAATTATCAGATTTACTTTAGTAGTTCCTTGAATATTCCTGAGGATGATTTATCAGTATTTAATTATAATACAAGTTCATATAAAATTGTTTTTTCTACTGATGGTGTATATGATGGTGGAATAACAAAAAGCAAAATTTTATCATACGAACAATTTGATTTGAACGGTATAAACTTTTTAGAAGCTAAAGAAAATAAATATGAATTTTGGAAATATACCTTTACAAAACTCAATACAATTATTGATGCATATAAATCACAAATGCAAGTAATTTCAATAATAGTATTAATAGCAACATCGGTATTTTCTGTTGGGTTATTAAGTCTAATAGTTACAGTATTTGGAAGATTCGGATATAAAAATGCAATTAGTTTTTCTAAACACTGGCAACTTAGTATTTATGCAATGACTCCGATGGTTTTTGGTGAGTTGTTTGCTGTCTTATTTAATGTACAATTGTTATATTATATAGGTATATTTATGACAATTATTTATAGTATTAAAATTAATGTATTAAAAGATTCATAAAAAAGGAGATAGTTAATTATGAGTTACAATCATATAGAAATAGAAAAAAAATGGCAAAAATATTGGAAAGAAAATAAAACATTTCAAGTACAATATGATCCTAACAAACCAAAATATTATGCATTAGATATGTTCCCTTATCCAAGTGGAGCAGGACTACATGTAGGTCATCCAGAAGGATATACAGCAACAGATATTATTTCAAGATATAAAAGAATGAGAGGATACAATGTAATTCATCCAATGGGATGGGATGCATTTGGTTTACCTGCTGAACAATATGCGATTAACACAGGTAAAGATCCTCGTGATTTTACTTATAAAAACATAGGTATTTTTAAAAACCAATTAGAAATATTAGGATTATCTTATGATTGGAATCGTGAGATTGCAACTTGTGATCCTAAATATTATAAGTGGACCCAATGGATTTTTACAAAACTATACGAAAAAGGGTTAGCTGAAGTAAAAAATATTGAAGTTAACTGGTGCGAGCAATTAGGAACTGTTCTTGCTAACGAAGAAGTTCTTAATGTTGATGGCAAAATGGTTTCTGAAAGAGGAAATTATCCTGTTATTAAGAAACCAATGAGACAATGGGTTCTTAAAATAACAAAATACGCTGAAAGATTACTAGAAGGTCTTGATAAACTTGATTGGCCTCAATCAGTTAAAGATATGCAAAGAAACTGGATTGGTAAAAGCGTAGGTGCGGAAGTAACATTTAAAATAAAAGGAACTAATGATTCATTTGTTGTATTCACAACAAGATGTGACACATTATTCGGCGCAACATATTGTGTTTTATCACCAGAACATAATTTAGTTCAAAAAATATGTACCGAAGAACAAAGACAAAAAGTTAATGAATATATTGAAATCGCTAAATCAAAGAGTGATTTGGATAGAACAGATTTAAATAAAGATAAGACAGGTGTATTCACTGGAGCATATGCTATTAATCCTGTAAATGGTAAAGAAATACCAATTTGGATTGCTGATTATGTTCTTGCAAGTTATGGGACAGGAGCTATTATGGCGGTTCCAGCTCATGACGATCGTGACTATGAATTTGCTAAGAAATTTAATATTGAAATAATTCCTGTTCTTGATGGTGATGTTTCAGAGCAAGCTTTCACAGGTGATGCTAAACACATTAATTCAGGATTCTTAAATGACTTAGGAAAAGAAGAAGCAATCAATAAGATGCTTGACTATCTAGAAGAAAATAAAATTGGTAAAAAGAGTGTTAATTATAAACTACGTGACTGGATTTTCTCACGTCAACGCTACTGGGGAGAACCATTCCCAATTATTCATTGGAATGATGGCACAACAGAAGTATTAGGATTAGATGAATTACCATTAGAACTTCCAGTTATGGAAAGAGTAACTTTAAGTAAAACTGGTGAATCACCACTTGTAAATGCTCAAGAATGGTATAATGTCACAAGAGAAGATGGCGTAAAAGGACATAGAGAATCTAATACAATGCCTCAATGGGCAGGAAGTTGCTGGTATTACATTGGATACTTATTAAGAAACGTGGAAAAAGATGAATATTTGAATCTTGATTCACCTGAAGTTCAAGAAATGATAAATTACTGGTTACCAGTAGATTTATACATCGGAGGAACAGAACATGCCGTACTTCACTTGTTATATTCAAGGTTCTGGCATAAAGTATTATATGATTGTGGAATAGTTAAATACGATGAACCATTCCAAAAATTATTTAATCAAGGTATGATTTTGGGCGAAGATGGAAATAAAATGAGCAAATCATTAGGAAATGTTATAAATCCTGATGATGTCGTTCGTGATTATGGTGCTGATACATTAAGAATGTATGAAATGTTTATGGGACCATTAGAAGCAACAAAACCATGGTCAACAGCAGGTGTTGAAGGACCACGTAGATTCCTAGAACGTGTTTATCGTCTTTATACTGAAATTGCTGAAATAGTTGATAGCAACGAAAAACTTGATCGAATTTACCATCAAACTGTTAAGAAAGTTACTGATGATTATGAGAATATGAGATTTAATACAGCTATAAGCCAAATGATGATGTTCATAAATGAATGTTATAAAGAGAAAAAGATTCCATTTGAATATCTTGATGGCTTCTTGAAACTATTGAATCCAATTGCTCCACATATAACAGAAGAACTTAACAATCAAGTTTTAAAACATAACGAGTCAATTGCTTTCACAAAATGGCCAGAATATGATGAAGCAAAGATTGCTCAAAATACAACAACAGTTATAGTTCAAATTAATGGTAAAATTAGAGATAAATTAGAAGTTTTAGTTAATACTTCAAAAGAAGAACTTGAAAAAACTGCTTTAAACTCTGATAAAGTTAAAGGAATTATTGGTGAATCAGCAATAAAGAAAGTAATTGTTGTTCCAAATAAACTTGTAAATATTGTTATTTAAAAAAAGGTGAAAACTTTTTGAGTTAGTCAAAAAAAAGGCTAACTCTCTTTTTATATTAAGAAATAAATATAATTTTATTTTATATTAAAAAATAAAAATAAATTAATGAAAATAAAAAATGTAATTATTGTATAATAGAAGTATGAAATGTCATAAGAAAAGAACATTATTTGATTTATTAACCATTTATAAATGTGATAACTGTCCTAATTATTTAAAAGATGAATTAATTGTGATAGAAGGAGTAACAATAAACATATACTATTTAAATTCACGTTGTAAAGAAAATGATTATGATGATGATTATATTGCATTTAATAAAAAAATAAGAATATTCCTTAAAGAAGGAATTATCAATAGGCAAAGTGTGATAATAATATGGATAAATAAAGAAGAATTAAACTTATTGAATGATGAATACTTGTTTTACCTAACTAGTTTAGGAAAACCAATTCATATTGCTGTTTTGTAAAAAAATGACAATATCTTCAAATCAATATAAATAAAAAATAAAAAAAGACTATTGAAAAGGCTTTTTTTATGGTATAACCCGAGTTTGCCACCTGGGGATAGAAAAAGGAGTCGAAATAATGCTCCTT
>CAYMGD010000032.1:0-20836 GCA_964389905.1 uncultured Coprobacillus sp. | reverse complement strand
ATGCCTAGACGTGGAGATAATGCTCCAATGGCTATCATTAGTTTTGTAGAATAATTTGTAAAATATACCTTATGCGAGTAATTCCATAAGGTTTTTTTTGTTGAAAAAAAGTTTATAATACACTTAAAAATAAGGAAGTTTTTAAATTATTTTTTTGCACGAAAAATAGTAAAAAAAAGATTTTATTACTTATTGACTTAAGCGATATAATATTATAAAATAAGCTTACAAATATATAAACTTCTAGAAGATAAAAAAGTAATATTCATCAAATATTAGCGTAAATGAAGAAAGAGGGTATAATAAAAATAAATAACAAATTTAAGAGGAATAAATATGTCTAATGAAATTATCGATTTAACATTCTATTCACATATTAAAGAAATATTAGAAACAGCTAGGAAGAAAACTTATGCTGCAATTAATTTTGCTATGGTTGAAGCATACTGGGAAATTGGTAAAAGTATTGTTGAAATACAAGGTGGAAATGAAACTGCAAGGTATGGTAAACAAATTTTGAAAGAACTTTCAATTGCTCTAACAAGAGATTATGGTAAAGGGTTTGATGAATCTAATCTTCGGAGAATGAGACAATTCTATTTGAATTTTCAAAAACGTGACGCACTGTGCCACGAATTGAGTTGGTCTCATTATCGTTTGATTATAAAAGTTGAAAATGAAAAGGCTAGACAGTTTTATATGGAAGAAGCAGTTAAATCAAATTGGAGTACAAGACAGTTAGAAAGACAAATAAATACTTTTTCTTATGAAAGATTACTAGCAAGTAATGGAAATTATGATATTGTATTAGATACAACAAAAAAAGAAGTTAATAAGACACCAACAGATGTGATTAGAGATCCATATGTGTTAGAATTCTTAGGTTTAGAAGGAAATCCGAGTTTCTATGAATCTGATCTAGAACAAGGTTTAATTAATCATTTGCAGAAGTTTCTTTTAGAACTTGGAAGAGGTTTTTCATTTGTTGCTAGACAACAACATATAAATTTTGATGGCCGTCATTTTTATATTGATTTAGTCTTTTATAATTATATCCTTAAATGTTTTGTGTTAATAGATTTAAAAATAGGTGATTTAACGCATCAAGATATTGGGCAAATGCAAATGTATGTGAATTATTACACCAAAGAAAAAATGAATGAGGGAGATAATCCTCCAATCGGAATTATACTTTGCTCAGATAAAAGTGATACATTAGTAAAATATACTTTACCAGAAGGTCAAAATCAAATATATGCATCAAAATATATGTTATATATTCCAACTGAAGAAGAACTTCGTAAAGAAATTTTATTGGAAAGAGAAAATTTGGAGAATAAATAGCTATATTAATATTTAATATTGTTTGTTCTTTCTTTTTAATAATACCCATTTTCTTTATATTATTATTTACCATATACCAATCATAAAACAAAAAAAGTATTGAATAGAATTTAAAATTGGTGTATAATAATATCATAAATAAAAGCGTTGAAATTAGAGTAGTAAATATTTTAAGTTTTAATAGAGAGCTTAGGTTTGGTGGAACTAAGCAAAACAAAATATTGAATTCGCTAATCGAGTGGCCTTAATACGGCTCGTGTCCTAGCGTTAATAGGTTTGAGTGTATAATTATAATTAAATTATGATTATGAATTAAGGTGGTACCGCGATTTTTCGTCCTTAGGAGTTTATCCTAAGTTTTTTTAAAAGGAGGATTACAAAATGTTAAAAACGATGCTTGAACGAATTGAAGAACTACAGAATAATGCAATAGAAAAAATTAAAAGTAGTAAAACAATTAATGAATTAAATGAAAACAAAGCCGAATGTTTAGGTAAAAAAAGTCCATTACAAGAAATAATGGGTAAAATGAAAGAATTTACAGTTGATGTGAAAAAAGAAGTTGGAACTCGTGTAAATTCTTTTAAGACTAAAATTGAAGAAGCAGTTAATAATCGTTTAAACGAAATCAAAGAAGAAGAAGTCAACAAAAAACTTCAAAGCGAAGAAATTGATGTTACTCTTCCAGGCAAAGAAACCCTAAAAGGAAGTATGCATGTACTAAGCAAAACAATTGAAGAGCTAGAAGACATTTTCGTTGGTATGGGATATGAAATTGCTGAAGGCCCTGAAGTTGAAGAAGATTTATACAACTTTGAAATGATGAACTTACCAAAAGATCATCCTGCACGTGATATGCAAGATACTTTCTATATCACTCAAAGCAATTTGCTAAGAACACATACATCTCCTGTTCAAGCACGAGTAATGCTTGAAAAGAAAGGAAAACCAATAAAAGTTGTTTGCCCAGGAAAGGTGTATCGCCGTGATAATGATGATGCAACGCATTCGCATCAATTTATGCAAATGGAAGGATTAGTAGTTGGTCAAAACATCACAATGTCTGATCTAAAAGGGACACTAACTGAAATCTTTGATAAAGTACTAGCTCAAGGTACAAAGGTTCGTTTTAGACCTTCATACTTTCCATTCACTGAACCAAGTGTTGAAGTAGATGTAACATGCTTTAAATGCGGTGGTAAAGGGTGCCCATTATGCAAAGGTAATGGGTGGATAGAAGTATTAGGTGCGGGAATGGTGCATCCTAATGTATTAAAGATGGCAGGATATGATCCTGAAAAATACCAAGGATTTGCTTTTGGTATTGGTATCGAAAGAATTACAATGCTTAAATATGGTATTGATGATATAAGAAACTTCTATATCAATGATCCACGTTTCACAAAGCAATTTTAGGAGGACCTTATGAGAGTAAAATTAGAATGGTTAAATGAATTAGTAAATATAGAATCATTAACAACTGAAGAAATAGTTAATAAATTAAGTCTTTTCTCAACAGAAATCGAAAGTGTTGAAAGAGTACTATCTGGAAGCAACTTAACAATAGGTCATGTTTTAACTTGTGTAAATCATCCTGACAGTGACCATTTACATATCACAACAGTTGATGTTGGCTCAGAAGTTTTACAAATCGTTTGTGGTGCACCTAACATTGCAAGCGGCTTAGATGTTATTGTGGCAAAAGTTGGTGCAGAACTTCCTGGCAATTTCAAAATCAAAAAGTCAAAAATTAGAGGCGTAGAATCTTTTGGTATGATATGTTCATTAGAAGAACTTGGTATGGAAAAGAAGTATGTTCCACACGAATATAGTGATGGAATATATTACTTCAAAAAAGACGTTAAGCCAGGAGATGATCCATTAAAAGCCTTAAACTTTGCTGATGATATATTAGAATTAGGCTTAACTCCAAATAGAGCAGATATGTTAAGTATGTTAGGTGTAGCATATGAAGTAAGTGCTGTATTTGATAAACCAATGAATAGTTTAAAATATGAATATACTAAATCAAAAGAAGCAAATGATATAAAGGTTAGAATTGATACAGATAAATGCTCAACATATCATGCAAAACTAATCAAAAACATTAAAATCAAGAAATCACCAGAGTGGCTAACTTCACGTCTAATCGCTTTTGGTATTAGACCAATAAATAATGCAGTTGATATCACAAACTACATCCTAGCCTTATTTGGACAGCCATTACACGCTTTTGACGCAGATAAACTAGGAAAAGAGATTGTTGTGAGAAATGCTTATGAAAATGAAGAAATAATCACACTTGATAATAATAAAAGAGTACTTAACACTGAAGACATTGTAATAACAGATGGCAAAAAACCAGTAGCCTTAGCAGGTGTTATGGGTGGCTTAGATACAGAAATCGAAGAAACAACAAAAAATATAGTTTTAGAAGTAGCTGTATTTGATCCAATTTCAATTAGAAAAACATATAAACGATTAGACTTAAGAAGCGAAGCAGCAATTAGATACGAAAAAGGTATAAATAAAGGATTCGTTTCTAAGGCATTAGATTATGCATGTTATCTATTTAATACATTATGTGAAGCTGACATAACTGAAGGTGATTCATGTGCTGGTAGTGATGTTGAACTAGATACAACTATCACTGTTACAAGTAATTACATATCAAACTATTTAGGAATAGAAATAAATAATCAAGAAATAATTGACATATGTAAAAGACTACAATTTGAAGCAGAACAAAAAGATAGTGAAATAATAGTAAAAGTACCATCAAGAAGAAAAGATATATCAATTAAAGCTGATATTGTTGAAGAGATAGGAAGAATACACGGCTACGAAAAACTTCCAACAACTCTTCCATATAGTGCTTTAGCAGGAAAACTTACAAACTATCAACAAAGAAGAAAAACACTAAAACACGCGCTATGCTCATTAGGCTTAACAGAAAGTATCAACTATTCATTACGTGAAAACAATAATAGTTTTACATATCTATTCAAAGAAAATACTAAAGATATAGAATTATTATATCCAATCAGTAATGAACGAAAAGTACTACGTAAAAACCTTTTACCAAGTCTTTTAGAAAATGTAAGTTATGTCTTCAATAGAAAAATAAAAGATGCTGCATTCTTCGAAATAGGAAAAGTTTATTATCAAGATGGTGATAAATATATTGAAGAAGAACACTTAGCAATAGCACTTTCAGGAGTACTATCAAATACACAATGGAAAGGACAAATCGAAACAATTGATTTCTATACATTAAAAGGAATAGTTAATAGTGCATTAAAAGAGCTAAATATTAATTTAGATTATCAAAAGATAGATATTGAAATACCAGAAATGCATCCACTAAGAACTGCAAAACTTACTTATAACAACAAAACAATTGGTTATATCGGTATGCTTCATCCTAAATATGCTCAAGAAAATGACTTAGCAAATGTATACGTTTGTGAAATTGATGTTAAAGATATACTTTCAGAAACAAGCGAAACAAAGATATATATTCCAGTATCAAAAGTACCAACAGTAGAAAGAGACTTAGCAATAGTTGTTAAGAAAGATGTTTCAAGCGGAGATATAATTAAATCAATAACAAGTGTTGACAAGAAAATGATAACAGATGTAAAAGTATTTGATGTTTATGTTGGCGATAAAATCAAAAACGATGAAAAATCAATAGCTTTAAAAATAGTATTCTCTTCAAATGAAACACTAACAGATGATATAATAAATGGCAAAATCAGCAAAATATTAAAAGTTATAGAAAAGAATCATAATGGATTCTTAAGAGCATAACAAAGCGGTAGTTTAATCTATCGCTTTTTCTTATATAAAAATCATACATTTGATTCTTGAAAAATAAAATTTACTATAGTATAATTATTATACAAGGAGAAGGATTTATGAAAAAAACATTAGGAAAATTAACAAAAAAACTGTTAGCTTTAATATTAGTATTTATGCTAATATTTAGTATTGCATGTAAAGAAGAGGGTAGTGATAGAGATAAATTTATTGAAGAAATAAATGGAGTTTCAGAAACCTACAAAGGAACAGTTTCTATTAACACTTTTTCAACATCACAAGAAGCAGCTGAAGCGTTTATTTACGACGAAATCGCAGGAGACAATTCTATAACAATTAAAGAAACAAAACAAAATAAAGAATTAAGTAAAAAAGAAGTACAAAAACTTAATATTCCAAGTGAAATTCTTGAAGGATATGATACAGTTGAAGAAATAGAAGTAACATATTTAGTTGATGATGAGAACGAACTAACAAATTTAAGTAAAAATGTTAAACAAATTGATGAAAAATTAAACAAAGAGAAAAAAGTAAAAGTTTATGTTATAAAATACGAAACTAATTGGAAGTATTTTTCACCAATGCCTATAACTGGAGATACAATAAACAAGAGTTACTATGATTCAGTTTTCAATAATGAAAAATATCAAAATTGTACATTAGAAACAACAAGTGATGCCGATATTACAGTTACTTCTAATGGTGAATCATATCAAATGAAATCAAGTTTAAAACAATTAATTAAACATGCTGACGGAAAAGTATATCTAGAACAAACATTAGAAATGTCAGGAAATGGTCAATCAACAACTCAATCAATATATTCATATATGGAAACACAAGGAAGCATTATTAAATGTTATATAAAACTAGGTAAAAACGAAGATTGGATAGAAGCTGATTTAAGCACAATAGGATTTAGTAGTCTTGATGAACTTACACCATTCCATGATCAATATTTAGATTATACATACTTTACAAAAACAGATTATGGCTTTGCCTTAGCAGATGAAAATGCTCAAAAATACTTTATGGATGCTCTTATGGGTACTCTTGAAAGCTTTGCATCATTCATTAGTAAAGATAATTTAAAACTAGATATGTATGCTGAATACTATGTATCAAAAGGAGTACTTTCAGGAATGAATGTAAAAGCAAATGCCGACATAACAATATCATATATGGGCCACTCAACAACTCTTAGTGAATCAACGACAGCAGTTGTAAAATGTACAGATTATGGAACTACAAAAGTAGAAAAACCATTTACTGAATAATATAATAATATAAACACATCAAATAGATAAACTATCTAAATTAATTATTAAGATAATTTATCTCCAAGATGTGTTTTTCTAAAAATAGCGTAAAAAGATAAAAAAATAAGAAATTATGGGAAATGACGAAAAAAATAAAAATATGCGAAAAGGTTAGTAAAATCAAGATACAATAAGTTTATTTTATAAACAAAATATATTTATAAAATAAAACTATTATAACAATAGCAAAAAGAGGAAATATTCATATAAAAAGAGGTGATAAATTGAAAAGTATATTAGACTATATGGAATGGCGTGATGACTTCACACTAAAACAAATTAAACCAGGAGTTATTGATTATTTTATCCTAAGTATAATTACAATAATAGACTTTCGTAATGTAATTAATAAGGATACAAAAATAACACTTGAAAACTTGTGTGAACTATATTTTGATAATAATCCCAATATAGAAAAATTAGGATTAATTATTCCAAATCAGGTAATAAAGCTTTTTAAAATGGTAGGCTCATCAATAAGATTTAAAGACATAAAAATAGAAAATTATATATGTGATATTTCTATCGAAGAAGAAAAACAATTTAGTGCTATGACATTTATTTTGCCAGATGAAATATTTGTTGGATTTAGTGGAACAGATGACACAATAATAGGCTGGAAAGAAAACTTAGATATGCTATACAAAGATTTTATTCCAGCACAAATTGATGCTATTAATTATTTAAATAATATCAAAGCAAAAGGAATAATCAAGTGCGGAGGGCACTCCAAAGGTGGGAATTTAGCATTAGTATCAAGTATCTACACCAAAAAAACAATTGAGAAAGTATATTGTTTTGATTCACCAGGTGTTAATAAAAATATATATGAAAGCAAAGAATATCAAAATATACTACCAAAAGTAGTTACAATTTTACCTGATACATCAGTTATAGGTAGAATGTTCAATATTCCTGAAACAGTTCATGTAATTAAAAGTAATCAAAGTGGAGTCTATCAACATGATCCATTTTCTTGGGAAATTAATAAAAATGATTTTGTATATTTAGATAAACCTAACATAGAAAGTATAGAAATACAAAATAAAGTCAAAGAAATAATTGATGAAATGACGTTAGAAGAGAAAAAAGGTTTTAGTAATTCCCTGTATAAAATACTAAAAGGAACAAACAATTATGCATTATTAGATTTAGAAGGAAAAGTATTAACTTTAATAAAAGGGTATTTTCAACTTCCAAAAGAGGATAAAGCATATTTAGTAAAACCATATCAAAAACTTGGAAAAATAAGTTTTTTCAAGAAATTATTTTTAAAAGGATTTATCAATTATTACAAGAAGCAAAAAAGTCCGAATAAATCAGACTTTAAAATTTAAGATAATCTTTTCGATTAAGAGTTGATACGAAAGGTTTATTGTTATTTAAACAATAAATAACTTCAGAAAGAATCGCTTTAGGAGTTGAGGCACCTGCTGTAACTCCTATTTTTTTATAATTAGATAAATCAAAACTATTTAAATCATTTACCGAAGAAATAATAATAGCATTTTTATGATGATTAATAACTAAGTCATAAAGAGATTTGCAATTATTACTTAGTTTATCTCCAATAATTATATATAAATCTGTTTCATTATCATTAATAGCTTCCTGTAAAGCTTTTTGACGATTAGTTGTCGTATTACATATATTATTTTCAATTACAGCTTTAGGATATTTTGTCTTTATATCATCAATATCTTTAATTACATCATCATATACAAGAGTTGTTTGGGTCGTTACATAAGCATTTTGGTTTAAATAGCCATTATACATTGATACTTTATTAGATATTCCTAGGTAACCTTGTATTTCTGGATGTTTTTCGTTTCCTAAAAGGTATACATTATAGTTATTATTAATATGCTTAATAATACTTTGGTGTATTCTTTTTACATTTATGCATGTTGTATCAATTATATGTAAGTTTTTTGAAACTATTAAATCTCTAATTTTAGGGCTAATGCCATGAGCAGTAATAATAAAAGTTCCCTCGTTAATTTTTAATATTTCTTCTTCGAAATTGTTAGGAATAATTGTAATATCATCAAAAGCATTAACAACATTTAGGTTATGAACAAGATAACCTAACATATAAATAGGTTTAATAACATCATCACGCTTAAGGATATCTTTGATAATTGTAATTGCTCTTTCAACTCCTTTACAAAAAGAATTAGGAGTAATTTCATAAGCATACATTAGTTTCTCTCCCAAATGTCACTTAAAACAGCTAATAGTTTACCTGTTGTATGGCCCCATATTTCTTTAAAAACAGAATTAGTATAGTCAGGCCAGTACGGAGCATCTAAGTTTTCTTTAGTCATCATTCCTACAGGAAGAGAACCAACAATTTGATTAGAAAAGGCAACATATAAATCGTGATAATTGTATCCTTCACCATACATTAGAGAAGTACTAAAAGGATTATATCCGACAGTCCATTCAATTTGACGAATAGCAATGTCTCTTAATTCATTATCATTTAATACTTTTGATAAAACAGAAACAGCTTTTGTTTTGGAAAGAAGGGTAGCTTCAAAACCACGTCTTGTGAAAGAAATAGGCATAATACGAAGGTAATAACCATTACCTAAGTCAATTCCAGTTTTGATTTGTTTCTCGAGATAGGCAAGAGCTTCTTCGGTAGTGTATGTTTTAGGAACAGTATAGTGCTCTAAATTTACTTTATCGATGTTATATATATGTCCTGGAAGAAGGCCATATGGAGAAGAGTATTTAATGCTATCTTTACAGTACTTACCATATAAAGCTAAAGAATTATAAATCTTTTCTTTTAAAGATTTATTAGTAATATGCTTATAAGCATATGTTAGTCCTAATACAGGATATTCTTCATGTCCTCTATGTTCGTAAGCTAAAATATATTTATGCATAGTATCTTCATAGAAGAATCCTGGAAGAGGGAAAGTAGGATCACTTTCTTGCGTTGACAGAACTTCCTCAACATGTTTTTCTAAATATTCAAGATACTTTTTATCGTCAGTTAGTTCATAAAGAATGCCAGCACATACAAGTAAAGCTCCTAAAGTTTGAGAGCAAATAGGGCTTCCCCATCTTACAGTATAAATATTATTATCATATTCATAAGATGCGAAATTAAAATCATTTACAGCAAGTCTCAATAAAAAGTCATAGTAAGTATTGTTTCGCTTTTTAAAAGCTAATGCACCTTTTCCAAAAGCAATTGAGGAAAGAGCATTTTCAAAAGCTCCACGTTCAGCCTTATTAGCAAGAACAGTTTTATTGTCTTCATCACAAACATTATCACGCCAAATTGAATATAAAACTGCCATAGCACGATATCCATCTTTAAAACGTGTTTGATATAACCAGTCTAAACCAACTTTTGCTTCATCTAAAATTCTATCAAGAAGAGTATCCTCAAAATTAGATGCTAAATCTAAAAGAGAAGCAGTAATTTCAGCGGTAGGGATTTCAAACTGTGAAACATCACCAGCATCATGCCAACCACCAAAATTAGGAACCGTTTGGCCTGTCAAAGGATGAACCGTTTTACAGTTAAGATGACACTTAGTGTGGACTCCTTCAATATGCTCTCCACAGCGCAAACTATGAAGGAAATTTAGACTTTTAAGAACTAATGGTAAATATGCCTCTTTGCTAATTACAAATTTTTCAGATTTAATATCTCCCGCTTCTAATATATATTCTCCTTCTTCAGTTATACTTGAAAAGTCAAGAAGAAGGAATGAACCAAACGAAGAAGGAATATTTTGAGTTTTAAAAGTATAAACATTATTATTAACAACATTTCTAACTGTAAAAGACTTAATAGAATTATTTTCAATAATTGCCGTTTTCTTTTCGTTTAATAAATATCCCGTATGAGAATAAGCAATACGATTTTCCAAGTTCCAACCTAAATCATATAACTTATCAGAATTAAAAGCAAAAATAGAATCAACATAAACATCAATATTTTCTTCAGCTTCTGGTGGACAGCCCATAAGGAAAGGAGTAATCGAGAAGATGCTGATATCATCACGAACAATATGCGTAGCATCCCAAACAACATATTGCCATTTGTTAGGAATAATGATAGGTGCTTGATTTGTATAATGCTTTTCATTTCCTGTCATAAAGTGAAAGTAGAAACCATTATAACCAGTTGCCTCAACATATACCCAAGCTCCAAAATAATTGTAGTTAGATAAATTAAGATGATCAAGTTTAAAAGAAATTGTTGAAGAAGGTCTTGGAGATATGTTTTCAATACGAGTATTAGTATGTAATACTAATGTATCTTTATGGTTAAGATTATGTTTGTTTGATAGTTCAATACTTCCAATGCCTTTTAAAGAAACATTTTCTAAAGAAGATTCGTAAATTATTTTCTTATCATAAACATTTTTACTGCGGCGATAAGAAAAAGAATTCTTTAAATCTGGGGATAAATTTGTTGTTAGTTTTTTATAATCAATTGTTTTATAATCCATAATTACCTCACATTATTATTAATATGTTTAATTATAGCATAAGTAAACAAAAAAACAAAGAAATGAAAAAAATGTAGTGTAAATATTGTCTACTTATTTTAAAAGTTATTATAATTACTAGTATAAATAGAAGAAATATGTTATAATTTTCACATAGAAATATACTGTAATAGGTATAATAAAATGAGAAAGGAACAATGTAATATGAATTTTTTGAAACAAGAAATGTTATCTGAAACACACAATGTTGAATTAAAAAGCGTTTTGAATGACACAATTGAAAAAGAAATCGTAGCTTTCTTAAATACTAACAATGGGACAATTTATATTGGGGTAGAAGATAAAGGTGATGTAGTGGGAATTCCATCAAAAAAATTAGATGAATCTATGAAAAAAATATCTGATATTATCACAGATAAAATTCTTCCTAATCCACAAGAGTTTGTTTCTGCATCGGCATTAATGATTGATGACAAATGGATAATTACTTTAATAGATATATGACTAGAAATACTAAAATCATTGATATCGAATCAAGACAGCAGAATCTAAAGTTTCAATATTTAAAAATGTTATATACTGAAAAAGGTTTATCAGTAAATGATGAAACATTTGAAAGCAACTTAAAACTATTAACTAAGGATAATAAATATAATATCCAAGCAAACTTATTAGCCGATGAAAATGATACATCCATAAAAGTAGTTGTATTTGATGGGAACACAAAAGCTAGTAACATTAAATATCGTAACGAATACGGATACAAATGTTTAATTGTTGCAATGAAACAAGCATATGATTATTGTACTGATGTCATCAATACTACCAAAACTATATTTGAAAATGGTATTAGAAAAGATATAAAATTATTTGATACTGATGCTTTTAGAGAAAGCTGGTATAATGCTTGTTTACACAATGATTGGATAGATGGAACTCCACCTGCAGTATATATATTTAACGATCATCTTGAAATTATTTCAACAGGAGGATTAGCAGGAGGATTAACAAAACAAGATTTTTTCAGTGGAATAAGTAGACCAGTTAATGAAGTTCTTGCGAGAATCTTTATTCAACTAGGATTAATAGAGCAAACAGGTCATGGGGTATCTTTGATAGTAGAAAAATATAATAAAGAAGTATTTGAGTTTTTAGATAATTTTATTAGAGTTAAAATTCCATTTGCATATTTAATAGGAGAAGAAATACAAAATGTCCCTCAAAATGTCCCTCAAAATGTCCCTCAAAAATCAGATTTGGAAATTATTGTAGAGATGATTAACAACAATCCGAATACGACAAGAGAGGAAATGGCGCAAGCAATAGGTAAAACAACAAAAACTGTACAAAGAATTATTAATAATTCACCACATATCATATATGAAGGTACAAGTAAAAAGGGACAATGGAAAATATTAAAATAACAAATATATGCATCAAGGTATAATGCTTTGGTGCTTTTTTATACTAAAGTAATAATTATTTTTGAAATACAATTTGTATGATACTTTTTAAATAACCAAAGATTAATAATATAAGCCCATTTCGCGAATTAAATTTATGTTAATCAATTGTAAAAAAATACAAATTATGGTAAGATAAATACAAATGGAGGTATTTTTATGAAAATAGGTTACTGTGGAAGCGTAGAATCAAATGATTGTATGATAACTGTTATAGAAAGTGACAAATTAGAAATTGAAATAAATAGTATAGTTGATGATTTCTTTCACGATGAGATAGAAAAAGTAATAAAAGATACTTTAAAAGATTTAAACATCGATAAAATTTATGTAAAATGCGAAGATAAAGGAGCTTTAAATTATACAATTAAAGCACGTCTTGAAACAGCAATCGCAAGATTAGGAGAAACAAATGCGTAGAAGTTTACTTTTTATTCCTGGTAATAACCCGGGAATGGTACAAAATTGTGATGTTTTTGATAGCGATAGTGTTATATTTGATTTGGAAGACGCAGTGAGTGTTCAAGAAAAGGATAGTGCGAGAAAACTTGTTAGTAGTTTTCTTCAATCTTTTAATCCTAACATTGAAGTTGTTGTGCGAATAAATGGATTAGATACACCTTTTTATGAAGAAGATTTAAAAACAATAATAAGTGAAAAAATTGATACAATAATGCTTCCTAAAGCAAGAATAGCTGATGTAAAAAAGTTAGACGAATTGCTTTCTAGTCTTGAAAAGGAAAGAAATATTAAAAAGAGAATACTAATAATTCCGATTATTGAACTTTGTATATCATTAATAGAAGTTGATACAATTGCCTCACTTCCTCGTGTTGATGGTATTCTATTAGGAGCAGAAGACTTAACAAAAGATTTAGAAACAACAAGAACAAAAAGCGGCGAAGAAATCTTTTATGCAAGGGCAAAAATTGCTAACAGCTGTAAAGCGTATAAAATTGATGCAATTGACACACCATTTACAGATACAAAAGATGATGAGGGTTTACTAAAAGATGCTTCTTTTAGTAAAAGACTTGGTATGAATGCTAAAAGTGCTATTCATCCAAATCAAATAGATACAATAAATAAAGTATATTTACCTTCAGAAAAAGAAATCGAGTGGGCTTTGAGAGTGGTTAAAGCTAAAGAAGAAGCATTTGCAAAAGGAATTGGGGTATTTAGCTTAGATGGAAAAATGGTTGATAAACCAGTAATTGAATCAGCAGAAAAAGTAATTCTAAAAGCTAAAAGATATAAGGTGATATAAGATGAATGAACTAAAGAAATTTACATCTTCAAAAGAATTTTTAAAATATCCACGTAAAAAAATAAATGAAAAAAAAAAAACTGAACTAATAAATATCTATCAAAACTTAGAAGACATATTTGATAAATACAATATCAAAGATGGTATGACACTTTCATTTCATCATCATTTAAGAAATGGCGATTATGTAATGAATATGGTACTTGAAATCATCAAGAAACGTAATATTAAAAATATTACTTTAGCACCAAGTTCAATTTTTCCTAATAATAAAATTTTAGCTGAACTAATAAAAAACCAAAATGTAACTAAAATTCATACTAATTACTTAAATGGTGAAGTATCACAAGTAATCACCCAAGGATATTTAAAAGATAAGCTATATATGTATACGCATGGAGGAAGAGCCTTAGCAATAGAGCGAGGTGATATCAAAATTGATGTGGCTTTTTTAGCAACACCAACTGTTGATAAAAAAGGTAATGGTACAGGAGCAACGGGAAAAACAGCGTGTGGATCCTTAGGATATGGCGTAAGTGATTTGATGTATGCAAAAAAGGTAGTTTTAGTAACTGATAACCTTGTAGAGAAAGTAGATAAGAAAATAGACTTTCCAGGTGAGTATGTTGATGATGTGGTAGTACTAGAATCAATTGGAGACCCACAAGGAATAGTCAGTGGCACAACAAAAATAACAAAAGACCCAATAGGCCTAAAAATAGCACGTGATACAGCTACTCTAATAAAAGAATTAGGCTTAATAAAAGATGGTTTTACTTTTCAAACAGGAGCAGGAGGAACAAGCCTGGCAACTTGTGCATATGTTAAGAACATAATGAAACAAGAAAATATTACAGCATCTTTTGTAACAGGAGGAATTACAGGATACTTTGTTTCTATGTTTGAAGAAGGATTAGTCAAAGAAATATATGATGTGCAATGTTTTGATTTAGAAGCAGTTAAATCATATTTCGAAAATAATAATCATCATGGAATGAGTGCTTCATTTTATGCTAATCCTTATGATGAAAATTGCATCGTCAATAAACTTGATTTTGTTATCCTAGGAGCAACTGAAATAGACAAAAACTTTAATGTTAACGTCACAACAGACTCCCATGGTAATATCATAGGAGGTAGTGGTGGTCACTCTGATACAGCATACGGAGCAAAAGTAACAATTATCACAACAAACCTTGTCAAATCACGTATGCCAATTGTAAAGGAAAAAGTAACAACAATTACTACACCAGGAGAAAATATTGATGTTCTAGTAACCGAAAGAGGAATTGCAATTAATCCTTTAAGAAAAGATTTATTAGAAAAACTTAAAAACAGTAAATTAAATATAATGACTATAGATGATTTATATAAAAAAGCATTAGAATTAACAGGCCCATATAAAGAGCAAACTCACTCTGATGAAATAATAGGATATGTAATATATCGTGATGGAACTGTAATAGATAATCTATATGAAAAGGAATAATAAAAATGATTAAAGAAGTGTACTTAGAAAGTGAAAAAGAGAAAATCAAAAAATTATTAGAAGAAAATGATCTTAAACAAGATGATTTGATCGAAAAAACATTTTACTTTCAAGATGGTGATGCTATTGTTGGAACAGTATCACTTTATAAAAATATCATTAAGTGTCTAGCGGTTAGTCAAGCATTTCAAAACGAAGGATACGCCGAAAAACTTGTTGGTGAAGCAATAAAATATTTGCAAAGTCAAAACATATATCACTATATGGTTTATACTAAAACAAAGTATGAGAAAGTATTCATTTCATTAAACTTTTCAAAAATAATTCAAACAGATAATGTAGTTCTTCTTGAAGGAGGAATAACTAACATTACCAAAGAATTAAATAAAATAAAAAAGCAAATTGAAGGAAAATTTAATATTGATGTTGACCAAAGTGATATTGCTTGTATGGTGATAAATGGCAATCCTATAACTAATGGTCATATAAGATTACTAGAAGAAGCCTTAAAAGAACATAAATATTTAATTCTATTTCTGTTAGAAGAAGACTTATCATATTTTTCTTTTAAAGAGCGTATGGCTTTTGCTTACTTAAGTACTCTTCCATATAAAAATGTTTTATGTCTTCCTTCTACAAAATATCTTGTTTCAAGTTTAACATTTCCAGGATACTTTCTAAAAACCGAAAATGAGAAGAACAAAGAATGGGCAAAAGTTGATGCGCAAGTATATCAAGAGTACTTTCAAAAAATACTTAATATAAAGAAGCGTTACATCGGAAGCGAAGTAAAAGGTTATATGCAAGTATATAATGAAACATTAAAAGAGATATTAGGAGAAAAAATAACCGAAGTAAAGCGCTTTGATGATATTAGTGCCTCAAATATTAGAAAGTTAATATCAGAAGGGAAAATAGAAGAAGCTCTCACAGATGTTCCGAATGGTTGTAAAATGCTTGTAAGAGAATCTATTAAACAAAAACATGAATGATATCCTCCAAGCAAGAGAAGAAAAATCAAAAATAATTGAAAAATATCTTCAAAAGGGGAATGTAATATCACTTAAAGCAAACATTCCAGGAGAGAATAAAAATATTTATTATGCGGATTTTATCATTAATTATTATGACAAACAAATTGAAAAGATAATTCCTAAAATAATATCAAAAGAAGTAATTAATTCTAGTGATGGTTTATATATACTATATCTAGTTGATAAAGATGAAAACTATAAAGATAAGTTAATTACTCTAGAAGAAAAAGATGATTTTGGGAGACTAGTTGATTTAGACTTTTATACTGAAACAAAATCATTATCGCGTGGATATATGCGTAAGTGTTTATTATGCGAAGAGAAAGCATTTGTCTGCATTAGGAAACAAACACATACTAAAGAAGAAATAATAAAAGCTCAAAAAAATATTGTTTTAAACAAGTTAAAAGAAGAATTAAAGACTATAATTAAAGAAAGTATGCTTAAAGAGTTAAATCTTCATCCGAAATTTGGTTTAGTGACGCCTTTATCAAATGGATCACATCCTGATATGAATTATGATATAATGAAATCAAGTATAGATGTAGTTATAAAAGGTCTACTTTTAATGTTTGAAATAAGTTTTAATACTGAAAAAATAGAAGATATATATTCAGAGATAAAAAAAATAGGTCTAATAACAGAAAAAGAAATGTTAATTCAAACAAAAGGAATTAATACATACCAAGGATTAATATTTAATTTAGGAATAATAATATCTTCTGTAGGATATAGTTTTAAAACAAAAATTACTTTAAAAGATATTTTTCATAATGTGCAAAAAATTGCTACTCATGTAACTCAAGAATATAATAATGTTTCCTTTGGTTCAAAAGCATATCACGAACTAAACTTTGGCGGAGCTAGAAAGGAAGCTAGTTTAGGCTTTCCAACTGTCCAGAAAGTATATACTTACTTAAAAGACAAAAGTCTAGATGACAAATCTTTAACAAAAGCTTTAGTTATAGCTATAAAAGAAAGTGAAGACACAGTGTTTTTGAAAAGAGCAAAAAGTTTTACTAGATATCAAGAAATAAAAAAAATGTTTCAAGATTTTAAATATGAAGAAAAAGAAACATTAACAGAAAAAATGATATCGGAAAATATAAGTTTTGGTGGTAGTGCTGATATACTTATATGTGCGATATTTATCTATAAATTAAATGAAATATTTATACTGGAGAATACAAAAAATGAGAGAAATTGATTTAAAAGATGTTACCAAAAATGTCAAAGAAATGTTAATGGAAGCATGTTATAAAATACCTCTAAATGTCTTAGAATGCATTAAAAATGCCAAAGAAAAAGAAAAGTCTCATTTAGGCAAAGAAATAATAGATAAAATAATAGCAAATGACTTGTTGGCTGCTAAAGAAAATTTGCCAATTTGCCAAGATACAGGTATTGTTGTATGCTTTTTAGAAATTGGTTCAGAAGTTATTTTTAAAGGGGATATTTATGAAGCAGTAAATGAAGGTGTGAAGGAAGCTTATACTTTAGGATATTTACGAAAATCAGTTGTTGAGCATCCACTAAATCGCATTAATACTAAAACAAATAGCCCTGCAATAACTCATATTAAAATAGTTCCAGGGGATAGTTTTAAAATAACTGTTGCTCCAAAAGGTGGAGGAAGCGAAAATATGAGTTTAGTAAAAATGCTTATTCCAGCTGATGGAGTTGAAGGAATAAAAAAACTAGTTTTAGATAGTGTTTTTAATGCTGGAGGAAAACCATGTCCACCAATAATTGTTGGTTTAGGAATTGGTGGTGACTTAGAAAAAGCAGCTTTACTAGCTAAAGAGGCTTTGATGAGAGAAATTGATGATGTGTCAAGTGACATATATGCTCAAAAACTAGAAAAAGAATTATTACAAGAAATAAATGACTTAGGAATTGGACCAATGGGATTTGGTGGTAAAGTGACATGTTTAGCGGTTAAAGTTAATACTTATCCATGTCATATAGCAAGTTTACCAGTAGCAATAAATATTCAGTGTCACGCCGCAAGACACAAAACAAGAAACATATAGAGGTGAGATATGAAACTTAATTTGCCATTACAATCAAAAGAAGAAGTGTTAAAACTTCATGCTGGAGATGAGGTCTATATCACTGGAACAATTTATACAGCACGTGATGCTGCTCATAAGAGAATGGTTGAACTAATTAAAGAAGAAAAACAACTTCCAATGGATGTTACAAATGGAGCAATTTATTATGTTGGTCCCACTCCTGCTAAACCAGGTAGAGCAATTGGCTCAGCAGGCCCAACCTCAAGTTACCGTATGGACCCATATTCAGAAGATTTAATGAAACAAGGATTAAAAGTAATGATAGGTAAAGGCTCAAGAAATGATAAGTATAAAAACGATTTAGTCAAATATGGCTGTGTGTACTTATCAACAGTTGGTGGAGCTGCCGCTTTAATATCTGAATCAATAAAAAAATGTGAGCTCATTGCTTATGAAGATTTAGGCGCCGAAGCTATATACAAACTAGAAGTAGAAGATTTTTATACTATATGTACATATGATGCATATGGAAAAGATTTATTTCAAGAAGGGGTAAAGAAATACAAAAAATGAAAAAACCTTTAGAAACAGCCTTAGTAAATGGCACAACGACAAAAACAGATGAAAGAATTACTTTCTTTGGTATAACAGATAAATTGAGTAGTTATATAATGGAATTAAACTGTTACATAACAGATGAAGATACAAAACAAGAACTAGAGGGAATTGTTGTGAAGCTATCTAAAATAATGGGAATAGTTGCTGGAACTGGAAAAGATATTACAAAAGAAGAACTTGAAGAACTTTTATCTTTGATAGAAAAGCATAAAGCTGCACCTAAGGTACTCAAAAACTTTGTATTACCAGGAAAAACCCTTTTAAGTGCTAAAACTCATATAGTTCGTACAATAGCAAGAGAATGTGAACTAAAGTATGCTACTGTTTACGAAAAATATGGTGGAAGCGATTTTGTATTCGAGTACTTAAATAAACTCTCAACACTTTTCTACGAATTAGCTGTTGGATATGATAAAAATGAATAAAAAACATTTGAAAAAAATCAAAAAATAAAGTAAAATATTAGTATAACAATGTGTAACAGAAATGTGTAAGTCCAATTGAATTTGGTCTTACATATTTTTTTATGTTTTAAGGAGGAAAAATGGAAACAATTTCATTAGCAAACACAAAAGTAAAGAAATTATTTTGGAAAATAGGACTTCCAATGATTGTATCAATGGTTCTCCAAGCACTATATAACGTAGTTGATAGTGTCTTTGTTGCGAATATTGAAGGAATAGGAGCTTTAGCAAACGAAGCGCTAACATATGCTTTCCCCATCCAAATACTAATAATAGCAATAGGAGTTGGAACAGGAGTAGGAATTAATGCACTACTATCTAAGAGTTTAGGAGAAAAGAACAAAGAACAAGTAAATCAAATCGCTGGAAATGGAATATTTTTAGGAATAATAATATATATAATATTTCTATTATTTGGCTTATTTGGTTCAAAATGGTTTATCTCACTTTTCTCACAAAATGAAGAAATAATTAAACTTGGTTCCGATTATCTAATGATATGTAGTTCACTTTCACTAGGTTCAATAGGCTTTACAATTTATGAAAGATTTCTTCAAGCAACAGGTAAATCACTTTACTCAACAATAGCCCAAATATCAGGAGCTGTAATAAATATCGTCTTTGACTATATTTTCATATTTCCATTGAAGATGGGAGTAGCAGGTGCCGCTTGGGCAACTGTACTTGGACAGTTTGTATCGATGTTTATAGCTATGATATTTCATTATACTTTAAATAAGGATATAAATGGAAATATTAAATATATAAACCCATCCATAAAAATCATAAAAGGGATATATTCAATCGGCATATCAGCAGCTTTAATGCAAGGATTACTTTCTGTAATGATGGCAGGAATGAATGCCATACTAGGAAATGCTAATGCTGATTCAGTTATTCTAGTGGGATCATTTGGTATTTATTATAAGATTCAACAAATAGCTTTGTTTTCTTGCTTTGGGCTTTCAAATACCATAATAACTATTCTATCCTTTAATTATGGAATGAAAGATAAAGAAAGAATTAAAGATTGTATTAAATATGGTATATTAGATACCATAATAGTAACAATAATTATAACAATAGTATTTGAGTTATTAGCTCGCTCTCTAGCAAGACTATTTGCTTTGACTCAAACATCATCAGTTGAATTAATAGATGTATGTGAAAAGGCTATAAGAATTGCATCTTTAGGATATATCTTTATGGGTTTTTCCGTTGCTGTTCAAGGAATACTTCAAGCACTAAGAAACGCAATAAGCCCCTTTATAACTGCTTTGCTAAGACTTGTAGTAATAATATTTCCTATAGCATATTTGTTTACCCTTTCAAGTAACGTTTTAAACATTGTTTGGTGGGCCTTTCCTATAACAGAATTACTAACAGCTATCGTTTCAGCGTTCATTTTAGTAAATGAAATAAAGAAAAAAGTGAAAACATTAAAATCTTGAGTTTAACTCAGGATTTTTATTTTTGCTATTTAAGTAAAATTAACCTACCCTTGACAAAAGAGGGGGGGG
>CAYMGD010000031.1:0-22312 GCA_964389905.1 uncultured Coprobacillus sp. | reverse complement strand
AATTATTAAGATGTAGATTACCATTTTTCTATAGTTTTATTATACTATTTACACTTGCTTAAAAAGGCATTATATGATACAATTATATTATATGAGCGGGAAGGAATGTACGTTAATATGAAAAAAGTCGATTTAACTATTTATAATAATCATTTTTCTATAGTTTTATTATACTATTTACAGTTATTACGGAAAGAGTATTTTCAATAATGGGATTTGTTTTTATTCTGCTCGTTTTTTTGAACATTATTCTTGCAAATATTAATGATTATACTTTCATAAAAAATACTTATCATAATGGAGAATATAATGTTGTGGAGGGTAAAATAGAAAATTTCATTCCGATGAAAATCGAAGGGCATAGTAAAGAATCATTTACAGTAGATGAGGTAGAATTTTCTTAAACTAGGTCTACTCCTAAATATGGCTATCATTTTCCTAAAATAGATGGTGGTTATTTAACTCGAAATGGTCAATATGTAAAAATATCATATATCAGTTATAATGAACAGAACATTATAATTAAATTAGAACTATTAGAAAATAAATAGTTAAAGTATTTATATCATAATTATATAAATATTAATTCATTAAATTAAACAGTTATAGTACTAGTAAAAAACTTAATAAGGAGGTTATTATGCATAAAACGTTAAAATTTGTATTTGTTTTACTTGTTGTTTCCATTATTGGCGGATTTGTTATTTCAATTTATATGAGAAATAAATGTTTTAATAATGATAATTTTGAAGAGTTTTATTATAATGATAGTTTATATAGTTTGCCAGATAATTATGATGATATTTACGATAAATATAATTTTTATGGAACTATGCATAAAATTGGATATACAATAGGTGTATATAGTAAAGTATTTGATACTTATGTTTTAGATAATGATACTGAAGAAAATATTCTTTTCCAAAAAAATGGTGCATATTTTTGGCTTAAAGAGGACTTTGATTTTCCTGATTTATCTAAGAGTAATATTGCTAAGTTATTAGCACAAAAACTAGACGATAAGAACTACGTTTTAAAAGAAGAGGAGTTTTTATTAGAAAATATTTTACTCAATGATTTGTTTGAGGAATATAGTATAGATGCTAGTAAGGATTCATTTTTACTTGATAGTAATAATTATTCAACGTATAGAATCAAATATTTTTACGAAAATGGTATTAGCACAAATGATTATTACAAAATAACATTTTATAATGATAATATAATTTTTGAAAACATTTATGAAAAGAATAAAAGGGTATTTTATATGTTGAATAAAAATTGTTCTTTAAGATTATATGAATTTATTTTAAACAATTTATAACAAGAGATATAAATCCTTTAGTTCATAATATTAATGTATAAACTAATAATATATGTAGTATAGCAATCATTTAATGATTATGAAGAGACTTTAATAATTATAAGTCTCTTTTTTACATTAATTAGTATACATAACTATTTTAATGACAAATAAAAATAATATTTAATTCTTTTCGACAAATTTTGACATTTTTTGCTCTTGCAATTGTATATACTTATATAAGAGTTGGAGGAAGAAAAATGTTAGAATTATTAAATTTATTAGAATGTCCTAGTGTTATAATTAATAATAATCTTGATGTTATAGAAAACAATAATGAATATACAAAAGAATATAATTCAAACAGTTTAAATAGTTTATTAGATGAAAATAGTTTAAAAGTAATCAATAAATTTATAAAAGAGAAACAAAAAGAAATAGATATCATTTCTCAAATAAATCAAAAAGATATAATTATTAAAATTGTAAAAGCTGATAAAATAATTTGTACGCTTAAACCATTATACGATAATGAAATAGAAAAATTATTAACAAATATATATGAAACAGAAAAAGTATATTTCTTTTTATATAGTGTAGAACAAAAAACAATAACAATAAATAATCTTCATACAATATCTATATTTGATAAAAGATTGAAATCGTTTATTTTTAGAAGAGATATAAAAAAAGTAGAAGAACTTTTAAAAAGTTCTAAAGAAAAAAGTACTCTTGAAATAAGAATTTTAAACAAAAAGACTAGAAAATTTGAATGGTACAAACTAAATCTTTTCACATTTTCAAGTAAAAAGGTTGGCGTTTGTATAAATATAAATGATAAAGTAGAAGATGAAGAAAAATACCAAAGATTTTTATCACTAGACAGAATGTTATTTTTAAATGCAATATTTGCCTTTCGTATAAATATTACTAAAAATACATGCGTGAAAGAAAAATCAAGATTTAGTACTAAGAATATTTATAGTGAGTTTGAAAATGTAAACAAAACAACCGAATTGCTTTCTATTTTAAGTAATCTTTTAAAAGAAGGAGATAGGTCTATCCTTGATAGTAAAAGGTTAGCATATGAATGGGAATTAGGAAATATCAAGCAAAGACAAATTTGTAAACTCCTTTTAAAAGATAAAAGTTCAATTTGGATAGAACTTTGCATTGATATTATAAAGAATCCTTATACCGATGAAATAGAAGGTTTAATTTATGCCAATAATGTAAATAAAGAAAAAGAATTAAAACAAATTATTAATAATGTAATAGATGCAAACTATGATTTTATTTCATCAATTGATTTAAATAGTAAATATGTATCATTCTTCAATAAAGATACTACCAATAATAACTTAACAATTAGGAAATGTTTATATAATACAATGTGTAAACAATACTTAAGTGAATTTGTTTCGAAAGAAGAACAAAAAGACCATTTTGCTAATCTTTCTTTTGGTAAAATTGTTAAAGTGATAAGTAAAAGTAAGAATTATCTTTATACTATTCCTGTAATGTCAAAAGGCGAAAAAAGATATAAAAGGTGGCAGTTTTCTTTGATTGAAAACCGTAATGAGGTATTATTGTGCTGTAACGATGTAACTTATGTTGTCAGCAAAGAAATTGAAAAGCAAGAAGAACTAAAAGTTGCGGTACAGAAAGCAAATGATGCATCACTTGCCAAAAGAAGATTTTTGTCGCAAATTAGTCACGATATAAGAACTCCAATGAATGGCATTATGGGATTAATATCTTTATCATTAGAAGAAAATCTTCCATTGAAAGTCAAAGATAATTTAGAAATAGTTTATAATTCAAGTAATTATCTTTTGGATTTAATTAATAATACTCTGGATATGAATAAAATAGAAGATAATCAATTAGTTTTGCGAAATGAAAACTTTTGTTTAAATGAACTTATTAATGATATAACAGATCCACTTATTTTTGAGATAAAAAGAAAGAATATTACTTTTATAAAAGAAATTGACTTCAGTAATAATATTTATGTTAATTCGGATAAAAGCCGTATCTCACAAATTCTTGTTAATATCCTTTCAAATGCTATCAAATATACTGATAATGGTGGTGAAATAAAATTTAAAGTAAGTATTGAAGGGAAAGATGAAATTAAAGTGTTCTTTACAATCATTGATAATGGTATAGGAATGAGTGAGGATTTTATTCCTAAATTGTTTGATTCATATTCTCGTGAAGGTAGAAAAACAGAGGAAAAAGGAACTGGTTTAGGAATGTATATTGTAAAGGGATTAATAGATCTTTTGGATGGAAGAATAAAAGTTAAAAGTAAAGAAGCAGAAGGAACTAGTGTAAGCATAATGCTTCCATTTGGAACTGTAACAAAAGAAAAACCACAAGAAAGTGTAAAACAATATTCCTTAAATGATTTAAATATTCTTTTAGTAGATGATGATCCAATAAATATTAAAGTCGGGAAAATGTTTTTAGAAAGAGTAGATGCAAATGTTTTTTCAGCAGCTTCTGGTGAGGAAGCAGTAAATATGTTTATTTCTTCTCCTGAAAATTTCTTTTCGGTAATTTTAATGGATATTAGAATGCCAGGAATCAATGGATATGAAACATCTAAAATTATTAGAGAATTAAAAAGAATAGATTCAGTAAATATTCCTATAATAGCAATGAGTGCAAATGCTTTTGAAGAAGACATACTTTTATCTAAAAACAGTGGTATGAATGAACATATATCAAAGCCTGTAAAAGCCGAAATATTATATCAAACAATTTTAAAAGTAATAGAAGGTAATTAATTTATATGGCAATATAAATTTATATGTTAATACAAATTTTATATTGTAAAAAAGAAGGTATTATGCTAAAATAGTTATTAATTAATGAGGTAACTATGAAAAAAATATTTAATTGTTTAAAAAATTATCGTAAAGAGGCCATTTTAGGCCCTCTATTTAAATTATTTGAGGCTATTTTAGAATTGTTAGTTCCTATTATTGTATCTTTAATTGTCGATGAGGGAATTACAGGGGGAAAGGGAACAATTTATATCCTAAAGATGGTAGGGGTAATGGTATTACTCGGTACTGTTGGCCTTATCTGTTCAATTATTGCTCAGTACTTTAGCGCTAAAGCTGCTACAGGAGTTTCTAAGGAATTACGAGAGCAATTGTTTGCTAAGATACAAAGTTTTTCTTACTCAGAAATTGATTCTATAGGTTCTTCAAGAATGATTAATGAGATAACAAGTGACGTTAATCAAGTACAAAATGGCATAAATCTCTTTTTGCGTTTATTCCTTCGCAGTCCTTTTGTTGTAATTGGGGCACTAATAATGGCTTTTATTGTGTCAGTAAAAGGTGGACTTGTTTTTCTTGCAATTATTCCTATTTTGTTTGCTATAATCTTTTTAATTTTATATTTTACAAGAAAGAAATATAAAAATGTTCAAAATAATTTAGATGATGTTGTAAAGAAAACAAGAGAAAATTTACAAGGTGTAAGAGTAATTAGAGCTTTTGCTAATGAAAAAAATGAATGTAATGAGTTTGAAACTTCGCTTAATAACTTAAGTACTTGTCAAAAGAATGTCGGTATTTTGTCAAGTATTTTAAATCCTTTAACTTATGTAATAATTAATATAGGTATTATTTTAATTATTTATATTGGTGCAAAAGAAGTTGAAAACAATGTATTACTACAAGGCGATGTCTTAGCCTTATACAATTATATGGGACAAATACTTGTGGAGCTTGTTAAATTTGCTAATTTAATAGTTACAATATCTAAATCTTTAGCATCTGCTTCTAGAATATCTAAAACATTGGATGTTAATTCTTCTTTAATATTCACAAATGATGAAGAAATACATTCTTCAGACTTCTTAACATTTGCTAATGTATCATTTAAGTACCAAGGATACAATGGTTATGCTCTTAGAAATATTGATTTTTCTTGTAATAGGGGAGAAACTATTGGTATTATTGGTGGCACTGGAAGTGGTAAAACGACTCTAATAAACTTGATTCCCCACTTTTATGATGCAACAGAAGGAGCAATATATCTTGAGGGAAAGAATATTAATTCGTATGACATAAAAAAACTGAGAAATAGAATTGGGATAGTTCCTCAAAAGGCGGTTTTGTTTAAAGGAACCATTAGGTCAAATTTAGAGTGGAAAAACAAAGATGTTACTGATGAAGAAATTTTAGATGCGCTTGAAACTGCTCAAGCTTTGGATATAATCAAAAAGAAACAAGCTGGAATTGATGCTGTTATTGAAGAAAATGGACAAAACTTTTCAGGGGGACAAAAACAACGCCTTTGTATTGCTAGAGCATTAATTAATAATCCTGATATACTAATATTTGATGATAGTGCATCAGCTTTGGATTATCTGACTGATTTTAACTTGCGAAAAGCTTTGAAAAAACTTCCTCATCAGCCTTTAGTTTTTATCATTTCGCAGCGTACAAGTTCAATTATGCATGCTGATAAAATAATTGTATTAGATAATGGAAAAGTTGCTGGAATTGGTACCCATGATGAATTACTAAAATCATCAGTTGTTTATAAAGAAATATATGATTCACAATTTAAGAAAGGGGATAAATAATATGACTAAACAAAAAACAATGCAAATGATTTTTTCATATATACGTAAGTATTGGTACATTGCTATTGCTATTATTTTATTAGCTTTAATTTATGTTCTTTCAACACTATTTGTTCCAGTATATGTTGGTGAATCAATTGATGCCATTACTAAAGAAAGTGTTAACTATGATATAATAATATCCAATATAACAAGAATATGTATACTAATTGCTATCTCGTTTATTTCTCAATGGCTTCTTAGTATATGCAATAATATTATAACCATAAATATAACAAGAGATATTCGTCGTGATGCTTTCCAAAGCATTATTAGAATGCCATTAAGTTATATCGATACTCATCCATTTGGCGAAATTGTTTCTAAAGTTATAACTGATGTTGATTCTTTTGCTGATGGATTGTTGATGGGCTTCACGCAGCTTTTCACGGGAATAGCAACAATTCTTGGCACACTAATTTTTATGATAAAAATAAACTTAATAGTAGCCATAATTGTTTTTGTCTTAACACCAATATCAATCTTTGTTGCCAAGTTTATTGCTTCAAGAATACATAAATACTTTGCTGAACAAAGTAAGTCAAGAGCTAGAGAAACAGCTTTTGTGAACGAAATGATTAATAATTTAAAAGTTGTTCAAGCTTTTTCTCATGAAGATGAGAATATGATAGGCTTTAGAAAACTAAATGATGAATTCAGTGAAACATCCTTAAAAGCCGTTTTCTTTTCGAGCCTAGTTAATCCGTGTACTAGATTTGTTAATGCCCTAATATATGCTGCGGTTTGCTTATCTGGAGCTTTAATTATCATTAATAAACCTTGGAATATGGTTTTATCAATCGGAAAATTAACTACTCTTTTGAGTTATTCAAAAGAATATATGAAACCATTTAATGAAATATCTGGAGTAATTACGGAACTTCAAAATGCTTTTATCTGTGCGGAGAGAGTGTTTGAGTTAATCCGTGTTGAACCAGAATACGAAAACCCTTCAGCAACAAAACTAGAGGATGTTAAAGGTGATATTCAATTAGCTCATGTCTATTTCTCCTATAATCGAAATCAAAGATTAATTGAAGACTTAAATTTAGATATTAAAAGAGGAATGAGGGTTGCTATAGTTGGACCAACAGGAAGCGGCAAAACAACATTAATTAATCTTTTAATGAGATTTTACGAACCAACAAGTGGTGAAATTATAGTTGATGATAAATTGGTAACTGATATAACAAAAGAATCATTACGAAAAAATTTTGGAATGGTATTACAAGAAACATGGCTAAAATCAGGCACAATACTTGATAATATTAGAATGGGAAAACCTGAAGCTACGTTAGAAGAAGTTATTAAGGCGAGCAAAGAAACTCATGCTCATTATTTTATTGAGAAAATGTCAGATGGATATAATACTATTATTAATGAAAATTCTGATAATCTTTCAGCTGGTGAAAGACAGTTACTTTGCATAACGCGTATAATGCTACTAATGCCTCCTATGCTTATTCTTGATGAAGCAACATCATCAATTGATACTCGTACAGAACTGAAAGTACAAAATGCTTTCCAAAAACTAATGAATGGCAAAACAAGTTTCATTGTTGCCCATAGATTACAAACAATAAAAGAAGCTGATTTAATATTAGTTTTAAAAGATGGACGAATAATTGAAAAAGGTTCACATATCGAATTGATGTATAAAAAAGGTTTCTATTATGAATTATATAATTCACAATTTAGCTGTTAAAAAGAGCATCGATTGCTCTTTTTTTCATATTTATCTTGACAGATGCATATAATAGTATTATAATATATCAGTAAATGAAAATATGTTCATATGTTGGAGAAAAAAAGTGGAACAAAAAGATAAATATATAAAGATATCAGATTTCTATAAAGCTTTATCCGATTATTCAAGGCTGAAAATAATAATTTCTTTACTTGATAATGATGGATTATGTGTGAGTGAAATAATGGAACAAGTAAAGATGTCGCAAACAGCTGTATCTAATCAGTTAAAAGTGTTAAAGATTACAAGTATCGTAAAGAGTGAAAGAAGAGGAAAGAATATTATATATTCACTAAATGATGAACATGTTAAAGATATTATTAATTTAACAATGGTTCATATGGAGGAAAATGATGATAATTAAAAATACATATCATTTTGATAATTTAGAGTGTCAGGAATGTGCTGAGCATATTATTGATATTATAGAACATAACGATGATGTTATAAATGTAATTGTAGATTTTGATAATAAAGATATCACAATTACCGGTAAGAGAGCATTTTCTTATAAAGAAGTTAATAAAATTGTTAACCAAGTTATTAATGAAGAACATACAACTCACAATGATGTTTTAACATCTTTAGGCAAAACCATTACTGAAGAGTATTCTTTTGAGGATATTGATTGTCCTAATTGTGCGGCAAAAGTTGAAAGAGCTCTTAATAAGAATAAAGATATAATTGACGCTCAAGTTAATTTTATTAATAAGAAAATTATTATTAAACATAATGACAATTGCGAAGTATATAATATTGTAACAAAAATAGTAAAGTCCGTCGAAAGTGATGCAAAAGTATATAAAGAGTCTCATGAACATCATGATTCTTGTCATTGTTGTCATCATCACCACCATGAGAAAAAAGAAGATACAAAAAAACAAATTAATATTGTTTTAATCTTCTTTGGTATATATATTTATGCTTCAGCAATTTTCCTAAACTTATTAGATATTAATAATGTTTATACGACAATTATGTTTATTATCAGTTATACTTTTCTTGCATATGATATCTTTTATGAAGCAATTATAAATATATTTCATAAAGATTTCTTTAGTGAAAGTACTTTGATGCTTGTAGCGAGTTTAGGAGCTGTAATAATTGGAGAGCCAATCGAAGGAATAATGGTAATATTGCTTTATAAGATTGGTGAGTTCTGTCAGGACCAAGCAACGGAAAAAAGTAAGAATGCCATTAAAAGCTTAGTGGATATGAAAGTAGACGAAGTGACTCTAAAAGATGGCACAAGAAAGAAAATCGAAGATGTAAACGTGGGAGAAGTTGTAACAATTAAGGTCGGCGAAAGAATCCCATTAGACGGAATCATCAAAAATGGCAAAACCGAAGTTGATATGAAGGCCTTAACAGGTGAATCTGTGCCATCCGAAGTAAGTGCTGGAGAAGAAATTCTCTCTGGTTCAATTAATCTTACAAGAGTAATTGATATTGAAGTAACAAAAGTTTCTAGCGAATCAACAATGAATAAGGTTTTAAAACTTGTTGAGGAAGCTAGCAATCAAAAATCTAAATCGGAACAATTTATAACAAAATTTGCAAGAGTTTACACCCCATGTGTATTACTTGTGGCAATTATTGTGGGAATTATACAAGGCTTAATAATTCATGATATAAAGACAGTTTTTAATAACATCTTTACAATTTTAGTCATTTCATGCCCTTGCGCTTTAGTTATATCAATACCTTTAGGATATTTTGCAGGTATTGGAAGAGCCTCAAATGATGGGATTTTAGTCAAAGGTGGAAACTATTTAGAAGCCTTAACAAATGTTGATTCAATCATAATGGATAAAACTGGAACAATAACTAAAGGTAATTTTAAAGTTTTAAAAGTAATAGCCGATAATAATCATTCTAAAGACGAAATAATAAAATATGTTACAGCTGTTGAACAATATTCACTTCATCCAATTGCTAGTTCTATCAAAAAAGAATTTGGAGAAAATGAAACAATTAAGAATGCTTCTATTGAAGAAGTTGGTGGCGAGGGAATGGTTCTTAAAACTAATGAACAAGTTGTTCTTGTTGGTAACGAAAAACTAATGCACCGATATAATGTTAAATATAATAAATGCTTTATGATAGGAACAATTCTATATGTTTCTGTTAATAATGAATACTATGGCTGTGTTGTTATAGGTGACGAACTAAAAGAAGAAGCTCCATCATTATTTGCGTATTTTCAAAAAGAAAAAATAAAAACAATAATGCTAACTGGAGACTCAGAAGCAGTAGCTAGTGATGTCGCACAAAAACTTAATATCGATGAAACACACGCCAAATTATTACCTGCGCAAAAGTATGAAATATTACAGAAAAAGTTAAAAGAAAAAAATGGAACGATTGTGTATGTTGGAGATGGTATCAACGATACACCATCATTAAAACTTGCTGATGTTGGAATTGCAATGGGGGCAGTTGGATCAGATAGTGCCAAAGAAGCAAGTGATATCGTTATAATGAATGATGATATCTCAAAAATAAAAGATGCAATTGATATCTCAAAATATACAAGAAGAATTGTTAAAGGAAATATTATCTTTGCTTTATCAATCAAATTAATTGCTTTAATAATAGGTATTACGGGAATAATGAAGAGCTTAGGAATGCTCATTGCTATATTTGCTGATGTTGGAACATGTATAATTTGTATTCTTAATGCTATGAAAATACTTAAATATAAAAAAACTATTAAATAATTTATAAATGATTTGATAGTTATTAAATATCATATACACGCTTGTACGTGGGAACTGAACTTAGGTTTAGTTCTTTTTTTACTTTATTGCCTAGTTATTTAAGAACAGGTTTTTTCTTTTTATCTTTATTATAAATGCTTTGGAATATTAAGAAATAAAAATTACTTTTATTAAAGTCCAATTTGGAAATGTAAGTAAAATTATGTATCAAAGAAAAATAATAGGTGAATACATATATGACGCGTGGGGAAACTGTCAAGTGATAGAATTATCAATTGATAGTGATGCTATAGATGGGGCAAGAGACAGATTTGTACTTTATAATAATCCATTCAGATGAAAATCACATTATTTAGATTTAGAAACTGGTTAATATTTCGTAAATGGAAGATATTACCCACCAGTATTAATGCAATACTTAAACGCAAATAATATTGCAAATATTACTCTAAGTGAAACTAATACTTTAGATAGACACGCTATTACACTTGATAATAGTATTACATATGAAGAAAATTCGGATACAATATTTACGGATATTTAACTTTATCCAGATCCAACTTATGATCCACTTCTTGATAAATCTTGGTGGTCAATAAACCAGAAAAAAGCAATTCAGTAGATAGCATTTGCTGTTGTATTTATTGTCTCAATTGTTCTAATGTGTATCCCAGCAACTCCAGCATTTGGAGTTGGAATGTTTATGGCGGGACTGAAAGCTGCAATAAGTGGCGCAATTATTGGTGGAATAATGAATGCTATTAATGGGAATAGTTTTATGGAAGGATTAGTAAAAGGAGCAATTGAAGGTTTCATTAATGGCTTTACAACAGGTTTATTAATGTTCTGTGCTAGTCAAGCCATTAGTGTCTTATCAAAAACATCTAGTTCAAGATGTACATCACCAGGTCAATTTTTTATTGCTGGAACACTTGTTTTAATTTCATTAGGCAATAAAAAATTGAAGATATTAAAGCGGGTGATGAAGTATGGGTATATGATGAAGAAACAGGAGAAAAGTCTTTAAAAAAAGTAGTACAATTATTCAAAAAAAAACTAAAAAATGAATTCATTTGCTATTTGAGTTTGAATATGGAACAACTGAAAAATCACTTTGTACTGAAAAACATCCATTTTATGTTCAAAATTTAGGATGGGTTAAATCTGGTAATCTACTTGAAAATGATTTAGTTTTAATGTATAATAATAGTATTGCAAGTGTTATAGGTAAAGAAATTGATGAATTAGAAGTTGAAGAAACAACATATAATTTTGAAGTAGAAGATTATCATACATATTATGCAGGTGAAAATTCAATTCTTGTTCATAATAAGTGTGCTGAAGCTTATTTAAATGAAGTACTTGAAAGGACAAGGACTAGATAATGTATAAGATGGCGGATTTAAAAAAGTGTGGATGAAAGGTGATTTCAAAATCACTGTAAGAGCATATGCTGGCAATCCACAATATACTGATGCAAAGATGATATATAGAGTTTCAAGATAGAGGATTGGGTTTGGAACGGAATATCTTGGTTCAAATATTATTTGATATTATCAGTCAATATTAAAACCCAAAAATATTGGATATAATGATTTATAAGCAAGATTAACACATATAAAACTTTATTATACGAGCGAATTACATACAAGTTACGAACTATGTTCTCTTTCTAAAATAATTATATATAAATTCTTATTAAATTTCAATTGGAGTATGTTATTTTTCAGTTTTAAATGATATAATTGATATAAAATTTAAGGATGGTGATATAGTGTTAGATATTAACTTTAATCAAATAATTGAAATGATTGAAAAACGCAAAAACAATGCTTATAGAAAAGCAAATGAAGAAATGATTTTATTATATTTAGAAGTTGGTAAGTTTTTATATGAATTAAAAGAAAATAGTAATTATGGAGATAAAATAACGACAAAAGCATCAGAGTTTATGAAAACTAATTATCCCAATATAAAAGGATTTACCAAAAGAAATATAGAACGAATGATTCAATTTTATAGCACATATAAAGATGATGAAATTGCGACGCCACTGGTGACGCAATTGTCTTGGACAAACAATTTACTTATATTAAGCGGTTCTAAATCAAAAGAAGAAAGACATTTTTATTTGAAATTATCTATTAAAAATAACTATTCAAAAAGAGAATTAGATAGGCAAATTTCATCATCATATTATGAAAGATATATGCTTTCAGATGGTAAACAACTTCCTACAATCAATAAAACTATAGATGAAGATGATTATCCAAATACTAAAATTTTAGATACTTATAGTTTAGAATTTTTAGATTTACCAAATGAATTTTCAGAACGAGATTTGAAAATTGCTATAATCAAAAACTTAAAAGACTTTATATTAGAAGTAGGAAAAGATTTTTCTTTTATTGGGGATGAATACAGAGTTCAAGTTGGTAATCACGATTTCTTTATTGATTTGTTATTTTACAATAGAGAATTATCTTGTTTAGTTGCATTTGAACTAAAACTTGGGGAATTTAAAGCTGAATATTTAGGAAAAATGAATTTATATTTAGAAGCGTTAGATAGAGATGTTAAAAAAGAACAAGAGAATCCAAGCGTTGGAGTTATCCTTTGCAGTTCTAAAGATGAGGATGTAGTTGAATATTCTATTAGTAAAAATATGTCTCAAACAATGATTTCTGAATATAAGTTAAAATTAATAGATAAAAAATTATTAGAAACTAAATTAAAAGAAATGAAAAATTTAATAGATAATGTTGAAAAGTAATTAATAATATATATTTTTTCAATTTGGAAGACAGTGTCTGCCAAATTAAGTTGGTCACATTATTTAGAGTTGATTAAAATAGATGTGGAACCTATAATTTACATATGCCAACAGAACAAGAGTTAATTGCTGCTGTTGAAGAAGAAAAGAAAAATTTTGAATTGCTGAAAAAATTGTAGATTTGAAAGGGAAATGGAATATGAAGAAAAGTAAAATAACTAGAGAAGAAAAAATAAGATGGTGGAACGGGAGCTTATTTGAAGAAGATATACTAGAATTAGCAATGACTAAAGCATATAGAGATTTAATGAGAACTATTAGAGGTTTTGCGAACATTGAAAATTATGTTCAAATAATTTTAAATGCCAGAACAAATCTAAAGTCAAACATTATTAAGATTTTAAGTACAAATATTATTACACAAGAGCAATTTGATATCATACACAAAAAACTGTAATGAATTGATTAAGGCTTTTGTATGTCAAACATTTACAATAGGTCAAGCGCAAATATGACTTTTAAATATGTCTTCCTTTGGTAATAATGGATTTTATAATCATTATATAATGTTTATTGGTGATTTTTTCTTTGAAATTATAGATCGCAAATGCATTGTAGAGAATATTTGATATAATTATCAAAAAATATTGCATAGTAACTAATTAATCTAATATTTTATTTTCTAATAATTCTCATTATTCATTTACAATTGTGAACAAGTAAAGAAAATTTCTATAAATGAATTAAATGGGGCTGTAAAAAAACCATAATAAAAGGAGCGGATTTATACCACTCCAAACTTTATGAGACTTTTTAACAGCCTCGTTATTTAAAGGTCTTTTATTATTTGCAATAGTATTTCAACCATTTTATCCATATCTTCTACAGTAATACATTCATACTTTCCATGAAAGTTGTAACCTCCTGTTCCCAGGTTAGGACAAGGCAATCCCATAAAAGTTAATCTTGCACCATCTGTTCCCCCTCGAATAGGTGTTGTGTAAGCTTCTAAACCTTGTTTTCTTATCGCATTTAATGCTCTCTCAACGATAAACATTTTATCTTTAAGTTCTGATGCCATATTATAATAAGAATCAATAATCTCAATTTCAATAGTATTTTCGCCATATTTGTGGTCTAATTGTTTTTTAATATTTAGAAAATCAATTTTTTGTTTTTCAAAAAGAACTTTATCATGATTTCTAATCAAATAATGCATTTTAGTTTTTTCAACAGAACCTTCGATATTATTTAAATGAACAAAACCTTCATACATTTCAGTATATTCAGGACGAGCTTTTCGTGGCAAAAGGTTATCAAATTCATAGGCTATATTTATACTATTAACCATTTTGTTTTTAGCTTCACCTGGATGAATATTTGTTCCATTAATGGTAACATTACAACTTGCCGCATTGAAGTTTTCATATTCAACTGCTTTAATATCACCACCATCAACAGTATATGCATAATCACAACCAAAGAAATTGACGTCAAAGAAGTCAGCTCCACTCCCTATTTCTTCATCAGGCGTAAAAGCAACTTTAATCGTTCCGTGACAAATATTACTCTCTTTAATTTTTTCAATCATTGTTAGTATTTCCGAAATACCAGCTTTATCATCAGCTCCTAAAAGTGTTGTGCCGTCTGTTGTAATAAGTGTTTGGCCTTTTTTATCTTTTAAAAAAGGAAAATCACTTACATTTATAGCTATTTTTTCATTTAATTTGATATCTTTACCATTATAATTATAATGTATAATAGGATTGATATTAACCCCAGAACAATCACAGCTTGTATCCATATGAGAAATAAAGCCTATAACGGGGAGTTTTTTATCTGTATTAGCAGGTAGTGTTCCGTAAAGATATCCCTTATCTGTAAAAGTTACATCGATTAATCCTAATTCTTCCATTTCATTTTTAAGCATTTCCCCAAATTTTAATTGTGAAGAAGTAGATGGAGTGATGTTTGAGTTTGGATTAGAAGTTGTATCCCACTTAATATATTCTAAAAATCTTTTATAACAATTCACTATAAATCACCTCGCATTTATTATATCACTATTTTAAAAATAATAGTCATTTTTTATTAACAAAAATAATAAATTGTGCTATAATTTATTATATAAATATTTATTAAATATATGAAAAGGAATAATGTATGAAAAAGAATAATTTAATTTATGGTTTAATATTAATCGTTTTAGGAATATTATTGATGCTTTTTAATGGCAAAATTGTATCAATAATACTAGCAATTTCTGGTTTGCTCTTAACTGGCTTTGGAGTATTAGATATTGTTAATAAAGCTTATCCATATGGAATAACAAAAATAATTGTTGGTATAGCAATAATACTATTTGGATCATTGCTTGTAGAGATGTGCTTTGTTATTATTGGTGTTTTATTAGTAATTTATGGAGCTGAAAGAATTTATAACAATTATAAATTAACTAAAAATGCTGCTCTGAAAGATAAAATATTATTCTTAATAAATCCTATAATTATGATTGCTATTGGAGTACTTTTTATCATTGCTCGATGGAAAGTTGCTGATGTAATATTTATTATTATTGGTGCTATAGTAACAGTACTAGGTGTAACGTTTTTATTTGAAAAAGATGATAATAATTTTATCGAAAAAAAAGATGATGATATTTATGTTGATTAAAAATCATCTCTTTTTTTATTTTAATATGCAATAAATCTTGTTTTTTTAGGAGAAAGTAGTATAATAAAAACGTTAAAAACGTAATTTGGATTAGTGAATAAAAGTAACTACTTAACATGGGAAGTGCGGTGAGAATCCGTCGCAACAGTCATTACCGTATCTAAAAGATTAAATCTTTAAGATTAAATCTTTAAACAAAAATCTCAAGTTTGAATCTTTTTCAAGTCGGATTACATGCCTTATTATTTGATGTTTTAACATTTCTGGACAATGAGAAATGTGAAGCAAAAATTTAATAATTATATCAATTATTGCCAAACTTTCTCTCACTAAAAATTAAAGGAGAGTTATGAAAAATTGTTTAATTAAAAAATTATTGATTGTCGTAGCTATTGTTTTTTCAATAACTATGTTTGTTGGATGTGGGGAAACAAAACCTGAAGCTATTAAGATTTCTAATACTGAAAGCAGTTTGTATGTTGGTGAAACCCTTGAACTAAAAGCAGAAGTAACACCAAGTGATGTTGAAGTGAAAGTACTTTGGTCATCAAGTGATGCAAATATTGCCACAATTGAAAATAGTACTTTAAGCACTGTTACAAAAGGAACTGTTACTATTACTGCTTCTATCGAAGGATATGAAAAAATATCAGATTCTATCCAAATTGAAGTATTAGAAAAAGAACCTGATATGGTTTTATACCAAATTAATGTTTATGATTTAGATGATGAAGTATTAGGAAGCAAGAAAGTTTCTATGAAAGAAAATAGCACTTTAATAGAAGGCTTAAAAGAAAACTTTGATGTTGTTTCTTATTCTTCTGAATATGGAGAATATTTAGTTTCAATTAATGGTTCAATTGTTGATGCTAATTATTACTTAGCAATTAATGTGAATAACGAACCTGCAGCAGTAGGTGCAAGTGAACTTATTCCTGCTGAAGGAGATGTAATTGACATTAAGAATACATGTTGGAATACTACAGACTTTTATGGTACACTTGATGAGACAGATTTGCTTGTTGATAAAATCATATATAGTTTTATGAAAAAGGAAGCTAAAAATATTTTTGAATCTAGTACAGTTTATTATGACTATTATCTAACTCCTGCAATAATGCAGATGATTAATAATGGTTATGACCAAAATATATTTAATTTTAATTTTGCTAATGCTAATAGCATAAAAGAAAACTTAGAAAGTTATGATTGGTCTAGTGAAACAGTTGCAAATAATTATATGAAAGCTGTTATCACTATGGCAGCTTTAAATGCTGATACAAATGCAATAAAAGAAGCACTTTCTGAAAAAGAAACTTATAATGATTGGCAATTAATTGCTACAAAGTATTTAGAAATTGAAAACCAAGCATTACAAAGTAAAATAGAGGGAATCACTGAACCAACATCAAGTGGTGATATGGCTCTTATGACTGTCCCAGCAATTAATCTATATAAAACATATGGTAAAGAAGCTCTAGACAGAACATTTGCTTCAGCAACTTCTGATGGTATCGATAGTTATGGTGTAAATGGTGCGTCTACTGCCATATACATTTTAGCAGCGATAACATTAGGTGAAGATGTAAGAAGCCAAGAAGTTGATGGTACTGATATGGTTGAAGCTCTTTTGAAATATAATATTAATGGTTGCTTTAAGTGGAATCTAGAAGCAGAAGAACCTGATATGGCTTTTACTACTCCACAAGCGATTGCTGCACTAATGATGTATAAAATATATCGTGATACAGGAAATGCAGTAAACTTATTTGCTTTAAAATAAAATATGAAAAAATTAATTATAAAAATATCAATAACTTTAGGATTACTAATATTTGCAATTGTTATTATCTCTTTTACTAATAAAAATGAGATAGCAAAAGAAGAAGGAACATTTCAGTTTACTCTAATTGACAAGAACAATATTACTATTTATGATGATACTATTGTCTTTAAAGAGGGAGATTCTCTTTTAGGATTATTAGATGAAAAGTATGGTGTGAGATATGAAAATGGTCAGTTTGGAGCGGTTGTTTTTGATATTGGAAGTGTAAAAACTGATTTTTATACAACATACTTAGCAATATATGTTGATGATGAATATTCTTCTATGGGTATTTCTAATATCAAATTAGTCACTGGAATGAGAGTAAAGATAGTCGAGGTGATATTATAAGAAATAAATTAGTACGCCAAATTGTGCTATCTGCGGTGTTTACGTCAATCCTTTTTGTCCAGGAGGAAATATTAACGTTTATACCTAATGTGCAATTTACATTCTTACTTATTACATTATATGGCGCAACAATGGGTTTAAAATGGGGCTCATTAATAGTTTTAGCCCATGTGCTTTTAGATAATCTATTTATGGGATCATTTATACCAACTGTTATAATACCAATGTATATAGGTTACGAGTTTACTTTATTATTCGGTTATCTTACTAGAGGAAAGAATATTTGGCTGATAGCAGTTTTATGTTCATTATCTATAATAATATATACACAAGCCTTTGCCATAACAAATGTTCTATTTTACAAAGTGAATTATGGTGTCTATATGGTTAGTGATATTCCTTTTACAGCTTTATTGATTATTTTTTCTTCAATAACTATTATATGGTTATATAAACCATTATATAAAATAATTAATAATCTGGAAAAATATAATAATTAGAATTGAAAAAAAGGTGTTTAGGCACCTTTATTTTAATTTCTTTGCTTGTTCTAAGATTGTATCATCAGTTTCATTGGTTAGATAAATTTTTCTTAATATAAGCTTAACTGCTTTTTCAACGTCCTTACCTTTAGAATAATCAGCACGGCATAAAAAGTTAATACGATCGTCATCAACTAATTTTCTCGCAATACTTGAGTCTTTATCTTGGTAAATAGCAATTGAGTGACCACCACGTTCCTTTACAATCTTCATACAAGGAACATCTGTGATTCCATCACCTATATATATCAAGTTGCGATAAGGGATAAACCTATCTTTATCATCAATTTTAGAATTTAAATTGTAATCATCATTAACATTTAATATTCCTTTGGATATGCGGAATATATATTGTGTTTTTGTTGTATAATTCACTGCTCTAACAGGCCAATCAGCGTTTCCTCTTTCATTATAATGAAATTCAGAAGCATATACATTAGTGAATTTATCATAAATAGGAGTTCCTTCAATGATTTCTTTTAGCCCAGATGAAAGGATGTAATGGGTTATTTCTAGTCCCATTGTTTTGCCATATTCATTAATTCTATCAAACCAATCAACGACACCTTCAAAAAGAACAACACTTTGTCCAAGTTCACTAAAAGATGTACGAGTGATAGGAATATCCTTTTTCTTTGCTTCCTTTATCATTAAGTACATATATGATAAGATTCTATCCATATTACATTTAGTTGATAATTCATCAGCTTTTGCCCAAAAGGCATGAGGTTCTAATCCAATCGAAGGAATGAATCCATATTCTTGCATATCTTTAGGACTTAGTGTTTTATCAAAGTCATACATTATAGCAATATTTTTATTTGACATAGACATTCTCCTTTTTTATAATTATACCATTTTTTGGAAGAAATTTCAATAAAAATAGTAGGAAGTTTTTGTGTAAAAAATTGTTAAATACAAAAATGAAAAATGGATATAATTATTTTAAAAAATAGTTAATCTTTTATTTAATAGAAAAAAATTAAGAGCAAAACAAAAAATTATGATTGAAAATGATTGGGCTGTATGCTATAATTAAGGGTGCAAAGGAGAGCAAAAGTGATTAGCAAAATTATTGAAAGACAAAGAGAGTTTTTTTTAAAAGGGAAAACTCGAAGTATAGATTTTCGGTTGAATATTTTAAGAAAAATAAGGAATTTAATTACTAGTAATTATGATTTAATAATTACTGCTTTTAATGAAGATTTAAACAAATGTGAATTTGACGTTGTTGCAACGGAACTAGGAATGGTTATCACTGAAATAGATTACTTTATAAAGAACTTACGTAAACTTTCAGAAAAAACCAAAGTAAAAAGTAATCTGATAAATACGCCTTCTAAAGGATATATCATCTATGAACCTTATGGTGTAACACTGATAATGAGTCCTTGGAATTACCCATTACAGTTATCAGTTATTCCTCTTGTTGGGGCGATAGCAGCAGGAAATACTGTAGTTTTAAAACCATCAAACTACTCAAAAGCTGTCTCCAATCTCTTATATGAACTATTTTCCAGACTTGATGAAAGAGTTATAACAGTAGTATTGGGTGGTCGAGATGAAAATCAAGATTTACTTAATCAAAAATTCGATTACATTTTTTTTACTGGCAGTCCAACAGTTGGAAAATATGTTATGGAAAAAGCAAGTCGCTTTTTGACACCTGTTACTCTTGAACTTGGCGGTAAATCACCTTGTATAATCGATGAAAATTGTAATCTTGATTTAGCTTGTAAAAGAATTGTGTGGGGAAAGTTTTTGAACGCTGGTCAAACTTGTGTTGCTCCTGATTATGTTTTAGTACATAAAAATATCCATAATGAGTTTGTAAGGAAAGCCATATATTATATAAACAAATACTATTACAATAATAATCGTTTAACAAAAGACTTCACAGCAATTATTAATAAAAAGCATTTAGAACGCTTATCCAAACTAATTGATCCAAAGAAAGTTGTTTTCGGTGGAGGAATAAAAGACCGTATTATGGAACCAACAATTCTTGATGGCGCAGGTTATGGCGATAAAGTGATGAAAGAAGAAATATTTGGTCCTATTATGCCGATTGTGGAATATGAAAGTATTGATAATGCTTTATATGATATGAAACGCATTGATAAACCTTTAGCTTTATATGTTTTTTCAAATAATCAAGAGTTTATATGGAAAGTTATTAATAATATTTCTAGTGGTGGAGTATGCATAAATGACGTCATAATGCATCTAACAAATGACAACTTGCCATTTGGTGGAGTAGGCAATAGTGGCATGGGAAGTTATCACGGCAAAAAATCTTTTGAAACTTTCTCACACGAAAGGTCTGTCTTTGAAAAAGGAAAAACTGAAATTAATGTTAAATACCCTCCATATAATGATAAGAATATGAAATTAATCAAAAAAATGATGGGACTTACTAAAAAAAATTAAAGTTTTAAGAGCAAAAGAGCATATTTATAATAGATAATGTATAAAGAATATAATTAAGAGAAAAATAATAAATATAAAAATATTAAGCAAGAATAAAAAACGAAAACAGATATTAAATAAATTAATATATAATATAGAAAATTGAAAATGGTGAAATACAATATGATTATTAATAATATGGTAATTATTGTTAATTCTTATAATAAAATATTTATAAGTAAAGAGAATAATCCTTATGAAAATAAAGAAGAAACAATAGCTTTTAATATTGGATTAAGTAATAAACTTATAGGATTATATAGTTTAAGAAAAGATAATAGTTATAATAGGTTTGCTTCCGAAATTACTGGTGAAGATGTCTATGGAGATTTTGTTATTCTAAAATGTAACAAAGACTTCACTAATATTTCTTGTTTTTCCTCAAGCAAGGAAATTATAGATATAATTTTATTAATCATAAGTAAATTTCATTACTTAACCCTTGATAATGAGGGGGAAGAAAGAAATATTGAGAGTATATCATTTGGAAAATATCCTCAAAGTTTGGTCACTGATATAAGTATAATAAAAGAATTGGATCTTTTAAAAACTGTTGACGATAAGGGCTATGTAAAACTTAATGATAAAGAATATGCAAGAATAAGATTTAATTATGATGGCATTGTGAAATTTCATGGCGTAAATTATCCGATAATGAAAAATAGAAATTACTATTTTCTTGTTGAGAAAATTAAATGGTTAGTTTTATATGATGATGAGAAAAAGATACTAATTTCTGATAAAGTTTTGGATTATTATCCATATAATCTAAGAGTTCATAAAGTTTGTTTAGGCAATACGATGATTGACGAAAACGAATATTATTTTTCGGATATTCGCAAATATTTAAATGAATACTTTTACGAATTAGCTTTTACGAAGGTTGAACAACGACAAATTATTAGTCCGATAAACGATAATAATTTCCAAGATAGAGTTACTTTATTATCTAATGAAATAATTGATTACATTGATGATACAAATTGTCAAACAAGTGAATTTGGAGCATTTATTGGCTGTACAGAACTTGATGAACAATATAATGTCAGTTGGTGGTTAAAGTCTAAAGGCAATTCAAGTTCTGATGTTCAGGTTATTACTAACAAAGGAAAACAAACAAGCAATTATAGTTGTGTTAAAGATAAGTGTGGTATAAGACCATTGATATATTTAAAAAGTTAATTAGCAAGTTGTTATGACTTGCTTTTGTGCGTTAGGCATGCATAATAACTTAGAGATGAAAGTTCTCAACACGGGA
>CAYMGD010000030.1:0-24578 GCA_964389905.1 uncultured Coprobacillus sp. | reverse complement strand
AATAATAAACAAAACTAAGAATAACATATATTCTACCTCTTTTTGTTTATTCTACCCCCCCCCTCTTTTGTCAAGGAAAATTGGAAAAAGAAAAAAACTTGAGTTTTGCACCCAAGTTTTATTTTGCTAGTTTAGCTTTTGTTTGATAGTATTTAACTAAACAGATAACAGAAATTGTTACAGCAATCACAGATAGTATTGCTGGAATAATTGCATATGATTGAATTGAACAAGCTGGATTATCACTACAATATATATGTAGTATTTTTGAATCATTCATTGCAAGTCCTTTGGCAAAGCAACAAATGTATAATACAGTTAATGCTATATTAATTATTAGTGGAATAAAATGGGCTAAAGGTTTCTTTAATTCCATAACAACAACTGAAACAATAATACTTAATATTGTTAGAAAGAAAGATATTATTGTTAAAGTTGCTAAAGATTGGCAATATGATTCGGCATAATAATAAAATGGTACTGCCATATCGCCTGCGAAAGATTCCGTTCCTGTAAAGTTACTAGTTAAAGCACAGTAAATAACATTTATTCCTGAAATATTTACTTCACTCCCACCCATGTCAGTATTATAAATTGATGCCCAATAAAATACATAACTTAATATTATTAAAATACTAGTTATTACAAGCATAATATTTAAAGGTTTTAAAATTTTCTTTAACTCTTCTAATGTTTTTTCTTTATTTTTTTGTCTTTTTTTTGTATCATAATCTATTTTCTTAGCCATAATTACTCCTTATTTTGTTACATAATAATTTAAGTTACTATAATCATCTATTACTTCTAAATCGTCAACATTATAAGACAACATAGAAATAGTTTCTATTATTGAATAATCAATTTTACCATTAGTATAACCATATATCTTTATTTCTTTTTTTTGAGAACTTTCAAGTTGCCCTTTTAAATGAATCCATGTTTTATCATTATTATCAACACTTTGATTTTTAGGTTTTGGTATTTCTTGGTTATAATTTAAAATGAATCCAATTATAGTATCATTCCCACATGTACAACCAAATTCAGATGAACATTTTCTAACGCCACACATATATTCTTTACCTTCGATATCAGTTAATAAATATGTGAAACAATCATATTCGATATCTTTATCAATATATTGCTCTGGGTAATATTGAATATTAGTCATAACTAAAAAGAATGTTTGTTCATTTAACTTATAACTTTTATTTTCTCCACAGCCTATTACTGATAAAACTATCAGAAAAAGTATCATTAAATAAATCTTTTTAATCATTTCATCACCTTTCCTATAATCACAAAAATTATATAACCTATTAAGTCAACAGCTACAATCATTGGACCAACAGGAAAACCTGAAACAATTGCAATTAATATACCAATAACAACACAAACAACTGAGAAAATTGCTGAGCAAATTGTCACACTCTTAAATGATTTAAAAATGCGCATTGCTGATAAAGCTGGAAATATGATTAAAGCTGAAATCAATAAAGAACCAACTAAATTCATTGCAAGAACGACTACTACTGCTATTACAACAGCTACAATTAAATTATAAATATTTGCTTTAATTCCTGTTGCTTGTGAGAAATCTTCATCAAAAGTTATTGCAAATATCTTATTGTAAAATACAATAAAGAAAGCTAAAACAACTATAGTTAACACAATAGAAATTATTAAATCACTAGAAGTTAAGGTTAGTATTGACTGAGATCCAAATAAGGTACTGCAAACGTCACCAGAAATGTTAGGTGAGTTAGGAAACATATTATATAGCAAATAACCTATAGCTAGGGATGACACTGAAATCATTGCTAGAGCACCATCACCTGTTGTTTTCTTCTTCTGACCTGATTTTAATAATAATATTGCACAAATTATTGTTACAGGTAAAACAAGCAATAATTCATTGGTTAATTGCATAACTGCTGCTACAGCAATGACACCAAATGACAGATGAGATAACCCATCGCCAATAAAAGAGAATCTTTTTAAAACTAATATTACTCCAAGTAATGCCGCACATAAAGCTATTAATACACCAACAATTAAAGCATAGCGAACAAATTCATATTCTAAAAACATCGATAATTTTTCAAAAATATTCATCTTATTTCATCTCCTTTATTGAAAGAGATAATTTTAAATATTCTTCTTTTGTTCCAAAAAATACTGGTTTATGACTTATAAGCAATATATGAGTTGCATATTTCATAGCCGCTTCGATATCATGAGATATCATAAGAATTGTAATATTATGTTTTTTATTTAATTCATCTATTAAATTATACATTTCCGCTGTCACTATAGGATCTAATCCCGATACAGGTTCATCTAAAAGTAATATTTTGTGAGTAGCACAAAGTGCTCTTGCTAACAAAACTCTTTGTTGCTGGCCACCAGATAATTCGCGATAGCACTTATTTGCTAGATGAGTAATCCCCATCTTTTCCATGTTTTGCAGTGCTTCTTTTTTTTGTTCCTTCGAATAGAATGGCTTATAGCCACTTTTATTCAAACAGCCTGATAAAACTATTTCCTTAACTGATGCTGGAAAATCCTTTTGTACAATAGTTTGTTGAGGAAGGTAACCTATTTCGTTTTGGATTAAACCATCACCCATTATTATTTTACCTGATAATGGTTTCTGAAGTTTAAGAATTGTTTTCATTAGTGTGCTTTTCCCACAACCATTTTCACCAATGATATACAAATAATCTCCTGAATTAACTTCAAAATTTAGGTCCTCAACAATAACATTATTATCATATCCTAAGATAACATTTTCACATTTTAATAATGCCATAAAATCACCATTAATTTAAAGCTATGCTTAAGATATCTAAGTTTTCTCGCATTACAGAAAGATAAGTCTTTCCTGAAGCAATTTCATTTTTAGACATTGATTGTAAAGAGTTAATCTTTAAAATTGTTTGGTCTTTTGTTTTAGTACTATTAATAACAGTAGTTGCAATTGAACCATCTGAACCATCAATTACAAAAATATTTTTTATATTCAAATCATCTACAGTATTTGCTAAAGAAATGATTGTTTCAAAGCTTACTTCTGCTTCTGCACTACAACCTGTAAAAGCCGCATAATAATTTAAGCCATAATCATTTGCTAAATAGATAAAAGGAAATCTATCAGCAAAAACTACTGCGTTCAAACTAGCATTAGATATTACATTTTGATATTCTTTATCTAAAGTATCTAATTTTTCTAAATAACTATTTAAATTATTTTCATATTTTTCTACATTCTGTTTATCTAATATCTGGATTTTTTCTGTCAAATATTGACATATTTTTTTAGCATTCTTGATTGAAAGCCAAATATGCTCATCATATTCATCTTCATCATGGTGTTTTACAGTAATCAAATCATCTTCCAAAACTTCAAATAAATTAACAATTATCATATCATTATTCTTGGTTTGAGCTAATACATCATCAATCCATGCATCTGATTCGCCACCAACATATACAAACATATCACAGTTTGAAATAGTAATAATATCTTTTGATGTTGGCTGATAATTATGTAAATCAACACCACTATCTAAAAGCATACTAATATCTATATTTTTAGTTTCATCACCTAAAATCTGACATATCCAGTCATATTGAGGATAAATCGTTGTAACAATTGATAACTTTTCACTTTCATTATTGCTATTACATCCAATTATTCCACATATAAATATTAATAGTAAAAGTATAATTTTTTTATTTTTCATTGTTCTCCTCTCATTAATTGTATTTTAACTAGAATTTTAGTTATAAAAAGCAATCAATTGAGAAGTTTAACTTTCAAACTAATTAATGTCTTACAAATTGTCTCATTAAATAATAATATATTATATTCTTCATAACAAAATTCGTTTGAAACCAAAATAATATTATCATAAGTTGATAATAAAACATTACGATTTCTTTTATTTTCATTATTTCTTATACATATTGAACACATTTCATCATCACAATTGTGAGCAATATTATAATAAGTATAAATCGAATTAATTAAATAACTAAATAGTAGACAAACTATTAGCGTTCTAAAAATTATTTTTGAAATTTTTTTCATAATTTATTCTCTTCTTTTTAAAAAATCTTTATTAGATTATAACATTTTTAGATAGATTTTTCAATGATATTAGACAAGTAAAAAAATCCAGCAAAGGCTGGAAATTTAAAATTCATATATTATTGTACAAGGGCCATCATTAAGTAATCTAATATCCATATGGGCTCCAAATACCCCTTCTTCAACAGTGAATCCTGCCCTTCTTAGCTTCTCGTTAAATATTTTATAAAGATTGCTTGCTTCAAGAGGATTTAGAGCGTTTATAAAGGAAGGCCTATTCCCACAATTTGTATCTGCGTATAGTGTAAATTGGGAGATAGAAAGAATATTACCTTCTACTTGTTTAAGGCTTAGATTCATTTTACCATTTTCATCTTCAAATATTCTTAAGTTGGTTATTTTCTTAACTGCTTTATCTATTGTTAGCTCATTATCACCATTGGTGAAACCAACAAGTAATAAATAACCTTTGGTAATCTCTCCTGTGATTTTATTATCAACCGTACAACTAGCACTTGTAACTCTCTGTAATACTACTCTCATAATGCCTCCAAATATTAACGTTTAGATCTTTCAATTGAATATATATCTGTTATTTTTTGTAAATTAGTTATAACATTTTGCAGTGTATCACAATTATTAACACTTATTTTTACTTTTGTAAGTAAATCTGAACCCTTTTTGGATGTTGAAGAAATAGACATAATTGTTGTATTTTGGCAAGCATTAATAACATTTATGACATCTGCAACAATATTCTTACGGTCAAAAGAATATATACTTATACAAGTTTCATATGTTTTACCGACAATAGGATCACCCCAATAAACATCAATAAATCTAGCTTCGGCAGAGTTATTAATGTTATGGCAATCAAGAGAATGAACTGTAATACCATTCCCTTTTGTTACATAACCAATAATTGGTTCTCCATATACAGGCATACAACATGTGGCTATTTTTATTTGTGCTTTCGGCAATCCTTCAACATATATGCCTGTTTCACTTTGTTTATGTCGGTGATAGCGACTAGCATTATCTTCATAATGTTTTATTATAGTCTCTTCAGTCACTTTTTCATTTCGACCAAGAAGCTTATTAATAGCAGCACCGCATGATAAATCACCTTTACCAATAGCATAATAGAAATCTTCGATAGAGTTGATTGAGAATTTTGAAAAATTATCTTTTACTTCTTTTTCTTCTAATTTGATGTTAACATTTTCAACTTTTAATACTCTTTCAAATTCTTCACGTCCACGCTCTACAAGTTCTTCTCGTTTTCGTTTATTAAGAATTGAAATAATTTTGTGACGAGCATGATTAGTTTTAACTAATCTTAACCATGACTCCATTGGACCATTAATACTTTTAGAAGTTTTAATTTCTATTACATCACCAGTTTTAAGATGATATGTTAAAGGAACTATATGTCCATTAATTATAGCATTTGCGGTATGATTACCAACTTCCGTGTGAACACGATATGCAAAGTCCAAAGGTGTAGAGCCTTTAGGGAAATCATAAACATCTCCTTTAGGAGAAAAGATATACACATTAGCACTAAAAATATCTTCATTTATTGAAAGCAACGGATCTTCATCATCATTTTCACCTTGTTCAACATATGATAATAATTCTTTGTACCATTTCAGTTTAGCAAATAACTCTTCTTGTTCTTTTTGTGGAGTATAGTTGCGATTATCTTCTTTATAGGCCCAGTGAGCAGCAATTCCGTTCTCTGCAACTTCATCCATTTCATAAGTACGAATTTGAATTTCGTATATTTTGCCATATAAACCTACAATTGTTGTATGTAGAGATTGATATAGATTAGGTTTTGGAGTTGAAATATAATCCTTAAACCTTCCTTGAACTGGTCTAAATTCACTATGTATAAAACATAATACTTGATAACAATCTGCAATTGTTGGGACAATAACTCTTAAGGCCATTAAATCAAAAATATGTTCAAAAGGAATATTTTTCTTTTCCATTTTTTTATTTATACTAAAAATGTTTTTAATACGCCCTTTTATCGCAAAATCACTTATATTATTTTCATGCAAAATACTCTCTAAACGCACTTGCATACTATGGATATCTTCTTCACGGCTGATCTTTTGCTTTGCTAAAGCTTCCGTAATTTGATCGTATTTTTCAGGTTCAAGATACTTGAAAGCTGTATCTTCAAGTTCTGCCTTAATACGGTACATACCTAATCTATGAGCAAGAGGAGCATACAAATCAAGGGTTTCTTTAGCTATGCTTTTTTGCTTAGGAATAGGTTGAAATTCTAATGTTCGCATATTATGAATTCTATCCGTAAGTTTTACTAATACAACACGAATATCTTTTGCCATTGCTAGAAGTATTTTTTGATGGGTTTTAGCTAATACTTTTTCTTGAGTTTTATACTTTAATTTACTAATCTTAGTAACCCCTTCAACAATACTTGTTATATCAGCGCCAAATTCTTCCGTCATCTCTTCTTTTGTTACCTCGGTATCCTCCAAAACATCATGAAGCAACCCTGCACAAAGTGTTTCAGGACTAGCATGTAAAGTAGCTAAATAATAAGCAACTTCTAAAGGATGCTGAATATATGGATCGCCAGATTTACGAAATTGGCCTTCGTGTTTTTCTTTAGCATAATAATAAGCTTTGCGAATCAAATTTTGATTTTTTTCAGTATGAAGATATTCACCTGCAATTGCAAATAAATCATCAGCAGTAATTAATTTTTTTATTTCTTCACTCATATTATTCAAACCTTTGCCTTTGCTTTTCACTTATATTATATTCATTATACATCAAAAATGACATATTGTAAATTTTTTTTTGGTTTTTAGTCAATTTTTGATAAATTAATTAGTTTTTTTAAGTTTTTTATAAATGAAAATAAAATATATTGTTTCAAATATACCCGTAGATAGCCATGAAACAGGATATAAAGAGTAAAGTGAGGTTATAGTACGATATTTCATAAATATAGTATATACCCAAACTATCCTTAAAATACACGAACCAAGCACTTCAATAATCACTGGAACTAAAGCTTTTCCAAGGCCTCGTGATGCAGCAATAGGAGCATCCATAAAAGCTGACAAGAAATACGAAAGAGCCATAATTTTCATTCTTGGTAAAGCGGCTTCTATTACACTAGTTTCATCTGAAAAAATTCGCAAGAAAGGTTTACTAAATATGAATAATAAAATTCCTGTTACAATACCAATAATAAATGAATAAATTTGAGTCAAAAGATAAGTTTTCCAAATTCGCTTTTTGTTATTTGCTCCAAAGTTTTGTCCAACAAAAGTTGCCCCAGCCATATATATGGCGCCTAAAACTTCATATACCAAAGTATCAAAGTTTTGAGCTGCAGCATTACCTGAAACAGTAATATCATCAAATGTATTAACCGCAAATTGAATAAAAGAATTTGCCACAGCAAATATTGAATTTTGAATTCCACCTGCAATACCAATAATTAATAATTCCTTAGCAATTGGCCAATTAATTCTAATTTCGTTAATTCTTAGTTTACAACTTGTTTTGCTTCGTAAAAGTGAAATAATTATTAAAATCATTGATAAATACTGAGCTACAGCACTTGCAATTGCAACACCTACAACATCTAAATTAAAACATATAACAAGAATTAAATTTAAACAAATATTTACTACCCCAGAAATACCTAAATAAATTAATGGTTTAACCGTATTTCCTTCAGCCGATAAAATACCTTGACCATAATTGTAAATAGCTAAAGCTGGAATACCTAGTAAATATATTTTCAAATACTCTTCAGCTTTATCAATTAAAGTTTCTTTTGTCTTTAAAAGTTCCAAAAGGAATCTTGAAAATAACAAGCCAATAATACAAATTATAATACCAAAGATTAAAGTTACTAAAAATGAAGTATGAATGACTTTAGAAAGCCCTTCCTTATCACCAGAACCCAATCTTTTAGCCGTTATGACATTGACACCTGCTCCCATGCCGATTAATAAACCCGTAAACAAAGAAACAATCGTCGTAGTCGACCCTACTGCTCCCAAAGCATTCTCTCCTGCGAAGTTTCCAACAACTATCAAATCAGACATATTAAAAAGTACTTGTAAGATGTTCGATAGCATCAAAGGTAAAGCAAAAATAATTATACCTTTGCTAATAGAACACTTAGTCATATCCATTGTTTTTTTCATAAGTTAACTCCATAAAATAAAAGGTAGTGTGTAACACACTCCTTATATAAATCTTAAACATTAAATTAATGTTTTAATATTGAATCAATGTTTTAATATTATAATTTTCTAATAATTTACGTCCATTTAAGTCTAAAAGTTCAATTAAGAAACCTAATCCAACTACTTCTCCTCCAAGTTTTTCCACAAGGTCAATTGCAGCTTTCATAGTTCCACCTGTAGCAAGTAAGTCATCAATGATAAGAACTTTATCACCTTTTTTGATAGCATCCTTATGCATACATAATGTATTTTGACCATATTCAAGAGAATATGAGACACTAACTGTTTCACGTGGAAGTTTATTAGGCTTACGAATAGGAATAAATCCAATGCCTAAATCTTTAGCAATTGGGCAACCAAAAATAAAGCCCCTTGATTCTGGTCCAGCAATAATTGTTGCGTGACAATCTTCAGCGAACTTCTTTAATTCTTCACAAGCACTTTTGAATACTTCGCCATTTGCCATTAATGGTGTAATATCTCTAAATAAAATTCCTTCTTTTGGAAATCCTGGTACATTAGCAATAAATTTTTTATAATCCATTATAACACCTCTTTTACTTATATATTATACTCTAACTTCCTATTTCTTGCAATTAGTTTTTTTAATTTGTTAATTATTTTATTATAATAAATAAACATATGACATAAAATGTTAATGTGATGAAAATGAAAAAATTATATAAATACTTAGATAACTTTTTAATCAAAAACACTTTAATTCTTATCATAACAAGTTTAGTAATTAAAGTATTATCTCTTTTAAATAGAATTATTATTACTAGGTTACTAGGAAATGAAGGTATTTCACTTTATGTCTTAATCCTTCCAACAATTATGTTATTATGCTCTATTTCTAGTTTTTCTTTACAAGTTACCTTATCAAAGATAACTGCAGAAAACGAAAAAAGCCAAAAATTCAGTCACAAAAGCATCCTCTATTCTGGTCTAAAACTAGGATTTCTTGCTACAGTTATAACTTCGGTTATTTTTCTTTTGTCTCTTAAAATGATTTCTTTTAGATTATTGAAACAACCTGATAGTTATTATCCTTTACTTTTTTCCTTAACAATGATTCCTTTTTCAATGCTTAATGGCATTTATCGTGGCATATATAATGGCTTAGATAATATAAAAACATCTTCACGAAGTTCTTTGATTGAACAAATATCACGAATGATTTTTTCAACCCTTTTACTAATTATTTTTTCAGACAAAGGATTAGTATTTAGTGTCTCCATATCAGTTATTGCAATGAGTATTGGGGAAATATATTCACTTATATATAACATTAGTAAGTTTAAAACTTATAAGTCTAATACTTATGAGTTTAAAACTCTTGGTAACTTAAATAATCCTAAAGATAAAAGCTTAAAAAAAGAATTGGATAAAGAAATATTTCATTTATCCTTTTCCGAAACAATTACTCATTTAATGGCAAATCTTACTTTCTTCTTAGAACCAATCATTTATACTTTTGCTTTATCATCAAATGGTTTTTCTCAAAAAGAAATAATGTATCATTATAGTGAAGTTAATGCCTATGCTCTACCCTTACTTACAATGTTTATGTTTACTTCTTCTTCAATAGCAACAGTAATTATTCCAACAATATCAAAAAATAATTATTCACCAGTTTCGGAAAGACTAGTCCGAAAAGCCTTAGAGATTTCTGTTATACCAGGGATATTACTTAGCATTATTCTCTTTTTTTATGGTGATAAATATATGTATTTCTTATACAAAAGCACTTCAGGAAGTTATTTAGTAAGAAATTATTCGATAATATTTATCATTATGTACATTAATCCTATTCTTTCAGGAACCTTACAAGCCCATGGAAAGCAGAAAAACATATTACTGATTTCTATTATTACATCTTTATGTAAACTTATTTTAATCTTTATTTTGTCTTATATTAATTTCATTAATTATAAATCATTGTTTTACTCTGTTATCTTTATTAATATTTTACATACTTTAATTTATTATATTTATTGTCAGAAATTATTAAAGTTAAAAATACCATTTAAAGATTTAATAAAATTAATCTTACTCTTTACGATATATTTTCTTTTTGCTTATATTTTAAAGTACTGGAAAATAAATTATATAATAGCTTCAATAATTATATCTGTAACATATCTTTTAGGAATAAAATATTTCTTTTTTCCAAAGACACTAAATAATAATTTAAAGTAAACATGTTTGTACAATAAATAGTTTATTATGTTCTAAGTTAGCATAATAAACATTTTTTAATTCATATCCTTGGCGATGAATCTCTTCGATTAACCAGTTTTCATTTATATTTTGTAGTTTCATATTTTCTTTGTTCATTTTTCCTGAAATAATCAAAGGGAAAATAGAAATATTATGGTCATTAACATCAAGTATAAAACTTGATTGGGTTCTTCCTACTATTCCATTTGTATTTGTTTTAGCATTTATGTTATTATAATTATTTGAAGAGTATAAAAAAACACTAATATCACCACTATTTTCCAGAATTAAATATTCTACTTGTGATAAACTTCTAACATTTTTTAGTCGTAATTGGGATAGTAAATCATCAACATTATAATTTAATTTTTTCATTTCTTTGATGTTTAGTTTTCCTTTGTAAATTATAATTGATTCTTTACCATCAATTAAATCTCTAAAGAAATTAAATTTTAAAGATATAATGGCCAAAAGCTTTTGGATTAGTGAAAGAGTTGCTACAGGAATTAAGCAAATGACAATGTTTTCTCCTTCTTCAAGGGAAATCGCTGAAACATCAGCTATGAGAAGCAAAACAACGAAATCAAATAGTCCTAACTGTCCTATTTCTCTCTTGCCCATAAAACGTAAAGTAATGAGAATTAAAAAATAAATAAATGTTGTTTTCCAAATTAGTTCAACCATAAATCCTCCATTTTTTGGTCTATTATTAGTTTTCTCTACATATCATTTAATGGTGATAGAATGAAATTTAAAAATATTTTTGTAAAAAAGATTTTATGTTATTTGATATATATAATTATTGTGACTCTTTTTATGGGGATTTATTCATTTATGATTCATAAAAATATCTTACCTAACGATGATAAATCTATTTATATTTATACATTTATTATTGGAGGATTATGTTTTTTCTCTCTTGGTTTTACGAAAGGAATTATTATTAAAAATAATGGTTTATTAGAAGGTCTTCTTTCAGGAGCTTTTGTTGTATTTATAGTACTTTTATTAAATTTAATTTTTAATCAGCATTTTACTTATTTTAATATTATTAAGATTATTGTTTACATAACATTAACTGCTATTGGAGGTATTATTGGGGTAAATATTACGAAGAAGGAAAATTAAATATTTACTTAATTTTAATAATTTAGTATAATATTATGTAGGAAGTGATAAAAAATGGAACCATTAGCTTACGCTTTAAGACCAAAAACAATAGATGAAATCGTTGGGCAACAACACTTAGTTGGTCCAAATGGAGTAATTAGGAGACTTCTAGCTATAAAAAAGATTCCTTCGCTAGTATTCTTTGGTGACCCAGGTATTGGAAAGACAACTCTTGCGAAAGTTATTGTTAATGAACTAAAATTACAATATGATACTTTTAATGCTTCTTCTGATAACAAAGAAAAGCTAAAAAAACTTATTCAAGTTGATAATAATCAAGTCTTAATTATTGATGAAATACATCGTATGAAAAAAGATATTCAGGATTTTCTCTTGCCTTTTGTTGAGAGTGGTGAAATTACTATTATCGGTCTAACAACAATTAACCCTTATCGTAGTTTAAATCCTGCTGTACGCTCAAGAACTAATATCTACAAGTTATTTCCTTTATCGCAAAATGATTTAACAAAATTAATTGATAAAGGTATAGATTATATCAAACAAGAAATTCCTTCTGAAAATATTTCTAACAAAGAAAGATTTAGTTTAGATGAAAAAGCTAAAAAATATTTAGCAGAAATCGCCAGTGGTGAAGGTCGTTCCTTACTAAATATGGTTGAAAGCCTCTTCTTTGCTTATGGTTATGTTCAAGTAACTTTTGAAATGGCTAAAGATATTGTTCTTAAACCAAGTTTAGAATTTGATAAAAATGGTGATGGATATTATAATACTCTAAGTGGCTTACACAAATCCATTAGGGGAAGCGATGTCAACGCAAGTCTTCATTATCTTGGTAAATTATTATATGTTGATGACTTATTACCACTAGTTAGAAGACTTTATTGCATAGCTTATGAAGATATATCCTTAGCTAATCCAAATATTGGTCCAAGAGTAAGAGCAGCATGTGAAGCGGCTTTAGATTTAGGAATGCCTGAGGCGAGGATTCCTTTAGCAAGTATAGTTGTTGAGATGGCTTTATCGCCAAAATCTAATTCGACTTATCTTGCCATCAGCAAAGCTCTTGAAGATATCGAAACCAAAGATACAGGTACTCTCCCGCCTCATCTAAAAAATGTTTACTCGTTCGAAGAGGGAAATGGCAAATATCTTTATCCCCACGACTATCCTGGTGGCTGGGTTAATCAGCAATATTTACCTGATAAAATAAAAGATGCAATTTATTATGTACCAAAAACAACAAGTAAATATGAAGAAGCTTTAAAAGAAAGATATGAAGCTATTAATAAAGCAAAAGAAAAATATAAAAAATAATTATAAAACTTAGGCAATGTCTTAGTGATTTTTGCCTTTTTTTATCATTCTATTTTTTTGTTAATTGTTTTATAAATTTCTTCTAATTCTAAACTAGATAGATTAGGTACCATTAATCTTTTAATACTACGTTTAGTGATAAAATAGCTATCCCCACTTCCTTCAAGATATAAAGCATTTTTATACACATCATCACTACTTGTAAATTGATTGCAAATATTCTCATCGAGTTTAAATAATATTTTTGTTTCAAACATTCCATTTATTGCACTATTAGTATATGAACTATTATTGAGCACATATATAAGTGTTACCCCAACCTTTTTGGATAATTGAGTCATATATAAAAGTATTTTCTCCAGAAAAGCAATATCCATATCCTCATTAATACCATTAATGATAATAATTTTTTTATTTATTTTATACTTTAGGTTGTATGATTCAAGTTTATTTAAATATGTCCCGTAATCAAATAAACCATTCAAAGAAAGAAAATCATTCCATTCATCGATACTTTTTTTCATTCCATCAAGAAAAGAATATATATCGTTTTCTAGTGACATAACATTAGTATAAATGCTTAAATCCCCTAAAGAATCATAAGCAAAAATATCAATTTCATTTGATTTGTATTTAAAAAAACTTAGAGCGATCAAAAAACGAATAAAATTATTAGTTTCAGATGGTGATATACCAATTACCATCATATTAGTTATTTGATTAATATTTATATCAACAACTTTGTTTTGATAATCAATTCCTATTGGAAAAACATAACTATTATCATTTTTTCCTTCTAATAAAACTTTTCTAACTGATAACATTCTTTTACGGTTATTATTTACTTGGATTATCAAAATCTTTTTATCATAACTTGCAAGCATTTCAATATTTATAATCTTTTTTATTTCTCTTAGTAATTCATAGACATCAATTTCACCCTCAATTTCAAAATATAGTGTTGAGACAAAATAAGACACAATATAAGGCATATAATTATATATAATTCTCCGCCTCTTAAAACATTCTTTTATCCGATTTAAAATAATTAGCGTATCTTCTTCTTGTCTTCGATAAATATCTTCATCACTTGTATTCTTAAAAATACTTAAAGGAAGTTTTATATATTCTTTGGTTTTAGTTTGCATATCTTTTCCAACTTCGTACTTAAAGAATTTTCGAAAAGACTTAACCCCACTTCCCACTTTGCCAAACTTTTTCCCCACCCATTTACTGATATCAAGAAATGGCGTGTTAAAAATCAAAGAAATACTTAATATTGCCAGAATAATTCCACACAAAACTACCCCAATAGTCCCCAAAAGATAATATATGAGGTAAAAAGCTGTTGCTCCTATTACTCCGCCACCTAAAGACGAATCATTACCAGAGTTAATGAATGATTTATAAATTGAAATTGTTCCACTGATATATGACTTATTACTTTCAAGAACATAGTTATGAATAGAGAAATGTGAAAATAACAAAATTGAACATAATAAAAAAACAAAACCAATAAAACGATGATTTGTAAAATCAAAACGTTTATGCATAAATAAATTATATATACCTAAAAACAAACAAAAAAGTAAAACAATAAAATACCAATCACCAAATAGAACTTTTGATAAAACAGTTAATATTTTTCCGATTTTACCAAGTTTTCCAAGAGCAGTAATGGATAATATAATTACTACTGAACCTATTATTTCGTAATAAAAAAGTGTTGTTTGTTCTTCTTTTTCATCAAAGGATTTTTTCTTTTCTTTTGGCATCGTATCACCCAGAAATATTATACTCCTGAAAGTTTGTCGAAAAAGCAAAAAAAAAGTACCAAACGGCACTATTTTTTGTTCATTTAAAGAACTATTTTTTTGTTTTCTCTTTGTGTAATGTTTGTTTTCTACATTTAGGACAAAATTTCATCATTTCTAATCTGTCAGGATCGTTCTTCTTATTTTTTTGAGTTAAATAATTTTCAGAATTACAAACAGTACATCTCATTAAAAATGTTAAGCGCATAACTTTCCTCCTGAAACAATACTAATTAATTATACACCACATAAGAGCAAAAATCAAGAGTTATTTTTTTATATGTCAAAAATTTAAATTTTTGTTCTTGATTTTTACCTATTTTTTTAGTATAATAAATAGGAAATAATTATATAATATAATGTTTAAGGAGATCCACTTATGGAAGCAAATAATCAAACTACAATTGAAGTTGTTAATCCGGAAGTAAAGAAAGTAAAACTTAAACGTCTTGAAAAGAAAAAACTTCGTGTTATTACAAAGTTAATTAATGGAGAAATCAATGGACCAAAAGCTGCAAAAATGCTTAAATTAACTACTCGTCAAGTTCGTAACCTTAAGAGACAAGTTTTAAATGAGGGTGTGGAAGGTGTTATCCATAAAAATAGATATCATAAACCTGTTAACACTTATGATGAAGAATTAAGAAAAGAAATAGCTCACATTTATCGTGTTGAGTTTCGTAAAACAAACTTCACCGATTTTGCAAAAGCGATGAATGAACGAGGATATAATCTTTCTCGAAGCACAATTTACAATATTCTACGTGAACAACACATTCGTTCTCCTCAAAGAAAAAAGAAGAAAAGAAAGAAAGTTGTTAATGTTAAGCCAAGTGAAATACCAAATGAGACGACAAACTAAAGAAATAACAATTGGTAATGTTAAAATAGGTGGGCATAATAAAATTGCCATCCAAAGTATGACAAATACCAAAACAAGTAATATAACCGAAACGATGGCTCAGATTAATGAGCTCTTTTCTATAGGTTGTGATATTGTTAGAGTAGCAGTTTTAGATGATAATGATTGCAAAGCTTTAGGAGAAATAACTAAAAATGCTCCTTGTCCTATAGTTGCTGATATACATTTTGATTATAAACTTGCTTTAGGAGCAATTGAAAATGGTGTCAGTAAACTTCGTCTTAACCCAGGTAATATTTCAAATTATGAACATATTAAACTAATTGTAAAAAAGTGTCAAGAAAAGAAAATTCCTATTAGAATTGGTATAAATAGTGGTTCAATTGCTAAAAATATATTTGAAAAATATGGTAATACTTCTAAAGCTTTATTTGAAAGTGCTAAACAAAACATTGAAATTCTTGAAAACTTAGGATTTAATGACATTGTAATCTCAGTGAAATCGTCAAATGTTCAAAAGGTTTATGAAGCATATAAAATGCTATCTAAAGAATATGATTATCCGTTACATTTAGGTGTTACAGAAGCTGGCTTAGAATATTCTGGAACGATTAAATCAAGTATTGCTTTAGGTGCTCTTCTTCTTGATGGTATTGGGGACACTATAAGAGTTTCTCTAACAACTAATCCCCTTAGAGAAGTTGTAGCAGCAAAAGAAATTCTATCTTCTTTAGGGCTTTATGATAAACCTATTTTAGTTTCTTGTCCAACATGTGGTAGATGTCAATACGATATGTTTCCTATTGCCAATGAAATAAATGACTATTTAAATACATTTGATAAAAAAATAAAAGTAGCCGTTATGGGCTGTGCAGTAAATGGTCCTGGTGAAGCAAAGGATGCTGATATTGGTATTGCTGGAGGTAAGAACTGTGCTGTTCTTTTCAAGAATGGTGAAATTATCGAAAAGCTTTCTTATGAAAGAATAATCCCAATATTAAAAGCAGAAATATATTTGATGATTAATAAGCTTAATTATGAAATCAATAATAATCAAATAATAATTAAAAATAATGATAAAACAATTGCTTATGGTAATAAAGATAGAATCATTATAAATCATTCTAATGATAAAAAATTAAATAGAATAATTGAAACATTAATTGAAATTAAATTATAATTAATGAGAAAGGATAACTTATGTTTTGTGATAAATGTGGTAATGAAATACCAGATGATAGCTACTATTGTGATTATTGTGGGAAGCAAATAAACCATAAGATACCAACTAATCCTTACCGAACAGTAACAATTGGAGAATGTTATACTGAGTTCTTCAAAAAATGTTTTGATGCTCGTGGAGTTGCTTGTTTCAAAGAATTCATTGTAATATTCATAACCTTTGTTATTATTATTGCTCTTTTAAGTATATTAGGTTTATCGAATATTTGTACAATATTTATTCTTATTACTTTTATTCCTTTTATGACTTTAACTGCCAGAAGATATCACGATACAAATCGTTCAGGAGCATATTCAGGAATTTATGGGCTAGGGCTAATGTCTTATATGGCTAGAGCCTTTACCTCAAAAACACCTTATGTTATCTTCTTCTTTAGCCTAGCCATAATATGTTTTATTATTACATTAATATTATTATCTAAGCCTACTGATCCTAAATCAAAATGGAATCCAGTTAATGGTTATATAGAATAAATATTCTAGAATAAAATTCACAATATAATAAAGATATAGTCGTGATTGATGAAAATCACGACTATTTTTCCTTATAACAATTAATAATATTTGTTATTAGTTCTTTGTCAAACTTTTTATTCTTTAACATTTCAATTTCAAACTTATAAGGCGGATAATCACTAGAACCATCCTTTACATAAGGTGTTTCGAGTATTTTAGGAATATCTTTAAATCTTTCATCTGTCACAAATTTTAATAACGTTTTAAAACCAATTTTTCCAAAGCCAATATTTTCGTGACGATCTTTATGAGAACCACAAATGTTTTTAGAATCATTTACGTGTATTACTTTTAATCTATCTAATCCAATAGTTTTATCAAACTCTTCGATTACATTATCGTAATTTTTCACAATATCATATCCCCCATCATGGATATGGCATGTATCTAAACATACGACAATGCGATTATTATTATCTAATAAATCAATAATTTTTCTTATTTCTGAAAAAGTTTTCCCACATTCCGTACCTTTTCCACTCATAGTTTCTAAAGCAATATAAGTATCATCATAAGATGTGTTTTCTAAAACTTGTTTTAACGAATCAGCAATTAGTGCTAAACCAACATCTTCCCCAAGATGCATATGAGCTCCTGGATGAACAACAATATATTTAGCCCCAACAGTGGCCATTGTTTTCATTTCTTTTGAAAGGAAATCAATAGCAAAGCGTCTTTTTTCTTCATTGCTTTGAGCTAAGTTTAGAATATATGGAGCATGAACTATAACATTTTTTAATTCAATATTGTTATTTACAAGTTCTTCTTTCATTTTATTTATGTTAAGTGCTGGAGCTTCTTTGCGAAGGGTATTTTGGGGTGGTCCTAAATAGACCATAAAACAATTTGCATTATATTCTAATGCTTCTTTCACGCTACCTGCAAGCATCTCACTACCACTATTAGAAACGTGACAGCCCAACAAAATATTTTCATTTTTTTTAGCCATTTTCTCCTCCTTTTTAATTGTTATTGTTTAATCTATGATATTTACTATCAATTTTTTTCTTTTTAAGTTCTCTTACTTCTTTACGAATTGCTTCGTTGCGTTTTTTACGATATCCTGGTTTTACTTTTTTGCTTAGAGGATGTTTCTTGTGAATAGCAATCTCATTAGTTTTCATCTGCTTTAATGGTTTATTATGATTATTAGTAATAACTAATTCGCCATCAGCAATTTTCATAAACTTATATGTTATATTTTTATTTGATAATTTATTTAAATAAGTTGAATCATCATAATCATAAAAAGATATTGCCATTCCCGTACTTTCAAAGCGGGCAGTTCTGCCTATGCGATGAATGTAATATTCAATATCTTTAGGTAATTCATAATTGATGATATGACTTACACCGCTTATATCCATTCCTCTACTAGCAATATCGGAACAAACAACATATTGATACATTCCATCTTTAATTCTCTTGATAATTTGTTTTCTTTCACGAGGTTCTAAACTTCCCGTTATTTTACCAACTTTAAAACCGTTTTGTGACATCATATTGGCAATTTCTTCAACCTTTTCCACGGTATTAGCAAATATTAATACTAAATAAGGATTAATAATTTTTAATAATTCTAATAATATTTCATCCTTGTTTTTATTTTTTGTTGGAATAAAGACATGTTCTATAGTCTCTTTTAGAACATTATTACCAACTAAATCAATAAATATATTTACTGAAATATATTTATTAATGAAATTTACTAAACCCTTGTTTAAAGTTGCAGAAAAGGAAAGATATTGAGCATCTTGAAATAAAGAAAAGACATAATCGATATCTGTTAATTCACTTAAATCTAATGCCATATCTGCTTCATCGATTATTACTAGTTTTGAAGTGTAAATCTTTAAAGCATTGTTATCTGCTGCTAAATCTTTTAACTTGCCAATTGTACCAATTACAATTTGAGGTTGTGATTTATAAAGTCTTTCGAGTTCGGATAATCTATTTGTTCCACCAACATACATGCGAATATCAATTTTATTTTCAGAAAACTTAATAATCTTTTGAAAATCATCATATATTTGTCCTGCAAGTTCTCTTGTTGGAACGATAATTGTTGCTTGTACTTCTTTTAAGTTTTCATCGAGTTTTTGAAGAATTGGTAAAATGAAACTATGAGTTTTGCCGGTTCCAGTTTGACTTTTGCCGATGATATTATTACCAGCTAAAGCTAAGGGGATTATTTTCTTTTGAACTTCTGTTGGTTCATAAAAGCCTATGGCTTGTAATCCTTCATTTATATAATCTTTAAACTTATATTCAGAAAATTGCATTTTATTCATCATCTTTTACAACTCCTTTACAAACTGGATATCCAATTTCTGTTATAACAACTCTTACAAGGTCATTTTCTTTAACATTTTTCCCTGTAAATGATACTTCTAAATAGTTAGAGGAATGACCAAAGCAAATTCCTTTATCGATTCTTTCAATTATCACTTCTAAAGTTTCATTTAAGAATTTTTGACGATATTTCAAGGCATTAATTTTATTTAGATTCAATAGATCATTAACTCTATTTTTCATATCAGTTCCGTTAACACGATCTTTAAAATTTATAAGTTTACTATCTTGATATGCTTTTGTATATTTACGAGGTGAATATGGAAATATATGAGTTTCACCAAATTCTATTTTTTTGATAAAATCATATGCAGATGAAAATAATTCATCACTTTCACCGTTAAAGCCTACTAATAGGTCTGTTGTAATGTTGACTAAAGGAAGCTCTTTTCTTACAAAATTAATTCTATCTTCATAATATTTCAAATTATACTTTCGATTCATTTTTTCTAAGATGTAATCACTTCCCCCTTGTAAAGGAATATGCAAATGATTACAAAAATGCTTGGGATTTTCTTTAACTACTTTAATTAGTTCATCAGTCACTTCGGTAATTTCAATTGAGGAAATTCGTAAACGGCCTAAATTAGGAACTTCTTTTATTAAATCATTTAGAAGATTTGCAAAGCTATAATTTCCTAAGTCTTTACCATATGCCCCAGTGTTAATTCCTGTCAAAACAATTTCTTTCATTCCTAGTTCGGTTAAGTGCTTAATCTCATTTACAACACTTTCTTTAGGTCTACTTCTAAACTTGCCCCTGGAATAAGGAATCGTGCAGTAACTACAGAAGTTCTCACAACCATCTTGTATCTTCACAAAGCCTCTTGTTTTGTGGTCGTAATGATCTAGTTTTAGGTCTTCATATTCAGTCAATTCATTATAATCTTGACATTTATTTATAACACTATTCTCTTCATAATCTTCTTGATTATTGATTTTTTCCATAACAAGATCATATATTAATTTTCTATTTGAACTACCTACAACAATACTAACTCCTTCAATTCCTGAAGCTTCTTCGCTATTTAATTGAGCGTAGCATCCCATAACACATACTATAGAATGAGGATTATTTTTTACAACTTGTCTGATTGTTTTGCGACTTTTTGAGTCACTTGTTTGTGTAACAGTGCAAGTATTAATAATTGTTACATCACTTGGCTCATCTATCGAAACTAATTCAAAACCATTATTTACAAACATATTAACAACTGCTACAGTTTCATAAAGATTTACTTTGCAGCCTAAAGATACATAATTAATTTTCATTTTTTTCACCTTTATAATCTGAATAAGCCGAAACAATACTCATTACCATTAGAGGAGCAGTTTCAGTTCGTAAAATTCTTTTACCTAAACCAATAGCAATAAAACCTTTTTCAATAAGAATATCAACTTCTGTATTAGAAAATCCTCCTTCTGGTCCAACGATAAAAAGGACTTTTTTATTACAGATTATATCTAAATATTGATTAAGATTATGAGAATTGCATCTACCTTCGTTTTCATAGCAAATAAATTTATAATCAAACTCTTCAGCATATTTTAAGAATTCTTTAAAAGTATAATATCCTTTAAGATTTAATAATTTACCTCTTTCAGATTGCTCACTTGCTTCCTTCACAATCGTTTGCAAACGAGATATCTTATAATCATCTTTAGACTTCAAAGAAATATTGCATCTTTCCATTTTAACACTTAAGTACTCATTTGCCCCCATTTCTACAAGTCTACGAACAACTTCTTCTATTTTATCTTTGCGAACTAAACCTTGTGCGATAGTAACACTAGTATTAAGTTCGTTAGTATTAAGTTTTTCACTTATTAGTTTTAAACTAACATATCCATTTAAATCAGTTATTTCACAAAGGTATTCATAACCTTCATTAGTTTGAAGTATAATTCTTTCACCTATTTTCATTCGCATTACGTCTTTTATGTGATGATAATCTTTACCATCGATTAAGGCTGTATTTTTAACATTATCTATAAATTTATTATCAATAAAATATCTTTGCATAATTCTTCTCACTTTTTTATTATTTTACCATAAAACTTAAATTTTTTAAAGTCAATTTAGGAAGATTTGATAAATAATTTCATTATATACTTTTATAATATAATTTATTAGATATAAATATTTAGTATTAAAAAAATAACGATATATTTAATGTTTATCGTTATTTAGTTATGTTTAGCTTCTCATAAGCGACCATAAGTATTTTTTCATATCGGTTGCTGAGATACTTTTTATAGAATTTCCTTTGAAGTTCAGATAATCCTTCCACGGAATCAATAAATGTATAAATGTCATTCATATCAATTCTTGGAACAATGCGTAAGAGAGCATTATTACATTCTTCATAATTGCAGGATGTTATGAAATTATAATAATTTATCTTCTTTCCATTTTGCTTTAAAGCAGAATTAGGAAACTGATAAATACGAGCATTCATTTCGTCAACATTTGCAAGTATTGACATCATAATCTTTTCATCTGCCTGTGGTAATAAACAACTACCACAATCATATATAGGAGCTATATTTATTTCTTGTGTACTATTATCAACAAGAAAACCCCAATTACCATTATGACGGTCAAAGTTACCAAGGAATGCATCTACTATAAACATGTCCCAAAAATGTTTAGAGAGTAATGCAGGATTTATAAAACTTTGTTCAGCTATCGTATCGATGATATCATCAAATTCAGTTCCTGTACCTCCATGTTCTGAATCAATAACTGTGTTTTTTATGGCACAAAAATCATATAATTGCTTTCCATCTATGGTAAAATCACGACATGCACATACAATCTTTTTCTTTCCTTTAGAAATATAACTACCCATCAATGTCTTTTGTGCGTTAATATCAAGCATATTAAAAATTGTGCTACCAATATGTTCACTATAACAGCTATTAGTGTAAGAAAGTTCAGTAGGCTTTTCTTTGCCAGAAGGAGGGAATTTCAACATATATTGCTCGCCATTATACTCTATGGCAATCTTCTTTCCGTTTGCTCCACTATATGCTTTATTTATAATCCTTTTACAATTCGTAAAATCAATCATTTTTTTTACCTCCAAAGGAATTTTTGCCTTAAATAATCAGCGTGTTCAGGCGTTATTAGTCCATCGTTGATTTCAGCCATATTTATACTACCATAAAGTTCTCCCCATAAACAATCCAACAAATTTGAACCTTCCTTTAAGCCTTTTTTGTAGGCCTCAAGGTCATGTTGCAAATATTCAGGTAAACCATACTCATAGGAACGTAAACGCTCCTCTTCAACAATTTCATCTTTAATAAGAGTTTCAATAGAAACATCAAGTGCTCGTGCTATTTTGTATACAGTTCCAACAGAACATTTACATATATTTGTTTTTCCACTACATATATCATTAAGTGTAGTATGAGGAACACCACTTTTCTTTGCAAGTTTGTATTTTGAAATACCCTTTTTTTCTAATATTGTATTAATACTCGTTTTTATCACCTCATTAGATATTATATCGGTATATCGGTATAATGTCAAGTAAATTTTTTAGTTGTTAATACTTTTTTAATTTGATACCAGCTTCTCATTTTTCAAAAAGATACGACTATTCTTTACTTATAAAGAAAAAATATGCTTATTTATCTTTCATTCATTTTTTAAAATTGTATGTTTCTTCTATTGCTTGCTTAAATAAAGTAAGGATAATTGTTTTAAATGTGACTAATATTCCATATATTAAACTTTAACTATTAAAACTGAATTATACTCAACCACCAGACTCAAAAGTATTGCAAATTTCTTATTTTAGAGGCAAGATAAGGAAAAATGCAACAAGTTACATTTTCGACTTTTGCGATAACTAGAATACCCAGGTTTCACTTCTTTATCACTAAATGTAAGAAAGGATGAAACTGATATTACTCAGCTCCACCCTTAATGTTAAAAGTGATGTTTGTTAAATTTTAAAAATTAACAGTTTAATTTATGAATAATTACTTCTTCAATATCTTCAATAGAAAACATTATCTGCTTATTACAAATACCACCTTCTATTAAAATACTATTATTAAAATTACTATAATAAAGCATCAAAATTCCAAATTTATCCTTTTCAAAATATTTCTCAAATGTTGAATAATCTATATATTTCATTTTTTTTACATACTCTCGAATTTCAAATACATCTTGAGGTGTATCAACAAAAGTCGAATTAATTTTTAGAATTATTTGTAAAGGTTTAGATAAATTCCTTTCTCTACCACTTTCATCTAATAAATAAATTCCCTCTTTAAATTCTAATCTAATTTCAAAGTTTCCGATTTCGATTGCAGTAATATCAGTATCATGAAATCCATATTGAAGTAACTTTTCAAAAATATTATTCGTTTTATTCAGTCGAGTAGACAACTTATTGTCTACGCTTTCTCCTTTCTTAATATAAATTTATTTAATATTCTAGTGTGAGTAAGCGTATACTGTTGCCCTCACGGAACCGTACGTGCCCAATTAAGGAATACGGCTCTTCATTACACTCTTTAAGATTGCCATCCCCATTATAGATATTCTAATTATTTAATATTTTTATTAATTTAATATTACCATAATTATTAAGATGTAGATTACCATTTTTCTATAGTTTTATTATACTATTTACACTAGGCTACAATATAAGAAAACTATTTAAATATTATGGGAATAGTGGAAAATTCGATTACTGGATACAGGTGTAATTGTCAATAAAAAACTTAATAAAAAAGGTAAAAAAAGTATTAATAATTAT
>CAYMGD010000029.1:0-26178 GCA_964389905.1 uncultured Coprobacillus sp. | reverse complement strand
GAGCCACAGTTAAGCGGCTCTTTTATACGTGTATAATTCTTATACGGAATTTAGGATGAAAATCAAAAAAAATGTAAGTACATAATTTTACCAATATTTGAGATAACTAACTGGCAAACTCGGGTATTTTTTCTTCGTGTGGATAACTTTTCTTTCAATATCACATCTGCAATTTCTAATGTCTCATCTCTATATTCCAATGCATTTTTTTACCTGTAACACATTTTTCGCATTTATCGTTTCCAAAATGCATATCAAATATGTTCTTGTACTTTTTTCTACACATTCTCCATCTTTCTTTGATGATATTTTTCCAAGATTACTACTTTCGTATTGTTCCATAAAATATGTTATCTTCAGATATATCAAATCAATATCAAAATAAATTCAATTTAATATCAATATTTGTTGAAGAAGATAATTTTTGTTTTTTTGATATAATTTATTGTATAAGGAGGATTTGTAAATATGAATTATGGTTATGTGAGAGTATCTACTGAAACACAAAATATTGCTCGTCAAATGTCAGAGATGAAGGAATTAGGTTTATCGGATGAGGTTATTTTTATTGATAAACAAAGTGGAAAAGACTTTGATAGAGAAAGTTATAAGATTTTAAAAAGTAAACTTCAAAAGAATGATCTTTTGATTATCAAATCTATTGATAGATTAGGAAGAAATTATGATATGATTATTAATGAATGGCAAGATATTACCAAAGTAATTGAAGCAGATATTTTTGTGATTGATTTTCCTTTGCTTGATACTAGAGTTGATGGTAAAAATCTAGTCGGAAAGTTTATCTCTGATATTTTCCTTCAAGTTTTAAGTTTTGTTGCCCAAAACGAAAGAGAATTAATCAAGAAACGCCAAGCAGAAGGAATTAAAATAGCTAAAGAAAAAGGCGTTCATATGGGACGCCCTAAATATGTTTTACCTGATAATTTCGAAGAAATCGTTAGAATGTTTCATAACAAAGAAATAAATAATAAGGAAGCAGCAGAATGTCTAAAAATGACTCGTGGAACATTTCTTAAATACTCTAAACTATACAAATAATGATAAGAAGATTTCTTTTTATCATTTTTTTATTGATAGTTTTCATAAATATCTTTTATTACCAAACTTATGCTTCGAGCAGTGTCGCTTGATACCATCCCAATAGTTCCATATTTTTTACTAGCATATTCTCCTGCCAAACCATTAATATAAGCTCCGCACGCAACTGTTTTGGCAATTGATACTTTAGAGTATCCAAGTAATCCTACTAATACTCCTGTTAACACATCGCCTGAGCCTGCTGTTGCCATACCACTACATCCTTTGTCTACTAAATATATTTCGTTTCTCGAGGCTATTATTGTTGTTGGACCTTTTAGTAAAACTGTTACATTGTATTTACTTACAAATTCTTTTAGTATTTTTATACTATTTTCTTGTATTTCTTTTATACTAAAACCTGTTAAACGTGAAAATTCTTTTAGATGTGGAGTTAGAACTATTTTTTCATTTTTGTTTAGTATTTCTAAATCCATTGAGGACAAAGTATTAATTCCATCGGCATCTATTACTAAAGGTTTTTGAAAGTTTTCAATAAGATAGCTAAGAATCTTTGTATATTCTTCACTCTTATCCCAACCTATACCAACTCCTAAAGTGCTTAAGCCTTGAATTGCTTCTTTTAGTTTGTTTTCATCATATATCATTTTTCCTTCATAGGAAGGAAGAGCAAAAACTGTTGCTTCAGTTATATTATTAAATACTAATTCATAAATTTCTTCAGGAACGATAACTCGTGAAACGCCTGCACCACAGTATAGGGCATTTTGCCCCATATTAGCAAGTCTAATTGCTCCTGGGTAAGATTTTGAACTTCCCATAATACCAACATAACCATATGTTCCTTTGTTAGAAAAGTTTAATCTTTCTGTTAAAACTTCTTTTAAGTCTTCTTTTTCAAGTAAATAAAATTCCTTTTCTAAAAGATTAATTCCAATATCAGCATTTGTTATTTTTTTGATATAATCTTTGGCTTGGTTTAAGAAATGTCCTGTTTTAAGAAAACCAATTGAAACAGTTAAATCGCTTTTTACAGCACATTCGGTTAAGCCATTATCACCATTTAGCCCTGAATTAATATCAACAGCAATAACTTTTTTTGTTTTATTGATGTATTCAATAACTTCTTTTGTTTCTTCTTTTACTTGTCCTTTAAAGCCTGTACCCAGTAAACAGTCAACAGCAATATCAAATTCTATTGATTTTAAGTCATTAAAAGAAATTATTTCAATATTTTCTTTTAAACATAAATTATAATAGTATTTACCATCAGCACTAAACTTATCACAAGTCAAAACAATAGTGGGAAAGTATCCTTTGCTTTTTAGTATTAAAGCTAAAGCATAACCATCCCCAGCATTATTACCACTCCCACAAAAAATACCTATTTTTCCTTGCCAACTAATTGATTCAAAAACACCTTGAGCTGCTCTTTGCATTAGTTCAAGACTTGAAACTCCATTAGTTATTGTATATTCATCACTTTTACGCATATTGTTTACAGATATAATATTTTTCATTTTTCTCACACTCTTTATAAATTCTTTACCTTTATCATACTATTTTTATATTCTTTTTACAAGATATTTTTAATATAAAATTGCAAAATAAAAACATCTACCCAAAATGATAGATGTCTAATTTATTTGTTTTCCTGTAACATATTCATAAATTAATGATTTTTTATATTCATTTAATTTATTAATCTTTTCTTCTTTTAAAGCAATTAAAGCATTTATTTTAGTACATTTGTTTTCTAAATAATTTGCTATTTTCTCTTGTTCTTCTAAAGGGGGAAGAGCAATAGTTATATTTGCTATTTCATTTAAAGAAATATGAACAACTTTTATTTTTGTTTTTCCATAGCTTTTTTGTGCCTTACAAGACATACTATTAAGTAAATAACTCAAATACAAAGGGTTTTGATTGTGTTCAAGTATTATCACATCTACTCCTGCTAAGCATTTTTCATTACCTAAATATGCTACATTTTTACCTATTTCTTCAACAAGCTCTCCTGTCCCAGCGAATAGAATATCACCATATTTAAAATATTTTGGTTTAGAGACAAAATCTTTGTTTGTTCTTGTTTGACACTTACTAAATGATATATCATATTTAGTATATATATCACCATATCTAAGACAAGGAATATCACCATCAGGAATAATCTCTTCTTTTGTTAGGCCATTACCTTTTTCTATTCTGCTTGCAATATGTTTTATTTTACATACTTTCCAGTGTTCAGGAACACTACCTATAAATTTATTATCACTACTTTTAAAATTTATATTGGTATTTAATCCTTTAGTTACTGTTTCAGAAATTAATGTTTCTTTATATTCTTTTAGCTTTTCGATTTGTTTTTTGGTAACTAATATTAATCTCTCAATCTTAGTACATTTATCATCTAAAAAGTTTCCTATTTCTCTTTGGATATTTTCCTTAGGAAAAGGGCAAGGAAAGTTTTCTAAATCTTTAGGGTTTAAAGTTTTTCGCACTTCACTTCCTGCTATATCGTTAAAGACATGATTTTGCCATAATGATAGCATATAGTAATAAATAAACTTATTATATTGATTTTTATTTCTAGGAACAAATCTAGTATAAGCAGGAGATATAAGACCTGTTTGAGTAGATAAGCCGATTCTACTAGTGTTTATCTTCTTTAAGTCTATCATTTTGAGAACAAAATCATTTCCTTCAATAATCTGATAAGTGTCAAATTCTTTTGGTTGTACTCCTTCAAAGTCTTGTTTATCACGCACAGTAATTCCCTTTAAAGTTAATGATAATCTTTGATAGTTAATTGAAGCTTTACCTGCTATTTCCTTTTTATAAATACAAATATCTTTTAATTTGACTAAGTTCCAGTTATCAGGAATTTGTCCTATCCATTTTACTTTACTATCTTTCATCACCAAATAACTCCTTTGTTAGGATATATTCTTCATCTTCTAACTCTTTTAGTTCGTTATATATATTACTAGCTAGTTTTGGTTCAGTAAACTTGTAAAAGATTCTAGCAAAAGGAATTTCGTAGCCAATTTTATCTTTTGTCCTGTCTAAATAAGCAAATTGATTATATGGAAGAATATTTTGTTTAAAGTATTTTTCGATATCTTCTTCTAAAGGAATATTTTCATTATCAGTTTTTCCTATTGTTTTCTGAAAAGCACCTTTTTTTAGTATTGGTTTATTTGTTTCATCGACTAATGCTGTTTCAATAGTTACTTTATTATAACCAAAATATTCTTTTTCGAAGACTTTAGAACTTATTACATCATACTCTTTATTAGTAAAATCATTATAAGCTTTTAATATTAGTTCAATAGAATCATCATCTAAGTCTACTCGTTTAGAACCAATATTTTTTCTTCGTTTGATAAAACACTTAGAAGCATCTATTAATTGTATTTTATTATGTCTTTTCTCTTCTTTACCTTTTGAAATAATCCAAATGTATGTGGAGAGGGAAGTGTTGTAAAATAAATCAATAGGCAACTGAATAATTGTTTCTAATAAGTCATTTTCTATAATATATTTTCTAATTTCCGATTGCCCACTACTTGCATCACCACTAAATAACGAAGAACCACTTTGAATGATTGCCATTCTTCCTGTTTCTTCTTTTAGCTTCTTTATGCCATTAAGCATAAAGAGAAGCTGGCCATCAGAAATTGGAGGTAATCCTGGGCCAAATCTTCCAGCATAACCTTCGTTTAAGTATTCATCTCTTACTGCTTTTTCTTCTTTCTTCCAGTCAATTCCAAACGGAGGATTAGAGATAACATAATCAAAAGTGTAACCTTTAAACTTATCATCACTCAAAGTATCACCATATAACATATTATCAATACTTTCACCCTTAACTAGCATATCTGCTTTAGCAATAGCATAAGTTTCCATATTTAGTTCTTGCCCGTAGCAATCTAGTATAGAATTCTCATTAATCTCTCTTAACCTTTCCTCAAGACAAGCAAGCATTTGACTTGTTCCCATAGTCATATCATAGGCAGTTTTTTTACAGCCTTCGCTTATTATATTATTCTTTTCAGGAGCAATTAAAAGTTCTGTCATAAGATATACTACATCTCTACTTGTAAAATGTGCTCCTGCTTGCTCATCATAACTTTCAGAAAACTTTCTCACAAGTTCTTCGAAGATGTATCCCATATCTTGAGCAGTAATAATATCTAAACTCATATCACCCTTTTCAGAACAAAAGTCTTTTAAAATGATAAGTAAAGTGTTACTTTTAATAAGTTTCTTTACTTCATCTAAGAATTTGAAATTTGAAAGTATCTCTAATACATTCGAAGAGTATCCTTTGATGTAAGTCTCAAAGTTTTCTTCTAAATTATCAGGATCAGCTATAAGGCTTTCGAAGTTAAATTTACTTGTATTATAAAACAAATGTTTAGCAGCTTTCTTTAAAACTTCTTCATTTGATAAAGTAGATGTCTCTTTATTCATCAAAGATTCATATGTTTTTACAACTTCATCTTTAGTATCCTTTAAAGTATCATCAAACCTTTTCAAAATGGTAAAGGGAAGAATCACTCTACCATACTCATAAGGCTTATATAAACCAACTAAATGCGTTGCAATATTCCAAATTAAATTAGCTTTCTCTTGTATATTTTTGGTAGTTTGTTTTTGAAATTTATTTATAGACATATTAATAATCATCCTTTTTAAAATTATACCATAGAAAAGAAAAAAAGGCAAATTGTGGAAGGTGAAGAAAAAAAAGCATAAAACAAATTATGCTTTTAGGAATATTCTAATTGTCACTATCAGTTCTTATTTTCACCTTTACAATTTTAGGAGGATAGGAAAAACCATAATCTTCTAAAAAAGCTTGTGTTGTTTTGAATCCTAAAACATGTTTAATCTCTCCACATCGATTTGATAAAGTTTTATTTGTAGCATCAAATGATTTAATAACCATATCTGGATATGCTTTTGCAACTCTATCTAGTAGTGCATCAATTTTCTCTTGTAGTTTCTCATCATAAGTTCTATTTGAATTACTTTTCCACATATTGCCTCCTAATTATATATTTATATATATATTATATAGAATTTGTAAATTATTTTCAATAAAAATCGTAAAAAATTGTGTTTTTACACTGGTCTATTGTAATTAATAGTCTTTTTATATAATTTATATATAACATTTTGTGATATTCGTTTAAATTTATTTAAAATAATTATTTGTTTAAATCTAAATCAATAAATAATATTTTTGATTTTGTATGAACAATACTGAGCCATACCATTTAGACATAGTTCATACTTTTAGAGCATTCCTTTTCTCACTGCAACTGCTAACTTGTAATTAAAAAGGTGTCCAATTAACATCAAATTCTTGACACATAGTTTGCTTGATTGTCAATCGTTTATTGATTCTTGACATTTAGAATATTGTTTCGTTTTTGCATCAGCTCTTATTAATCAATATTTATCCACAAAGCTGGACGCACACACAAACCTTCATGATCAACACTGATGCCGTAGTTATCATCGCTAACGGCATCGCAATTATGAAAAATGCCCGAATTGCAGAGCCACCAAGAACAGTTCTCATCTTTTGCGCCTTTTGATTTTGCATATGGTGTTGGTTTACACATTCTTGATTCATCTGATGAAAAGTATTTTTTTTGATATATGTCTAATAGAAATACTTTATCATTTGTATAATTTTCTGTATAAGAAAAGTAATCCTCAAAGTAATCCTCATATGGATATGGATAAAAATCAGTTTCATCCTCATCTGGATGATATTCAATTTCATAAATACTTGTTATTATTATTTTGCTCTTTTCCTCTTCAGTAAAAGCAATATTTAAGAATTCATTATTTAACCATTTACGTAATGTACACGTTTTCCATGTTACATCTTCACATGTTTCATTGTACTTTTTACAATCTATTCCATATTTAGTGACCATTAATACTCTATTATATTCTCTTTCTAATACTATCCATTCTATTGGCTCTTTTTCTTCAGAACTTTCTTTATAATATGATCCAAATGCTGAAGCAATTTGTCTAGCAGCTTCTTGTCTTGCTTTCTCTTTTTCCTGTCTTGCTTTCTCTTTTTCTTTCTTATCTGTTATAGTATTATTTAGTGCATCACTCCCTATTTGCCTTACTGATGCTGGTATTTTTATATCAAGTAACTTGCAATTTTCAAATGCCTTATATCCTATTAGTTTTAAACTATTAGGTAAGTTTATTTCACTTAAATATACGCAATTTCTAAAAGCACAATTACCTATTCTTACAACTTTCTCTGATAATTCTATCTTTTTAGCTCTACATCCTTCGAAAGAATAATCAGCAATTGATACTACATTTTCTGGAATTATATATTTTTCTAACGATTTATCTTTTAGTCCTAATATCGTACACGTTCCATCGTCATATTCTACTGTTTCATAGGGAGATAATGATTCAATACTTTTCTTTTGGTCAACCTGTGTTTGTGGAATACTTTCTACAACGGATGAATCAGTTGAATCAACTGACGCATTATCTTTAGAAAAGTTATCAGTTTGACATTCTTGTAAATTTTCGCTATGATCGTTTAATATTTCTCGTTTTAAAACATTTTCACGTTTAGGGCTATAAATAGCATTTGATTCAAATTTTTCTTTATCACATCCACACTTTGTACAATTTTTTACATCATCATTATCCGTTCTTATTTTCACTTTTACAATTTTAGGAGGATAAGAAAATCCATAATCTTCTAAAAAAGCTTGTGTTGTTTCAAATCCTAAAACGTGTTTAATCTCTCCACATCTATTTGATAAAGTTTTATTTGTGGCATCAAATGATTTAATAACCATATCTGGATATGCTTTTGCAACTCTATCTAGTAGTGCATCAATTTTCTCTTGTAGTTTCTCATCATAAGTTCTATTTGAATTACTTTTCCACATATTGCCTCCTAATTATATATTTATATACATTATTTAAAATTTGATTTTTTACAGTTTATCAATAATTTCTGTAAAGAATTTATTGAAATTCGTACATCTACTTAATGAATTATTATTTGTTTTAGCATATTCCCAGGTCTCGATATAATTCCCAGGCACACAAAATTCTTCTTCTATCATATTTCTATATTCTTCAGGATTATCAATGTACCTATCATAAATTAAATTTGAGTTTGCATCTTTTTGATTATCTGTTAGATTTTGTTTTCCGAAGAAATAATCATCAATATTTGTAGAGAAGTAATAAACCCTATATGCATCTAAGCAATCATTTTTTTTATTTCTTCTCACAATATTATTTCTATTTAGATTAGCTATTCTATCTCTATAATATATAGTTTGGCCTTTAAACAGCTAACTATCAGTTTGAATGTTTTTGAAAGGCACTCAAGAAATAGATGCAAGGAATGGTTCTGCAATCCCTATAAGGGAAAGATTGTTATGCAAGGAACTAAACAAGAGGTTTTGAAAGCTTTAGCCGCAATCCCTATAAAGGAAAGATTGTTATTAGAAAGGTGGTAAAACTATGGAAAGAATTACAAAGCCGCAATCCCTATAAAGGAAAGATTGTTATAAATCGTCCTCAGGATTGTACGTTCGGTATACCTGTGCCGCAATCCCTATAAAGGAAAGATTGTTATCAATATAATAATCACGTTTAGGCAGTAGACTCTGAAATATGAAGTTTACTTGCTACAATTGATATTAGTGTTTAAACTCATCTTTATACTCGTGTAATTTCATTTTCTTTATAATATTTCTTATTATTATAAATATATCATAGAATATAATTAAAAAATAAGCCTTTTTAAAGACTTATCAGTTTGCGATGGTACAAGAAATGGGACTCGAACCCACACATTATTTCTAATACAAGAATCTGAATCTTGCGTGTCTACCAATTTCACCATTCTTGCAAAAAATGGTGATCCCAACGAGAATCGAACTCGTGATTAGACCTTGAGAGGGTCTCGTCTTAACCGCTTGACCATGGGACCACTTTTAATGTGTAACAATTATACCACTTTTTATTCGATTTGTTAATACTATTTTTAAATTTCTTTAACTCATTTCTTTCTTGTGATGAATATAATTCAATAATAGACTTATTAAGAACATAACTACACATACAATAACCCATCCAAATCCCTTATTATATAATGGGATATATGATAAAGCACTAGAAACTTTTCCTAGATTAACTAGTTGATCTATTGCATAAAATACACTTATTACTGCTGTTGAATAGACACATAATTTATAAGTATATTTATTGTTCTGAATAAATTTATCAAATAAACCTAAAATAATTAAAACTATTGATACTGGATAAATAGCATTTAAGATAGGAATTGAAATAGAAAGGATCATATTTAACCCCAAATTACAAATCAAAAAAGAAACTACTGTAATTATTATTACCCATTTTGTATAGGATACTTTTTTAAATTTGTTATTAAAGAACATTGATATTGAATTAGTTAGTCCTACGCACGTAGTTAGGCAAGCTAATGTAAATGTTCCAGCAAGCAATAATGATCCAAAGCCGCCTAGTAATTCATACATTGTTCTTCTTAAAATTATTGCTCCGTTTGCATCTGTTTGATATAATCCTGAAGTATATGTGCCAATAATTGTAAGCATTAAATAGACCAATGCTAGAATTGAACCAGCAATTAGACCAGCAGTTATAGTATTTTTCATAATTCCTTTTTCATCTTTTATTCCAAAGGAATTAAGACTTGATACTATTACTAATCCAAAGTTTAAAGCAGCAATCGTATCCATTGTTTGATACCCCTCAACAAATCCTTGAAGAAAAGGTAATGTCAAATAGTTCTCACTGGCATTTCCTATAGATTTGTTTCCTTTTATAATAAACACTACAAACATAACAACTATCAATGTTAATAAACTAGGTGTTAAAATTGTCCCTATTCGTTTAACTAGTTTACCTGGGTTTAAGCATAGCCATAATACAATTGCGAAAAATATTAATGTATATATTGCCATCCACACATTAAAGTTAGCTCCTTCTGGTAGATACGGAAAGACTGCCATTTCAAAGGGAACTGAACCTGCTCTCGGTATTCCTAGACCTGGACCAATTGATAGATATATTAACAAAGTAAATATAGCAGAAAACTTTAATCCAACTTTATTACCTAAATTTGATAAACCACCAAACTTACCAACTACAATAACACCTACAACAGGTAAAACTACTGCCGTGATGAAAAAACCAAATAAGGCCCATATAGTTTTATTTCCTGCTTGTTCGCCTAATAATGGTGGAAATATTAAATTACCTGCCCCGAAAAACAAGGAAAACAGAGTAAAACTTAGTAATAGGGTTTGTTTCTTGCTTAATTTCATTTTTTTCCTCTATATTTTATGATTTTCTACTATATATTGTATCATACTTTTTAATAGAAATAAATAATTACTTTTATGTTGAAATTGTCCCTTAATATTCCTTGATTTTATATTTTTTTAATTGTATAATAATTTATATATAAAGGAGTATAATGTATTTATGAAAGTAAAAACTGTTCCTAAGTTTAAACTAATTATAAATTGGTGCGTATTATTTATTAGTATAATTTTCTTGACATTTGGTTTGAACACAACTTTTAATAATATGAAGTTTTATTTTGGGGGAACTAAAATAGATGCTACGGTTGTTGTGGTAGTTGATGAAGAGGATGAAGCTTATTTAGAGTTTAGTTATGTAGTTGATGGAACTGAGTACTATGGTAAAGCACATAATATTGATTCTAAATATAATACTAAGGATTTGATATCTATTTATTATTTGAATAGTGATCCTAGTGAGTATTTGTTGCTTTCTAGTTCGAAGTGGATTTCTTACGTTTTTGTTTCGGTTTTCCTTCCTTTGACCGTTATTTATTTTATCATCTTGTTTAAGTATTATAAATATACATTTAAAGTTAAGAAGCTGATTACTAGTAATAAATTCTTTGAAGCTGTTATAACTGATATTGTTACTTATGATAATAATGAACTATATGGAATAATTCCCTATATTATTATATGTATTCATAATGATAAAACTTACAAAAGTAAATTTATTTATGATTCCATAAAAGATCCTCGTACAATCATTGGTTATACTATTAAAGTATATTATGAAAATGACTTCTACTTTATTGATAGTGATACTATTGAGAGAAAATAATGAAATATCGTTTTAAGAAAATATATATCGAAATTATTAATTATTGTAATCTAAATTGTCCTTTTTGTGTTAAAACAAAAAAGGACAAAAGAATGATGTCATTTGATGAATTCAAACATATTCTAGACAAAATAAGACCTTTTACACAGTATTTATACTTACACGTACAAGGAGAACCTCTTCTTCATAATGATATTGAAGAGTTTATATGTTTAGCTGATGAAATGGGTTTTAAAGTGAACTTAACAACAAATGCCACTTTACTAGAAAAGCATTCTAATATAACAAAACACTTAAGGCAGCTTAATATTTCTTTGCAAGCTTTGATGTTTTTAGATAATAAAGAAAAATATTTAAATGATATTATCAAAGTAATAAAAAATAATTCTAAAACTTATATCTCTTTAAGGCTTTGGGGTAATTTTAATGAAAGTAGTATTATAAATTACTTTGAAAATGCTTGTGAAACAAAAGTTGATTTGAATGTTTCAAATAAACTTATCGAAAATGTCTTTTTCTCTTTTGATGAAGAGTTTGAGTGGCCAAGTTTAGATAGTGATTTCAGTGACTTTAGTGGTTCTTGCCAAGGAACTATAAGTCACATAGCTATATTATGTGATGGAACAGTAGTTCCTTGTTGTCTTGACAAGGATGGTATTATTTCTTTAGGTAATATTTATAATCAATCTTTATCTGAAATTATTGCTTCTAAAAGGTTCAAAAATATATATGAAGGTTTTAGAAGTCAAAAAATAACTGAAAATTTGTGTTCAAAGTGTTCTTATCGTTATCGCTTTAAAAAATAGGGAATTATCCCTATTTTACTTCGGCTAAATGTTTTTTCATTATTTTTAAAGCTAATAATGGATCTATTTTACTTAATAGTCCCATTGAAGCTAAAATATAATCTTTGTCAATTAAATATTTTGGATATATTGGTCTTAGTTCTAATGGTATATCTTTACGAGCTAAGACTTTGCTTAATATAGGCTGAGGATGTTTAGAATTAATTAGTACTCCTCCTGTACCAATAACATATCCAACACGACTTAAGTCTTTACCTGTTTGGTTGTATAGTGTTCCCATTGGGGAATATACTTCTTCCATAGTACCTACGTGTCGATGCATTGCCTTGTCGACACAAATGCCTGCTAAAATTGTATCAACTTTGATTCCATATTCATCATCATATACGATATCAACATGCTCGTTGCGATATAAGGCTTCTTTTTCTATATCAATATTTTGATCCTCTTTGAGGATTCTTTTTTCTTCAGCGGTTAGGGAACTAGCAATACCGATTGCGGAATAGCGCATTCCTAAGTCACCTTCAACAGTCCTCTTCGCAAATGGTTCTTCTAACCCTTTGATAACTACATCACTTCGTTTTGCGGAAGCGGAACAAATAGAATACATATCAGTTGTCGCTCCGCCAATATCAACTAAAATTATCTCATTCATTCCAAACTCATGCATATATCCTTTTGATAGAAGTTCAGCAGCATCTAAAACGGCTTCAGGGGTTGGTAATATAACTTTATCTATTTCTTTTTCTATCTTCTTTATTCCTTTAGCTTCAATAATATTCGTTAGAAAGATTTCACGTATCTTATCCCGAGCACTAGGAAGATTCAAAACATTTATTTTCGGCATAACATTCTCACAAATATAACCATTTAAATTATATTTTGCAAAAATATCTTTAACCTCATCGACAGCACATTTGTTTCCTGCAAAAATAATAGGAATATCAATGCCACCTTTACCAAGCATTTCCGCGTTGTAAATAACACATTCCGAATTTCCTCCATCAGTGCCACCAGCTAACAAAATTATATCAATATTCTTATCCTTAATTTCTTGTACTTCACCTTTAGTCAAGTGATGAGAAAAGACTAAATCCACTTTAGCTCCTGCACCTAAACATACCCTTTTGGCTGCTTCCACGGTTAGCTCTTCAATTAGTCCAATAGCGCACATTTTTAGGCCTCCCGCAGCCGAAGAACAACCTATTATTTTATCGAATTTAACTTCTTTTCCTATTTTTTCATAAAGCACTTTTAAAGCTTTCTCGTAACCAATAGTAATATCTGTAGCAACTGTTGTAAAGTGCGAAGATGTAGCTATAATATCTTCTTTTTCTGAATCAACAGCTGTTAATTTAGTAAATGTTGAGCCAAAATCTATCATTAAATATAAACTCATATTTTCACCTCTATCTACATAAAATATATTATCATATTTTATGATTTTTTTCAATCTTTTGTCTTTTATTTGATGAATTAAACCCTAATTCTAAAAATGATAGTGTTTTAAGATATATAAAAATCCAATATAGTAATACTAATATTTAATATAACTATACTGGAATTTTTATTATTTCATAATTTCTTTATTATTATAAAGAGCATTTAATAAAATATGTTGATAATCTTGAGAATCTTGCCAATACATCATACCAGCTAAACCTTTTTCCTTCACATATTCGCATTTATAACCGATAGATTTTTCATTATCATATGATATAAATAATCTATTATTTGAATCATAAATATAAGGAACTTTACACTCATCATCAAAACCAATTGTAACACCTTGAGCATTAGGATTATTCAAATATGTTTGATAAATAAAAGTTTGAGTTGCTGAGCCACCAGTAGAACTTGATTTACCGATGCCATCTGTTTCAATAAATTGACGTCCATAGAAAGGAAGTCCAACAATTATCTTACTATTTGGAACACCTAATTTATTATAATATGGAAGTGTTTCATCGATAGAACAACCTCCAACAGTATATCCTTTTGTTGATGGATATAAAGCGCTGTGATGAGTTGATTTAGCATTTGTTTGTAAGTCATAAGCCATTAAGTTTATATAATCAATATATTGAATTGAATTTTCTAAATCAAATGATGGATATTGCCATGGACCAGCAGCTGTAGCTGTAGTCACTAAATGTTCAGGATTATTTGCTTTAACTTTTGTATATAATGCCTTCATCAAAGCAGTATAATTTTGTTTTTCGTTAACAGCAGGTCTTTCCCAGTCAATATCAATGCCATCAAAACCATATTCATTGATTATACTAACACAATCATTAACAAATACATTAATTAGTTCGGCTTTCCTACAAACAACATCCAAATTAGAAGTATTAATTGATAGTATTACATAATCACCATAACTATGAGCTTTTTCCATATAACTCTTGATATAAGCTCCAATAGTTATATAATTTGATATATGGCCATCTGCTCCAGCTGAACCAAATGCACAATATAATATATCTACCTTTTGTAATGTTTCATCACTTGGTGTATTTGATGTGTAATTATATCCAGCAACAATACCACCTTCTGATATATCTTTATATCCTCTAGCAATAGTAACTGTTATAGAGAACTCTTTTATAACATCTCCAGATTTCATTACTGCCTTAAGAGTACATTTCTTATCTTCACCATACTGACGAGTAACCTTACCGCTTGCTGTTATCAAACTTTCATCTGAACTACTCCAAGAAACAGTTATATTAGTATTCTCTATTGTTTCTGGTAAAGCGATATCACTTGTTATCGTTTTATACAATTTTTCTGTCATCTCTTCTTCAAAAGATAACATCTGATCTTCTGGAATATTAGAACGCATTTCCCAAGTAGCTGATAAAACACTTGTTTCACTTGAAACAGTATCAATAATATTTCCGTTTTCTGTACTCCAACCTTTGAAGTTATAACCATATTTAAATGGAACAGGAAGTTCTAATGTTTCATATAAAGTTGCTTTATAATTTCCTGTTTCTGATGCTATAGCTAAATCATAATCTTCAATAGTTTTAGATGAGAAATAACCACCTTCAAGTTTAAAGCTTACTTCTACTTTTTTATAGAAACGAGCATATAAATCTAAATTACCATATGTTCCAATAGCAATAACAGTAATCTTGTTTCCTCCAGTTTCACTATCATACCAACCATCAAAAATGTATCCTTCCTTCTCAGCATCATAAAGCTTAATAGGACAATCATTTGCATTATAACTTGTTGGATTACCATTTCTATTACTATTATGATATGTAATATCATAATTTAAAGCTACTAGTTCAGCATATACTTTCATATCACCAGTAATATTAGATAAATCAGTATCCCATCCTAAAAACAAATAGCCATTTTTTTCATAAGTTGGTTCTTCAATTTGTTCTCCTGGAGTAACTTCGATAGTTTTAATAAGTTCATCTTCATCATAGAATTCAATAATATATGGCTTAACATTCCATTTTGCGCTAAGAATCAAATCACTTGTAACTAATTCATCATCAAAGTTCTTACCATCACAAAGCCAGCAATCAAAAACAAATCCTTCTTTTTCTGGTATAAAAGAACCAATAGTATTATTTTCTAAAACTTTTATTTCTTTTAAAAGCTTATCACCATCGTAAAAAGAAACAGTAAATGTTTTTGCTTCACGCCAAACAGCTTCTAATGTTATATTATTATTAATAACTGTATTAAAATCAAACTCTTCGCCATTTAAAGCATAATATAAGAAAACATATCCATCTTTATTTAAAGATGCTAATTCATCTAATTTATTACCAGAATCGACTTCATAAGTATTAATTATTTCCTCACCATCTTTAACTATAACTGTAAATTTCACATCGCTTTCTTTCCATTTAGCTTTTAAAGTAATATCTTTAGTTATTGCTGTTTCAAAGCTAAACTCTTCGCCATCTAGTGTCCAGCACTCAAAAGTTTTGTTTTCTTTCTCTGGAGCAGAAACTATAGTAGCTTTTTCTCCTTCCTTCACCTTTTGAGTTTCTATTACATCATCATCCATAAATGTTACTGTATAAACCTTAGTATCATCACATCCTAAAGCAACAAATAACATTAAAGCTAATAATAAGCTTCCTATAACATTTAATACATTTTTCATTAATACATCTCCTCATATAATAATTATAACATTTTTTATTGATTTTTGAAATGGAATTATCTAACAAATCAAATAATTTGTTTAAAGATTATTGTACTTCTCTCTTCCCTTTTTTAAAAGTAATATAATAGAAATAACCAAAATGCTTATTGATATTATGGTTATAGTTATAATAGTTATAAACAAATTAAATAGTGTTACTAAAATCACATATACAATAAACAAAAATAAGCAAATAGCAAAAGATATAAGCATATTAACTAGTACTGCTGCTCCTTGTTTTATCACTTGTATAGAATTAGTAAATTTAAACTTTGGTAAAAATAAATTATAAACCAAACCAAGAACTGAAAAACTTACTATTAAGTTAAGTCCACTTAAAAAAGTTAATCCTAAAACATAAATATGCGGTTTAATTGCTATCGCCATATATACAAAAGAAATAATATATGGGATGCCAATTAGCAAAAGGTTTAAAATTATCTTCGATAAAAAGATATTTTTAACTGAAACTGGTACTGACTTTATCACCCATAAACTCTTTCCTTCTAAAGAAATTGAAGAAGATGATGTTGAAGTCACACTTAATAAAAACATCATCAGAATAGTTAATATGCCACATATACTACTACCATCTAAATATCTATCTATTTTAGGATAACCTATAGCAAAATTATTCTTTACTAAATGACTACATAATAAAATAATTGTAATAACAGTTAGAATAGGTCCTGGAATGGTATTTATTACATAAGAAGGAGTACTTAGATAAAGTCTTAATTCCTTCTTTGTTAAGGCTTTAATCTCAGAGCTTTTTTTAAAAGATATTCTATTCTTTGTTTTTTTACAAAATAATGAAAGATTATTTAGATAATTAAAGAAATGACTTGTTATAATTACATAAACAAAGGACAAGCCAAATGATAATAAAATATATATCAAAAAACAGATGATATTTTTTTCATAGAAGCCTTTAAATATAAACTTAGACATAGGCCATATATTTAGAAATAACTTACCCATTTCTTCAATTTGCTTATTAATATCATTTTCTGAAACAAATACTTTTGTATAAAGTAAAACTATACTAATTACTAATAATAAACCAAAAATAATCTCAAAAGCTTTTATGATTTTATTGAAATTCTTGCCTTGAAAAAATTTAAATACAAGAGCTATAAAACTGCTTATTACCATCGGAATAATCGGTAAAGCAAAGCTTAAAATAATTGATGATAGCAATAATATTATATCAAAAGATGTATAGATTGTATATGCAATATAACAAGGAAATAGGATAATAGAAGAAAACAAATAGTTTAAAGCGTAAAGAGTAACAAGTTTAGAAACAATTATTTCTTTTTCACTAATTGGCATACTTGTAAGTAGTTCATAATCCTTACACGAAAACAAATAAGTATTTACTTTAGTAATATTACTTATTAATATAAGTATTGAAGTTAAAGAAATACCCATATAAAGAATTATTTCTATTTTATTTGCTTCACTAAACATCTTTGCAAAAGCTAATAAATACATAGTAACAATAATAAAAATGAAACTATATAATAATACACCTAAAGCAAGAATACTTTTAAACTTCTTCTTAAATTTATTTAAAAAAGGAAATGATGATAAAAAATTTATTTTTATTAGTCCTTTTAAGTTACGCATAAATACTTCCTCACAAAGATATTTTTAGTAAAGGCGATACTCAAATTGAATATCGCCACTTCTTATTAGAAACATCTAATTAGAATCATCTAATTTAGTTTTTATAACTATCATTAATCTTTTTCTTAACAACGTAAATAGCTGCTATGGCTGCTCCTCCTAAGGCAAAACATATTAATATAATATAAACAGGCGCCATATTAGTATATGCTTTAACTTGTCCCCACATTATAACTACTTCATCGTTATAATCTCCAAAGTCATTCATAATTGCACAGCGAGCAACAATGTCTTCGCTTGGATATTGTGTTTCTAACTGATTTTCTGAGCCTAAGTAAGGATAGATGACTGCTCTACGGCCTTCAGAAAGTGAGCCTTCGAAAAGATATGATAGATCGTATGGCTCAACTTCTTTAAAGCAGTTTTCATCATCTATTGCATTTATACAAACTTCTTCGCTTATGCAGTTATATATTTTACCATTATAACTAACCATATCACCTTCGATATATTCCATCTCTTCGTCATATTCACATGACTCAAAATACTCTTCATTTGTTGGAAGAATCTCTTCATCAGCTTTCTTATCTTTAATGCATAAATAAAGCATATTATCATAAATAACTAAAACTTCATTTTCTGAAAGATATTCCGATGTCACAACAAAATCAGTTGCACCGTACCATGCTCCTGTTAAGGTGAATAGTTCATCACCAACGATATAAGGAGTATAACCAATATAATCCATGTTATTTGCCGCATTTACAGGATCAGATAAATAATCAAGGAACTTATAAGCAAGTTCTTTGTTACTTCCTTTAGGAAGAGTCCAAGCGTCATACCAAATATTACTACCATCAAGTGGTACATAATATTCTAATGTCTTACCTAAATCTTCTAAAGCTGTTGACATTGAGTATACTGCATCACCTGAGTACGCTAAGTTCATCTTTATTTTTCCAGTGACCATATCGTTTTTACCCGAGTCAACTTCTAAACCAAAGATATTATCTTTCATTGAGATTAGTTCTTCTTTTACGCGAGCAATCTTTTCTTTGTTTTCTTGATCACTTGCTTCTGAACCATCTAATTTAAAATCAAATATATCTTGAATTATCGCATTATATGCCGCTTTATTCTCTTCGGTTGGATTTTCTAAGTAAGCATTCATTAGTGCTTGAAACTCATCACTTTTGCTATATGAATGCATTAATCCTGTTACAAAGGCATCACGAATAGAATTCTTTAGAGAAATGACATCTTTATATGTTGGATCCCAAAAAACGTCCCAAGATTTTACATCTTCTCTAAATGTATCAGTATATGATGGATCATAAAGAATACCTAATGTTCCCCACATATAACCTACAGCATAATTATCAAGTGAAACTTCTTCTCCTGTAGATTTCGTTACAACCATATCTTTAAGTTTTTGTCTTAAGGCCTTTGAAGCATAACGCTCATAATTAGGGATTTTTTCAGAATAATCATCCATTTCCTCAACTAAATCTTCTTTTACAAGTTTTTGAATCATATAGTCTGATGTACAAATTAAATCATACAAACCATTATTTAGTTTAAACTGATTATACATTGTTTCATTAGTATCATAAGTATAGTAATTTACTTTTACGCCATACAATTCTTCAAACTCTGCAATAATATCAACATAATCATCTTCACCATTAGAAATATAATCTTCAACATTATAGATTGTTAATGTTTGACCATCATATATGCTTTTGGCATGAATATTTATTCCTGAAAAGCTAAAATAAAGTAAAGTAAAAAGAAAGAATATTAATGTTTTTTTCATTTCACAGTACCTCTTAATTTCATAATACGATTAGCTCTTTTGTTATTATATACTGTTATAAATAATACCACACCTAAAACAGCTAAAAACAAAAGTGTACTAAAAGCTCTAACCTCTGGTGGGATTGGGTGCTTAGCAATTATCTTCTGAATATATGTTGATATTGTCTCAAATGATGGTTCTTTTAAATATTGCGTTATAACAAAATCATCAAGTGATAAAGTTATAGAAATCAAGAAGCCTGAGAATATTCCTGGAAGAATTTCAGGAAAAACAACTTTAAATAAAGCATGCCATGGTGTTGAGCCTAAATCTAAAGCTGCTTCATAAACATTAGGGTCCATTTGGGCAAGTTTTGGCTTAACGTTTAAATACACAAAGGCAACTGTCAATACAGTATGGCCAATCAAAAGAGTTAGAAAACTTGTTTTTATTCCCATAAAATGGAATACCACAGCAAGTGATAAAGCCATAACTATCTCAGCATTAACAACTGGAAGTTGTGTCATCGTTTCCATTGTTTTCTTATATCTTCTCTTCGAATAGAAAACTCCAATTGCACCGAAGGTACCTAAAATAGTAGATACAGTTGCTGTTGCAAGAGCAATTAGAACAGTATTTTTTATTGCTTTCATTAGACTAGAATTTTCAAATAATTTCACATATAAATCAAAAGAAAAACCTGTCCATACGCCTAATTGGTCACTATCAGTAAATGAATAAACTACTAAAACTAATATTGGTAAATACATCATTAAAAGAATAAAACCAATATAGCACCAGGCAAGGATTTTCTTTACTAATTCTTTTTTTACCATATCGAAGTACGTCCTCCTGTTTCATCTTTTGAGAACTTACGAGAAATAAGAACACTTAAAGAAATTAATAATAACATTATTAAAGCCATAAATGAACCAAAGTTCCAATCGTTTTGATTAAAATATAAGTCGATATAACTTCCAAATAAAACAACATTGTACTCAGAAAGAATATCTGAAATAACATACGATGAAAGAGTTGGCATAAAGACCATTGTTGCTGCCGAAACAATACCTGGCATTGTCATCGGAACAATAACCTTAAAGAATGTTTGAAAGCCATTAGCTCCTAAATCATAACTTGCTTCAATTTGGTTTTTATCCATTTTAAGCATTGTTGTGTAAAGTGGCAATACAACAAAAGGTAAATAGTTATATACTAAACCAATCATTGTTGTTATATTTGAATGAGCACCTGTTGATATTCCTATCCAGTTTAAAACATCTCTTGTAGCACTAGTACGAATAATGAAATTTATCCACATTGGCATAACAAACATCATTACAATTACTGATGATTTGTTATACTTTTTATTTGCAAGAAGCATAGCTAAAGGATATCCAATAAGTAAACATATTATTGTATTTAAAATTGCATAAACTAGTGATATCAACAAAACATTAACATTTGTCGAGTCTTGAGCAAACTTAACAAAGTTATCAAAACTAAACTTTCCACCTTTGTTTGTGAAAGCATAATATATAATAAAGAATATTGGCACCACTACAAAACAAACTAGAAAGAGAAAATATGGAATTGATAAATGTTTACGTTTAAATTTCATATTTTGATATATCTTCTTTCAATTTTAGATTTATTTTGCTAGCAGGAATTTTGACACTAACTGTATCCATTTCATTCCATGTCCACTCTGTATCAACAACAAAATCTTCTTCATCTTCAGTTCTAACAATTATTTGATAGTGGTCACCTTTCCAAACCATTTGAATGATTTTTCCAGTGATATTTCCTTCTTCTAAGTTATCACTTATTTCAATATCTTTCATATCAACTGAAGCAATAACATCTATATCATTTAAATCATATGTTTTGCCATCAGGAGTAATAAAATATCCTTTTTCGTCAACTTTTGATCCATTAACTAGTTTAGTAACATCGCACTCCCAAGTAGCACCTGCAAAGACAACATTATTGTTTTTGTCGATGTAGGCATCTTGATAAATATTTGTTGTATATTCTCTTTTCATTATTTGGATTAAATCAGGTTCAATTGAAAGTGATACTTCAATATTAACTGGATAATCAATTGTTGATTGGATTAATACTTCATTGTTACCAACCATTGCAGTATACTGATAATGAATACCTTTAAAAATCTTATTAACAACTTTAGCTTTAATTTGTCCTGTGCCATCTAAATGAATAATGATATCTTCGGGGCGCACTACAACGTCAACTTTCTCATTAATTGGAAAATCATCGACACAATCCCAATTTGAGCCCAAAAAACGGACTTTTTTCGTTCCAATCATTGTGGCAACGTAAATATTACTCTCGCCAATAAAATCGGCTACAAAGGCATTTTTAGGTTCATTATAAATGTCTGTTGGTGTACCTATTTGTTGAATTTGACCATCCTTCATAACAACAATTGTATCCGACATTGTTAGGGCTTCTTCTTGGTCATGAGTTACATAAATAAATGTAATACCTAACTTTCGATGCATTTCTTTTAGTTCAAGTTGCATTTCTTTGCGCATTTTTAAATCTAATGCTCCTAACGGCTCATCAAGTAAAAGTATTTCAGGTTCATTAACGATTGCTCTAGCGATAGCAACACGTTGTTGCTGTCCACCAGATAACGTTGAAACATCTCTTTTTTCAAAAGACTCCAAATCAACAATCTTTAAAGCCTTCTTAACCTTTTCATTTATTTCTTCTTTTGTGAACTTACGAAATCTTGTTACTGTTTCTCCATTTTTGTTTTTTACTTCGTAAGGTATCTTTTTTAATTTCAAACCATAGGCAATATTATCATAAACATCTAAGTGTGAAAACAAAGCATATCTTTGAAAAACAGTATTCAATGGTCTTTTGTATGGTGGCAGTTTTGCAATATCATTACCATTTAATAAGATTTGCCCACTTGTTGGAATCTCTAAACCAGCTATCATTCGTAGTGTTGTTGTCTTCCCACAGCCACTAGGTCCTAAGAAAGTAATAAACTCGCCCTTATTAACATAAAGATTAAAGTTTTCCACAGCTAAACTATCATTAAATGATTTATTTACATTTATTAATTCTAATATTACATCTTTTTTTATCATATTGTTACCCCTTTAAAAATTTGGTGGACTAGAAATCCATATTACTTTTGCTTCTTCTTTTGTTTTATTAGCTATAAAATGGTTCTTGTCAGTCGTGAAGTAAAAACTTTCACCTTGACAACATTTGTACTCCTTTGACTCAATCGTCACAACAATTTTTCCCTTTAACACATAACCAAACTCCTGACCTTCGTGAGGCATATCAACAGTGGTGGTGGTGAAAGGAGATAATGTAACCATAACAGGTTCCATTTCGTTTTTTTGACTGTTGGGAACTAACCAAATCATTTCTTGTTCATCAGTTTTCTTCACAATATAATCATCTCTACCAAAAACAATTTTTTCATTAGCACTACTATCCATAAAGAAATCAGATAAATTTGTACCTAGTGCTAACAATATATCATTTAAGGTTTTAATGGTAGGGCTAGTAAGATTATTCTCAACTTGAGAAATAAATCCTTTAGTAAGCTCACATCTGTCGGCAAGTTCTTCTTGGGTAAGTCCACATAAGGTTCGAAGACTTTTAATTTTCATTCCTATATTCATACTTTTTTCACCTTCAAAAATTAAAACTAAAATGTTTGGTTTCTTGTATCATTAAACTTTTAGTTTAATGATACTAAACAATATTATACTACAAATAACTAATATGTCAATACCATTTATTTTTTTAAGCAGAATAAACACACGAAAAAGTTTAAAAAATATATTGACAACAGTTAATTTCAACTTTTTTATGGTAAAATATATTACACAAGTGTAATAAAGGCAATTTTTATTATACTATTTACAATAGCCATCAAAATATGAGTATCAGTATCGGCTTTATAAAAGTATTGCAAATATAAAAATGATAAGTATTTATAGGATAATATAGTTTAATTACAATTATCAAAGCAAAATTGTAAATAACCTAAATTCCCTAAGAAAATTATAGTATACAAAAGTCCTAGAGCGATTCTAGGGCTTTGTTTACATCAGGAGATATATCATATGCATTTAATATACTTTTTTGAGTTTTTGTGATTGCCATTAAGGTTGTTTTATCTCCAGCAAATTTAGTCACTTTTATTTTCTCTAGTTCCAATAATATTTCTTTTATTGTAATATTTGTTTTCTTTAGTGTCCCTTTTACTTTTTCTAAACTATTTAATATATAACTTCTTAATATTAATGCTATAAATCCAACAAATATCTTTCCTTCTGTTGTTTCATTTATATGTGTTTTGATTCTATAGAAATCTAATTCATTCTTTAGATTATTAAAGTTCTTTTCTATTACATCTTTATTTCGATATATTTCTAATGCTTCTATTGGCCTTATTTTTAAATCGGATGTTAAAAATAATACATAACCATCTGACAGCATATTTTCTTTTACTTTTTCATTGCTTAAACTATACTCTATTCGTTTTCTTTTAATAACTATGTCAAAATATTTTTCATATTTTGTTATTGATTGAGGAACTTTCTTTTCTTCTTTATAAGCTTCTAATTCTTTTTTGTATTTTTCAATTTCAGAATAAGTAAGTTTTTGTTCATCAACCTGCTTATCGGGATTAAATATTATATGAATGTTATATGTTTTTCCATTTTCTTCATATTTCATATATGTTGCATATATTTGATGTTTATTGTCCCAATTGTTTGCACTTTGTATTGTATCTTTTACACTTTTTATATATTCTTTTGCATATAACAAGCTATTTGATAAACATATAAGAAATGGATAGTTATTATCATACATATAATCTAAATTATCACTTTTATAAAACCCTTTATCCATTACAAACTTAATATTTTTAATGCTTAATTCTTTTGTATGCTTTATCATAAATATTAATTGCTCTTTGTCGTTTATGCTTCCATCATATACATTATAAAATATTGGTAGTTTGTTTTTTTCACCTGTATACATTCCTAAGTTTATTTGAGGTAATTTTTCACCATCTCTATTATATCCATAACTAACATTATCAATTTGTTTAGAATAACTAGATATACTAGTAACATCATATGCGATATATTCACTTTCCTTAATGTGTTTACTCCATTTTTTAAAGAAACTCATTCTATCATCAAATGATATACTAGCAAATAACTCACTTACTCTTTGAAAAACAAGAGGAGTAGATAAATAATTATAGTTTTCTTCGCACCAATAATCGATATATTTCATTGTATTCCCTCTTGTTATCATATAAAATGCTAATGTTAATATGATTTTTGCTTTATCATTAAATACGGAATATAGATCATCGTATAAGTTTATTTTCTTTGTAATAGCATCAAGAAAATAGAATGTTCCAATAGTGCGTATACTAATAGGATTATATGTTACTTTATCCTCTTTCTTAAATAGTTCATAGTACTTATTATTAGGTATTAGCATACCAGCTTCATTGTCTATTTTGCCAATTGCAACTTCATCGCTAGTAGGTTTATTATCTTTTTCTCTTCGATAAATTCTTGTAGTGTGATAAACATAAACAGTATCTTTTTTACCCTTCTTAAAGGTAATTTTATCTGTTGGCATTTCAACTTTAATCCCTTTAAATAGTGACATAATACTTTTCCTCCTGTATACTATAATTATATAGTATACAAGTAAAAAATCAAGAAAAAACAGCCCAAAAAATGCATTTTTTACAGTTTTTATGGCTGTTTTTGTATACTATAATTTTTCTAGGGAATTAAGGAAATAAACAAAAATCACCTAAACTTACTATGATGCAATTGAGGCGTGCGGGCTTTAGCTTTCTTTACAACAGCAGCCTTACCCATCATAGTAGCCTGATTCATTTTGTATCCCTTAGGCCAAGATTTTGTCTAGGACTTATAGCAGATGCCACCTCACGATGGACACCCAAGTCTAGGGCTAACACTTCGTAAAACTTTCATCTAGAGAAATATTATTTCTTAGTTATTATGCATGCCAAACGCACAAAGACCATAATTCCAAAGTTTTTTCACTTCGAATTATGGTCTTATTCTCATCACAAGAGTTCTTGACAGGGGCATTTTTGCCCATGATTTCTCAAGTATAAATTACCATAATTATTAAATTATTATTACCATTTTTATAAAGTCTCAATTACCTTTTTTATTAAATTGTTATTACCATAATTATTAATACTTTTTTACCTTTTTTATTAAGTTTTTTATTGACAATTACATCGACACACTTCTAAGTCCTTCAATAGTAACGGACATTTAGAGTCCAAAGTGTCGGGGCCAAAAATTATTCTTTCTTGTAAATAGTTTATAAAATGAAAAAGGTAAGCCTACCCATTGAGTAAACTTACCTATTTTTGCTTGTGAAAGTAATTTGCTATTTTAACTTTTTGTAATATTTTTTTAATT
>CAYMGD010000028.1:19905-26986 GCA_964389905.1 uncultured Coprobacillus sp. | reverse complement strand
ACTCATATCTAAGTTATCATCTATTTTTCTAAATCTCCCACCTAAAGATGATTTTATTTGTTCAACAGTAAAATAAGTATTATCTAAAAGTTTTAATGAATTAATATTTCTTTTTATTTCACCAGATTTATAACAAGAAAATTTATTATACATAACTGTATCTCTAAATATTGGATAACCAATTATAGGAAATATTATTGTTTTATAATGCAATTGTTTTACTTCATCTGGAGTTAATAAATCTCTAGCCATTAATGATGTTGACTTATTACCATTATAATCAGTCAAACTTAATGATTGACTGATTGAATTACTTGATATAGTAGTTTTACCTAGTCTTTTAGATATTTGTTCTGCTGTATCTTGAGTATTAGTTTTTAAATAAATAAGTCCACAGTTATCTAAAATTATTTGAGCTACTTCTTTACCATAAACATTATCTAATTGCGAAAAAGATTGGATAAAGAAATGAAATCTCATTCCTCTACTTCTTGCTACTGATACAAGTGCTTCAATATCTGCTAGTGGTGGACAGTTAGCAAACTCATCTAATAACCAATCTATTTGTACAGGTAATTTTTTATTCTCATTACTATTCGCTAGTTTTACTAGTTCTTTATAAAGAAGTCCAACTATTATAGTGACTAATGTAAAATATACTTTATCTTCATCAGGTACAATTATAAAAAGTGCTGTAGGTTCTTTTCCTAACAAGTCAAAATCAAAATCTGAATCTGATGTTACATTTGCTACATTAACATCATCAAACAAACTCATTTTTTCACCAAATACTGCTGTTATTGATTTATAAGTATTTTCACTAGCACTTAATATTGAAGTTAAAGAATCTTTGCTTTTACTACCATATTCTTTCTTATCTATATAATATTTAAACTTATTAAAGTTCTTTTCTTGCATAGAACTATTTTGAAACTTACGAATAGAAGTCATCGTTATTTGATTTCTTTTTATATTGCCACTTTTATATTCTTCTAAAAAGAAACCAAATAATCCTTCTAATAAATTTCTAGCACTATTATTCCAAAAAGGATCTTTTTGTTGTGTCTTTTCTTGCATAATCATCGTTGCAAGTGAGGTTATTAATCTATTTGTTTCAGCAAGTGAAGTCATTGCTAAATTATTATATTTTAATTTATCTTTTTTACTAGACTTTGACTTTTTTTCATAGTCCATATAATTTTCATATTCTTTTATAATAGGTTCTAATATATTAAAATGATTAGAAAGTTCTGGATGTCTAAAATCTAGTGTTAAAACATTATATCCATTATCTTTAAACATTTTAGAAGTTGTATTAAATATTTCTCCTTTTGGATCAGTTATAAATACACTTCTTTTCTTTTTAGAGGTTGCTATAAAAGAACACATAGGAATTACTGCTGTAACAGATTTACCACTACCTGTTGACCCTAAATAAGTATAATGTGGTGTTTCTCTATCAAACCAAACATATTTATAATCTTTGCTAAACCATACTGGTACACCAGATTCCTTTATATTATCTATTTTTTCTTTTTTAAAATTGTTTTTTATTTCATTAAAAGTAGAAAATCTAGCAGATCCATATTCATTATTATTTTTTATCTTATGTTTTGCAATAGCAGGTTCTACAAACATAAAGCCTACTATAAACAAAAACAAAAGAGCTAATACTATGATTAACTCTATAGACATTTATCCTCCTCTATTTCAATACAATTTATTATAAAATTAGTTATTAATTCATCAATATCATATTCTAATTCTTCAACTGTATTATTAATATTTTCTAAATCTAAACATTTATTTAATTTTATTTTTCGATTTTCTTCTAGGATTATATCTCTCATATTTGAAAGTAAATTTTCTTTTATTGCAGAAGATAAACTATCAATTTTAATTTTTTCTAATTCACTATTAATATCATCAATTAACATCTAACTCTCCCTCTTTATTCTTTAATTTTTTATTTTCAAAATAAGTATCTATCACCATATTAAAACTTTCAATTTCCTTTGGTAACAAACTTTCTTCATCTAATTTTACTTTATTAAAGTCATTTTCATACTTATCAAAAAAATCTACATATTCTTCTAATGTTTTATTTCCATCTGATAAAATTTTATCTTCAAATAAAGTATGATATTTCTTCAATCCTTTATATTTATCTTTATACAAATTAAATATTAAATTCTTTTGTTTATAATTTTCATATTCATTTAAAAAATCAGAAGAAGATACTAATTTATCTCCTGCCCAACAACCAACCGTTTTTTTATTTATATGATAATAATCTCCTCCACCTTGCTGATTGCCACATCCAATTAATAATGCAAAAGAATTAATTTTACAAGCACCTATTTCATGTTTCTCTGAATCATAATAAAAGTGTTGAACGGGTTGTTTATATAAGTCTACATATTCTTTTTTATCTAAGTTATAAACATATCTTATATTATCATTATTACTTGGACTTACTTCCTCAAATGAATCTATATACTCATACAATGAATAATTAATATCAAGCTCTTTTACAATTTTAGTAATGAATTTATCTGTTGTAGTTCCATCATTTGGCTCTGCATAATCACCAACATGAATTACTCTATCACCTTTCCATTCATTGCTTAATAATCTTAATATATCATTACAATAATTATTTCCAACATAGGAATGTTCCATCAACTTATAACTATGCCTATTTCTATCGCATTTTTCTTTTTTATCTATATTAGCAAATTTATAATATTGTCCCATTATATAATCTCCATATTCTTTTCTTCTTCTAATACTAACTCTTGTTCTTTAAGAGAAATTACACAATGATTAGAATTATATTCACCATTTAAATATATTTCAAAAGATGTGTCATCTTCTTTAAAAATCCATTCATTATCGTATTCAGGATCATTTATATCAATCTTGTCATAATTCTGTGCAATAGATATATCAAGTTCTTGTTTTAGTTTTTCTATTTCAGCATTTAATCTTCTTTGAGCAATTTCTTTAGATGGAGTTACAAATAAATCATTATATTCTTCATCGTTATAAACTCCGTGACTAGTAATAGCATATATTTTGTTTTTATTATTTATTTCCAATTCTTTTAATTTTTTATCAAGATGTTTCAAAAAATAGATTCCATCTCTACTCATTCTATCCTCATCCCAATAAAGATTATCTACCATTTCTTTTATTTTTTCCCAATCATCTTTTTTTATAAACATTTATCTTCCTCCTTTGTTTCTTTTATTCTTTGATTACATATATCAAAATATTTTTCATTTATTTCATATCCTATGTATCTTCTGTTTTCTTTAATACAGCAAACTGCTGTTGTACCACTACCCATAAAACAATCTAAAACTATATCATTCTCTTTACTGCTATTTCTTATTAATTTTCTAATTAGTTCTTCTGGTTTTATTGTAGGATGTTTCCATTTTTTCTTATCTTTAATATTTATAGGATAATAAAATACTGTTTTAGCATCCTCATAATTATTAGGTTTACAATAACCACCCTTACGAAAATATAAACAGTATTCTTTATCTGTTAAATATTTATTATTAAATAACGGTAAAGCATTAGTTTTATTCCATACAATAATATCCATTTTACATTTTCTTTTATTAACAAAATAATCTATATAAAATGGTATTTGTTCTCCATTACAAAATATATAAATATTTATCTTTTTCAGAACTCTAATTAGTTCATCTAGTATTTTATAATCATAACTTGAAGTTAACTTGTTATCATATAGTTCTTTATTATACTTTTCAATCTCTATTGCTAAATCTGATTTACCACCTGAATTATGATTATTTATTTTATATGGTGGATCTATAATTACTAAATCAACTGAATTATCAGGAATATTCTTTATTCCTATATGACAATCTTCATTATAAATAACATCCAGCATATAGTAATTCCTTTTCTCTATAATAAGTAGCATACTTATACTTTAACAAAGTATTATAATCTAATTTTAATACATTTGCCAACCTATATAAAAAGACACTTTTAGGTGCCTTAACTTTACCATTTTCTAAACGACTTAATTCACTTATTGATATATCAGTTATTTTAGATAAATCTTCTAAAGTTAAATTTAATTCTCTTCGTCTAAGTCCTATTATTATTCCTAATATTGTTATATGCCTCTCCCCTTTCTTCTTCTCTAGAACATCTACTAGAGATTTTTAATACACAAAATAAAAATAGCGATAGTCCACTAACTACCACTACAAATATTATAAATACCATACATTTCCATAACGGCATAGTTAAAACTCCATTTCTTCTAATTCATCAGTTGAATAAATAGTATCAACTATTTCACCATTTATCATTTTTAGAAGATGTCTATCATAAGAATCTTCATCTTCATATTCCCAATAAAATTCTTCATCTTCGCAAAGATTCTTATATTCATTTACAATTCCAACAGGAATACTCCAAGCAGTATAAAAACATATTTCATATTCATCATTGTCTTTATTATAATTTACTTTAACATCTTCTTCTACATTCCATTTTGTACCCCAAATTGCATTACACCAACTATACCAATGACAGTACCCATACTTTTTATAGTTATCTAAATATTTTTTACCTAACCGAACATCATCTTTAAAAGTTTCATTTTTTTCATATTCTTTAATATCATTTTTAATTTTTTCAAAGAAATACTTATTATAAATATCATCTAAATACGGGTTTATACTTCTATATGCATTATTAATCTCTTCTTTTTTTGATTCATTACTAGATGTTAAATATAAATATGCTAATCCTTCTAAACCACCAAAACTTGCATCAATTTGTAAATCCTTAGGCATTGGAATTAAAGTATTAAAATCAAAACTATATTTATTATTGTTTTTTGTTAAAATTTTATCTCCAATATGTTTTTTACATATTATTCTATTTTCAGTCCAATTTGGCACATTAATCACTCCCTTTTCAATTTTTTGAATAACTATTATCTGTTTCAAATAGTTTACTAAATTCTTTTTGTGCTTCTTCCATTTCTGCATTAATGCTTTTTACTGCATTTATAATTTTATATTTATTTTTATATTTCATTTTAGGTACATTATTACTTAAGTAATTATTTAAAATATCATATCTAGTTTGGTTCTTATTTCTTTTGAACTCTTTTAATATAATTTCTTTAAGTATTTCATCAGTATCTAAAGTATTATATTTTTTTGATTTATTCTTAAATAAATAATCAGCATGATTTACAATAGCATTATAAATATAGTTATCTAAGTATTCATTTTTACTATCAGATAAAGTTTTATCAATTTTAATATTTGAAACATTATTATCAACATTAACTTGATACAAATAATTATTTAAAGTATCAATTGAATCTTTAAAATTTCTATAATCATCATAGTATTCACTTTTAGTATAAAATAAATACTGTTTAATTCTTTTGGTTAGATCCTTTATCTCATCATTTCTTATAGAATTAAACTTTATTCTTTTAGTCTTATCCTTTCTATCTTCATATAATAATTTGCCTAATCTTAAAATATCATCTTCTAAAATTAAGTCTTCTTTATCATACAAGATAAAATTTCTTTCTTTTGGATTAAAGTATTTCTTTAATTTATCTATTTCTTCATTAGTTATTTTAATCATAGGACTTAAATAATTTTTTCTTTCTACTGCAAAGACTACTTCATTTTTCATAAAGTCTATTTCTTCTTGAGTAAGTTCTCCTTTTCTTCTATAGCCTAATTTATTATTAGTTAAAATATAATTGGGTTTCTTTTCTATAAAACTTATATGAGCATGAAGATTATCTGTATCAGTATGAAAAGATAAATTATAAGCCATATTTTTTTTATCTTTAAATCCCATCTTTTTAAATAATCTAGGGAGGACATTTTTTATTAGTTCTTGTTCTAAATCTTCTAGTGATATATTTTCATTTAAATAATCATTATTAAAACTAACTACACCTTGCCATAAATTAGAGTTTTCAGCATACTTAACAAATTTAACTTTTCTCTTTTCTATTTCTTCTTTAGTTGCATAACTTCCATCCTCTATAACAAGATTCATTCTCTCACTTTTATTTATATCGCCTGTATAATAATCAAAGAGATTCATTACTCTTTTACTTTCATTTGAAAAGTAATCAAACTTACGAGCAATTTTCTTTTTTAATCCGATTATTTGTTTATCAGTATAATTAGCTTCTCTGCGATTAAATGCATGAGTAAACTTACAATTAAAAATTACTTTTGGACTAGTTGTCATATTTATCAGACCTCATTTTCTTCATAAATTCATTTACTGCATAACTTGTTTTTGGATCTTTTATATTAGTAAAATTTAAATCTGAATATATTTGTTTTACAAGTTCAAACAATATATTTATTTTTCTTGTAATAAACTTTATATCTGAATCTAAAGAATATAATAATTTAATTAATTCTTCTTGTTCTTTATAATGTTCTTTAATAATATAATCCACTTCTTCCGAATAACTTCTTTTACTTTTCTTAGAAGATGCTTTTATTTTTAAATCTAAATCACGAGAGATTGAAATATGTTTATCCATTTTGCTCATCTTCAATCTCCTTTAATCTCTCTAAAACACATTTTAAAAGTTGTAATTTAAATTTATCTTCTTTTACCTCTTTTGATATTTTATTTTTAGTACAATATGGTTCGTACTCTGGTAAAAAATAAGATATACCAAATTTCTTATAACTTTTTAACCATAGTCCTATTCTTCTATATGGTAGATTATCATGAAGTATTGATGTATCAAATCCTGCTCTTTGAAATATTTGTTTACAGGTTAATTGTGGACAATCAAGTCTTAACATAATACACCACAATTTAAAAATAGGATCATATTCAATAACCCTATTGTAATGTACATCAAGTACAAAGATATTACTTTTTAAAGATTTTAATTCATCTTCTGTATAATATCTTATCTTCATATATCTAACTCCATTTTTCTACTATTCTTAATCTTTTCAATAGTAAGATTTTTTGTAGATTCATCATAAATTAATTCTGTTGCTATTTCTCTAATATCTTC